>CAZFVV010000190.1:0-9094 GCA_964522165.1 uncultured Calditrichaceae bacterium
TGAAATTGCTGCCGATAAATCCGCAGCCGCCGGTCACTAAGATGTTCTGCATCATGGTTCTCACTCCTTCATCAATAGCCGCCAAAAGGCCAATACTAATAAAATACCCCCGGGTAATCCAATGATTTTGTAACTATTCCGCCTCTCCTATCCACGCGTAATTTCTGTCTCCCCGGCGGCGATGGCAATTTCGTAAAATTACCGCGCCATGGAAAGCGATCATTTTTGAGATAGCGGGGGCCGCAGCGTTCCCAAATTACTGTTTTTTTCACCCCAAAGATACCGTATCTTGGGGTAGAAATAGATTTGATGAATCGAATGGATGTCAGGAAAATTTTAACTTCGGAAGTGCAAATTCAACCATCGCAGAGGTATTCAATGGCCGTCAAATTCAGGATACTTTATGTGATTCCGCTGTTGCTGCTCCTGCACGCCTGCCAGGTAAGCAATCCGGAGCCTGTCCCGAACACCCAGACCACGACCACCCAAACCCCAACCGCCCAAACTGTGGAACCGGAAGTTAGCGGAACGATTACTTACCGGCAGAAGATTGCCCTGCCCCCGGACGCAGTGGTGCGGATAGAGATTATCGATGTATCGGAACGGGTGCGGGATTTCGTGGTGGTGGCCGAGCAAACCATCAAGAACCCCGGCGCGGTTCCGATCAAATTTCAGATCAGCTGCCCCCCGGACAGGATCGACCCCAACCATCAGTACCGCCTTCTCGCCCGCATCGAAGATGGTTCCGGAAAGGCCCTGTTTACCAGCAGCAAAGCCTACCCGGTCATCAGCAAGGGAAGCGCCAGCAACCTCGAAGTGATTGTCGATCAGACCCGGTGATACGGTTTCGTTCTACTTTAAAACTATCGTTTAAATGGCACACGGATAACACTGCAAGACTAATGAGGGTTGGCATTTTCACCCAATCCCCGCCCCGGATGGCCGGGGCGGGGCTATTCAAGTCTAAGCGAGCAAATGAATAGCCCCGCGATTCATCGCGGGAATTTGTGAGATTCCCTCACGCTCTTGGAGGATTTCGCAATGGCCTGTGGAAAATTCCCCCGTTTGTTCATGCGCCTGGCCGCGCCGTTTCTCATCGGCCTGTTGGCATTTCTGCCACTTTGCGCCGGCGAAAAAGATCCCGATCCCCATCGTTTTGACGAGGAGATTACCCGCTTTTTGGAGTGGGACCGGCAAAATTCCGTCCCACGCAACGCGGCGCTCTTCGCGGGAAGCTCCTCCATTCGCCTCTGGAACACCGCGGAATCTTTCCCGCAATTCCCGGTGATCAATCGTGGTTTTGGGGGAGCGCATATCTCCGACGTGCTCTTTTTCATGGAGAAGATCGTGCTGCCCTACCGCCCGGCGGCGATCGTTTTTTACGCCGGGGACAATGACGTCGCCGACGGCAAATCCGCGGAAAGGGTGTTAGCCGATTTCCGGCGCTTCGTGGAGCGGGTTCGCCAGGCCCTGCCGGAAACCCGGATCATTTTTCTGCCCATCAAGCCCAGCCTGGCGCGCTGGAATTTCTGGCCGGAGATGAAAAAGGCCAACGGGCTGATCGAAGCCTACTGCGCCGGCGACGAGCGCCTGTTCTACGCCGACACCGCCGCGCCCATGCTCGCCGGCGGCGGCAAACCCGGCAGCGAACTATTCCTGGAGGACGGTTTGCACCTCAGCGCCGCGGGGTACCGGCTCTGGTCCGAGGCGCTCAAACCGGCGCTGGAAAAAGCCCTGGCGTATGATCGAAAAGCCGACAGGGCGATAAAAAACCTGGAATGAATCCCGCGCCGCGGCATTATTTTTACGCTATCATGAAGAAAAACAGGCTTTCACAGCACTGCGGGGGGATCGAAGCCGGGGGCACGAAGTTCGTGTGCGCTGTCGGCTCTGGCCCGCAGGATCTCCGCAATGAAGTTCGCTTTCCCACCACCACCCCGGAGGAGACCCTCGACCGCGCCGTCGCGTACTTCCGGGAGCAGCGCCGGGGGCAGCCGCTAACGGCAATCGGAATAGGCTCCTTCGGCCCGGTGGACGCCCGGCGCGGCTCTCCCACCTTCGGGTACATCACCACCACTCCCAAACCCGGCTGGGCCAACACCGACTTCGCCGGGCGGCTCGAGCGGGCGCTGGGGCTGCCGGTATATTTCGATACCGACACCAACGCCGCGGCTCTCGGCGAGCATACCTGGGGCGCGGCCCGGAACCTGCACGACTTCCTCTACCTCACCGTCGGCACCGGCATCGGCGGGGGCGCGATGACCAACGGGCTGCTGCTGCACGGGTTCAATCACATCGAGGCCGGGCACATCCGCGTTCCCCACGACCGCGAGCGCGATCCCTTTCCCGGCAACTGCCCCTTTCACGGGGATTGTTTGGAGGGATTGGCTTCCGGCCCGGCCCTGGAAGAACGCTGGAACCGCCGCGCCGAGACCCTCCCGCCGGAGCATCCCGCCTGGGAGTTGGAAGCGGAGTACCTGGCCCACGCGGCGGTGAATTTCCTGCTCACCTTGGCCCCGCAGCGCATCATCATGGGCGGGGGAGTGATGGAGCAGCGGCAACTCTTTCCCCTCATCCGCCAGAAGGTGAGCCGGTTGTTGAACAACTACCTCCAACTCCCGGAAATCGCCGCGCATTTAGACCAATACATCGTGCCCCCGGAATTGGGAAACCGCGCCGGAATCTTAGGCGCCATCGCCCTGGCGCAAAAAGGCGGAAACGGCGGGGAGCGTTAGCAGGGGCAGTGGCAGGAGCAGGAGCACGGGCAGGGTGCAGCGGTAGAGACGTTGCAGTGCAATGTCTCAGGGGCAGTATAAAATTGCCAATTAGCAATTGGCAATTGCCAATTATTACGGAGGAAAGAGGCGATTGCTGCAATCTTCAATTTTCCATCTTCAATCCCCAAAACCTTTCCTTTCTTGACAAAAGCGGCGCTTTAGCGTACTTTGCCCTGCCCGATTGACCGGGGACGTTCCCCGCGGCCGTCGGCAATCGTCTGTTGATGCATTCAATGCGAGGCTTTTGGGCTTGAGATACGGTTTAATTGCCAATACGCGCAAAGACCTGTTCTGGAAAGAGCTTCCCGCCCTCTTGAGCTGGTTTGAAAAAAAACGCATTCCCCTGGTCCTCTCGGAGAGTATCCCGGAAAACGCCCGCTTCGCCATCGCGAACTTCCCATCTTTTCCGGAAAAAGAGCTCCCCGGCCAGTGCGATATGATCCTGGCCATCGGGGGCGACGGCACCATTCTGCGCACCGTTCACCTGGTGAGCGAAGCGGAAACCCCCATCTTAGGCGTCAACGTGGGGGGATTGGGATTCCTCACCGAAATCCCCTTAGAAAGCTTCATTCCCGAATTCGAGAAAATCATTGCCGGGGAATACCGGGTCGAGAGGCGGATCATGGTCAAAGGCGCCATCGAGGGCGATCCCAAACCGCTCTACGGGCTGAATGAAATATTGATCGACAAGGGCAGCTCCGTGCGGGTCATCCAGATCGAGACGGAAGTGGACGGGCAATACCTGAACACTTACATCGCCGACGGGCTGCTGATTTCCACCCCCACCGGCTCTACCGGCTACTCGCTCTCCTCCGGGGGGCCGATTGTGCTGCCCTCGACGGAGGCGCTGGTGATCAACCCGGTCTGCCCCCACTCCCTCACCAACCGCCCCACCATCATCCCCGAAAATTCGAAAATTACCGTGCGGGTGCGCACCGAGCACCCGGAGTTCATCATCGCCGCGGACGGGCAGAACGTGCACTACTGCCCCACCCGCACCCTCCTGGCCATCGAAAAAGCGCCCTTCTGCGCCCGCCTGGTGAAGCCTTCGCAGAGCAATTTTTTCCACCTGCTGCACAGCAAGCTGAACTGGGGCAAGGATTTCCGGGATAAGAAGCGCTGGAGCCACGATTCCTGATGGCATGGATTGCGCTCCTGCTCGCGTTGGCGGTCTATCTCTACTTCCTGATCTGGGCGCTGCGAGGTTTGAAAAGGCTCGCCGCAAAATCCCTTCCCTTCGCACAAGCCCCGCTGCAAAACGATGCGGAAGCGCTCCCCTTTTCCGTGATCATCGCCGCCCACAATGAGGCGGGGAGCATTGCCCGCTGCTTAGAAAAATTAACGCGCCAGAACTACCCCGCGGGGCGGTACGAGATCATCCTGGCCGCAGACCGCTGCAGCGATGAGACCGCGGCTCTCGCCCGCGCGTTTCAAAAAGAATTTCCCCGCCTGAAAATCATCAAAATTACCGCTGCGCCGCCGGGCGTCTCGCCCAAAAAGCACGCCCTGGCGCGGGCCGTCGAGGCCGCGGCGCACGAACACCTGCTCTTTTTGGACGCGGACGTGGTTCCCACGGAGCACCACCTGTGGGCCATGAACCGCGGTTTTGCCGGGGGCGCCGCCGCGGTGGTCGGCCTGATGAAATTCATCCCTCCCCAAACTCTCTGGCAGAAATTTTTGGCGTTCGAAAAGTTAGTCAGCTGGTGCATCGCCGGGGCGGGTATCGGGCGGGAGCGCCCGCTCATCGCCTACGGGGGCAACTGGGGATATACGAAATCGGCGTTTGAACACGTAAAGGGATTCGCGGGCATCGAATCCTCTTTAGGGGGGGACGACGACCTGCTGCTGCAAAAGATGGGGGAGCAGCGCCTGCCGGTGCAAATGTGTTTGGAGCCGCAGGGCTGGATTCGCACCGCACCGCCGGAGAGCTTCCGGCAGTTCCTGCGCCAGCGGCGGCGGCATTTTTCCGCGGGGAAGAAATACCGCTTCCGCTTGCAGGCGGGATATTTCCTCTTCCACGCCGCCAACCTCATCCTCTGGCTGGGGGGGCTGTTCTACGGGCCGGGGCTGCTGCTCCTGCTCCTGAAACTGGCCGGCGATGCGCTGGTTCTCCGCCGGGGGCAAAAACTCTTCCGGGAGGAATTTTCCCTTCCCGCAACGTTAGGGTTCGATTTTTTATACCTGGTTTACAACACCCTCATCGGCCCGTTGGGGCACATCGGGAAAGTGAAGTGGTAGGGAGCTTGCGCATTATGGTAATGATACTGTTGGGGAAGGGTGCTTTCAATTTCCTATCCACATATCACCGCTCCGCAGTTTTTTACAAGATCGCCTGATGATAACCCCGGAGGGGTGGCATGGAAACAGCTAAGGTTAACGTACTGGTAGTCCTAAACAGGTAATGTCGTTATTCTCTTCGACCACCTATTTTGCCATTCCCGCGAAAGCGCATAAGCGTAAACTTAAGCCGGGCAAAACCGTTTACGCCGAAGGCGTTATACAACATAGCCCAGGGTTCCCCGCCACGGGGAACCCTGGGTAACGAAATAACCGATTTACCCGAAACCCTGAAAGGGTTTCACAATGGGTGGTTTGTAAAACCCTTGCAGGGTTTCCGGCATTCTAATTTCTCTTGTCCCAGGGTTCGACGTAGTCGAACCCTGGGCTGTGATATGTAACGCCTTCGGCGTAATTACAACGCAATAGACCTGTCTATAAACGGAAGAACTCTGGGGGACACGTTGCAAAACGCTTACGTTTACGCTATGCGCGAAAGCGGGAATCCACTATTTCTGATGAGTATTCAATACCTTTGTGGGTAGTCCTAAACCATTAATGCTCCTTGCAGCAGCGACCCCGCAAGGAGCGGGGTCGTACAGTGCGACAAGCATCCTTGCTTGTCGCAGGCAGCATTAACAATTTATCACTACCCCTTTGTGATGCTTCGTAACTTTGTGCCTTCGTGGCAATTACTCTTTCATCAGCCCAAACTTAACCACTGCCGAATGCGTTTCCGGAAATTCGGAAGGCCTGTCTAAACGTTTAGAATCGCATTCGGAAAATCCCGAAAGCCTGTCTAAATGTTTAGAATCGCATTCGGAAAATCCGGAAAGCCTGTCTAAACCTTTAGAATCCCATTCTGAAAATCCCGAAGGCCTGTCTAAACGTTTAGAACCGCATTCTGAAAATTCGGAAAGCCTGTCTAATCGTTTGGAATGGCATTCTGAAAATTCCGAACGGGGTTCTAAAGGTTTTGAGCCTGATTCTGAAAATTCGGAATGCGGCAAAAACCGGGGGCAGACGCTGCTAAGAAGCCGTTTCAAAAGTTTGAACTTATACCGCCACGCCCAATAAGAGCGTAATCGAGTGCGCTGCAGAGCCAACATCCCGGGGGGATGATCGAAAATAGCCCGGAAATTTATTTCCGGGTAACGTGTCTTATCACGTGGTCTCTGGCAATTTTGGCGAGTATCCAGTAGCGACGGCTCCAATTCCCTCCCAGGAGCAGGGCTATTGCATTCTGCAAATAATACCGCGAAGCGGTTAAACAGCACAGCCCAGGGTAAGCGCCGTCGGCGCGCCACCCTGGGGTATAAAATATCCATATCCAATCAACCCTGAAAGGGTTGCACAATTCCCTTAAGTTGTCAAGTACCAGGTGATAAGACACGGGTAACGGAGTAAAGCGGCGAGGTAGTCCCGGGAGGTGACGATTGAACTCAAAATATACCAACAGAGACTTTTTAATACTTCGAAGCATCGGCTAAAAAAGTGTATTATTTTGCCATGAAATCATTTTGCCTATCAATGAATGGCTGAACAGTAACAGAAATTTATGGTTTCTTTGTGGCCCCTTTTAGAATGCCCCGGTAAACTTTTACAATATCATTCTAATCCGTTAGACTCCCCCGGCCAATATTTACAAGCCCATTCTAACGGTTTAGCAGCCCGCGGCACATTTTGGCAAGGCGGCGCCAACCATTTAGACCGCCGCTGCAAAACTTTACACTGCCATTCCTTCGGGAGAAACCTTTGCGGTCTTTATTTCTTCTCCGCCAATAAAATTTCCAGGTTGTCGCGCACGGTTTTGGCGTTGGGGTGGTCTTTGCCCAACTCAAAGACCTCAAAGGTTTCAAAAACCTTTGCGGTCTTTATTTCTTCTCCGCCAATAAAATTTCCAGGTTATTGCGCACGGTTTTGGCGTTGGGGTGGTCTTTGCCGAGGGATTTCTCAAAGATTTCCAGAGCGCGGCGGTAGAGGGGTTCGGCTTCGGCATAGTTGCCCTGGGCGCGGAGCAATTCCGCCAGGTTGTTTAAACTTTGCGCCACATCGGGATGGTTTGGCCCCAGTTGCTTTTCCCGGATTTCCAGGGCGCGGCGGTAGAGGGGTTCGGCTTCGGTATTGTTGCCCTGGTCGCGGAGCAATTACGCCAGGTTGTTTAAGCGGGTGGCGACCGCGGGGTGGTCTTTGTCGAGGGCTTTTTCGTCAATCTCCAGGGCGCGGCGGTAGAGGGGTTCGGCTTCGGCATAGCGGCCCTGGGCGGAGAGCAAGCCTGCCTGGTTGTTTAAAGCGGAGGCGACATTCGGGTGATCTTTGCCCAATGCTTTCTCCCAAATTTCCAGGGCGCGGCGGTAGAGGGGTTCGGCGCGGGAGTATTGGGCGAAATCATAGTAGCGTAACGCCAGGTTGTTTGCTAATGTGGCAAGATCGGGGTGCTCATCGGGGAAGCAGTCTAAAATTGATTGGCCAAGCTCCATATATTTCGCCTTCTGGAGAGGCGTTTCTTGCGGCTGGCGGTAGAGCTTTGTCGCCAGGGCGTTGAGGAGACTGCGGCAGGTCTCGAGCTGCGGCTGCAGCTTTGCGCGGGCGACTTCCCGGATGACCTGGTGGCAGAATACCTGCTCGTCCTGCTGCTGCAGCCAGCCTTTTTCGACCAGGGCGTTGAGGGGGTCTTTGCTGGAGAGCTGCAGCCATTCGCTCACTTCGCCGCGGTCGAGGTAGAGGGGGGGCAGCACGGCGAGGTTGGCGAGGGCGTAGCGCTCTTCTTTGTTGAGGTTGGAGAGGTCGAAGACTTTTTCTAAATGCTCGAAGAGGCGGCGGCGGGCGGTTTCGCCGTGCCAGTCGAGGGGCACGGTTTCGGGGACGAGGTTGCTGAGGTTGAAACCGGCCTGTTTTAATTTATCCAGCAGGGCGGGAAGGGAGAGGCCGGCAGCCGCCGCGGTTCGGGCGAGCAGCTCCACGGTGAGGGTGTGGCGGCCGGCGCGCTCGATGAGCTGCTCCAGGGCCTGGCCATCGGCTTTGCCTTTGTAGTGGCGCCGGAAGAGTTCCTGGCATTTTTCGGGGCTGAGGAAGCCGAGGGGATAGGCTTCGAAGCCGGTTAAAGCGAGGCGGGAGTTGGCGATGACTTTGAAGGGCAGGGCGCGCAGGCAGGGCAGGTCGGGGTCTTCCGGATGATCGATGTTGTCGATGATGAGCAGGGAATTGGCATCGAGGTTGTTGAGTTCTACCAGGATCGCAGAGAAGCGCTCTTCGAGTTTCTGTTCTTTGGGCGCGGGAATGGCGGTAAACTGGGTCGCGAAGGATTCTTTGAGGCTGCCGAGGTAGTTTATCCAGGCGAGATGGGTAAAGCGGTCGAGGCTCTCCCAGAAGTAGCGGCGGCAGAGTTCGGTTTTGCCGACTCCGCCGAGGCCGTTGATGAGCACGACGGGGCAGCGGTCGCGCAAGCGGGCTTCGAATTCTTTAAGCTCGACCTCTCTGCCGATGAAGCCGGCGGTTTGGGGGGGCAGAGAGGTCAGGCTTTTTTTGGCGGCGGGGGCGGAGGGGGTTGGTGGACGTGGGTGCTCTGGTCAAGGTTGTAATCCCCTTCTACCTTGCCGGGGCTGTAGTCGCCCCTGGTTTCGATGTGGTCGCCGGTTTTAGTATTGGCATGGGGCGTTGTGCGGTCGAAGAAGATTTTTTTGAGTACGAAACCGATGAAAATGGCCCCGATGCCGCCGAAGAGCCATTGGGCGTTGTCGATGATTCAGTTCCAGAGGGTTTGCATCATCAGTTTGCTCCCTTCAAGTCTCTCTATATTATGCCGGAGAACAACGCAATCTGCTGAAATAAATTAAGCGCGGAATGGCAGGTTTTCAACAGCAATGATATATTTTTTCGCAGTGGAGCAAAGGTTACCCTGTGGATAATTTGTGAACCTCACCCTTCCCCACCGTCCGGCTGACCTCACCCATCCCCACCCCAACCCTCCCCTTCCCTCCTCCTGTAGGCTATGCATTACCCATAAGTCGGGAGGGGGCGGGAGCGGGGGGTGAGTGGAG
>CAZFVV010000191.1:0-8992 GCA_964522165.1 uncultured Calditrichaceae bacterium
CCTCTGTAGCCCTGGACATCCCCCCTGCCCCCCTTCAAAGGGGGGATTCCGGCGTACGCAGCTTAAATTTCCCCCCTTTGAAGGGGGGCAGGGGGGATGTCAAGAGCTTGACAAGTCTTCACTTTTGCTCTTTTCCCTCAAAGTCTTAAAGTAGAGCTAAAACCACAATCAGAATTTCTCTCACTCCTCATAAACTTCTTAATCAGAGTGTTTTATATGAAAAAAGCTCTCATCACCGGTATCACCGGGCAGGACGGCAGTTACCTGACCGAATTTTTGCTGGCCAAAGGCTACCAGGTGCATGGCATCATCCGCCGCGCCAGCTCCTTCAACACCGCCCGCATCGACCATATTTACCAGGATCCCCACGAACAGCCGCGCAGAATGGCGCTGCATTACGGGGATCTGACCGATTCCTCCAACCTCAACCGCATTTTGGAGAAGGTGCAGCCGGAGGAAATTTACAACCTCGCCGCCCAGAGCCACGTGGGGGTTTCCTTTGAGGTGCCGGAATATACCGCGGAGGTGGATGCGGTGGGCGCGCTGCGCTTTTTGGATGCCATCAAGGAGACCGGGATGCCGGCGCGCTTTTACCAGGCTTCCACCTCGGAACTATACGGCCTGGTGCAGGAAATTCCCCAGGGCGAGACCACTCCTTTCTATCCCCGCAGCCCCTATGCCGCGGCCAAGTTGTACGCTTACTGGATTACCGTGAATTACCGGGAAGCCTACGGGCTGTTCGCCTGCAACGGGATTCTGTTCAACCACGAATCGCCCCGCCGGGGAGAGACTTTTGTGACCCGCAAAATTACCCGCGCCGCCACCCGCATCGCCGCGGGGTTGCAGGATAAGCTCTACTTAGGCAACCTCGACGCCCGCCGCGACTGGGGCTACGCCCCGGAATACGTGGAGGCAATGTGGCTGATGTTGCAGCACCGCGAGCCGGAAGATTTCGTGATTGCCACCGGGGAAACCCATTCGGTGCGGGAATTCATCGAAGAGAGCTTCCGGCTGTTAGGCATAGAGTTGGAGTGGGCAGGGGAGGGGAAGGAGGAGCAGGGGGCAGTCAGAACGATTTTCGAGTCTCGATTTTCGATGCTCGATTCCGTTAAAGCGGATCAATTGCGGGTAGGAGACGTGGTGGTGGAGATCGACCCGCGCTATTATCGCCCCACGGAGGTGGAGCTGCTGATCGGCAATCCCGCCAAAGCGAAGGAGAAGTTAGGCTGGGCGCCTAAAATTACCTTCAAGGAATTGGTGAAGATCATGGTAGAAGCGGATTGGAAGCTGGCCCGGCGGGAAGTGGCAATGAAGGGGATGGGGGGGTGAAAAGCAGGCAATAGGCAAAAAGGAGTGCAAAATTTATTTTGCACTAAATCGGCTTTCTTTAAAAGAACTTACATCATCAAGACCGTGCCGCCCTTCTTTACAAATGTTCGCAAAGAAATTATCAAATCCCACCACCTTTATTTTTATGATCTCGGGCTGCGCAACTATGCGGTGGGATCGACCGGAAATTTAGAAAATCCCAACGAATTAGGTTTCCTGTTCGAAAATTTGATCTGCAATCTTCTGCAAGAGAAGTTGCAATGGAGCGGCGCTTCGCTGCATTTTTGGCGCACCGCGGATAAAACCGAAGTGGATTTCATCATCAACCGGCAGCGGCAGCTTGTGCCGGTGGAAGTAAAATACGCTTCTCTCCAACAACCCGCCGTCAAACGGTCTTTGAGAAGTTTCATCGAAAAATATGCCCCGCCGGAAGCCTGGGTGATCAATTTGGATTTGCGGGAGAGCGTGGTTATCCATAACACCACGGTCAAATTCATGCCCTTTTATGATCTATACGATACCTCGCTAAACGGTTGAAAGGCCATTCGACCCTCATCAATCCATTAATCCATCACTCCAACCATCCATTTAACCAGGTAGATTCATGGAAAAAACCGCCAAAATCTATCTCGCCGGCCACCAGGGGCTGGTCGGCTCGGCGATTCACCGAAAATTATCCGCCGCGGGATTCCGGCGCATCATCACCCGTACTTTCCGGGAATTAGATTTGCGCAGCCAGCCTGCGGCGGCGGAATTCTTCGCCGCGGAAAAGCCGGAGTACGTCTTCTTAGCCGCGGCAAAGGTCGGGGGCATCCTGGCGAATAATACTTACCCGGCGGAGTTCATTCACGATAACCTGGCCATCCAGACTAACGTGATCCATCAAAGTTACCTCCACGGGGTGAAAAAACTGCTCTTCCTGGGCAGCTCCTGCATCTATCCCAAATTGGCTCCCCAGCCCATGAAGGAAGAACATTTGCTGACCGGGGTGTTAGAACCCACCAACGAGCCTTACGCCATTGCCAAAATCGCCGGCATCAAAATGTGCCAGGCCTATAACCGCCAGTACGGAACCCGGTTTATTTCCGTAATGCCCACCAACCTCTACGGTCCCAACGATAATTTCGACCTGCAAACCTCCCACGTGCTGCCGGCCTTGATCCGCAAATTCCACGAGGCGAAAATCAACAACCGCGCCTTCGTGGAAATTTGGGGCAGCGGCTTGCCCCGCCGCGAATTCCTGTACGTGGATGACCTGGCCGCCGCCTGCCTGTTTTTGATGCAGCGTTATGACGGGAGCGAAATCGTGAACATCGGGGTAGGGGAGGATATCACCATCAAGGATCTGGCGCTGCTGATCAAAGAGATCGTGGGATTCGAGGGGGAGTTGCGCTTCGATTCCGGCAAACCCGACGGCGCTCCCCGGAAGTTGTTGGATGTTTCCCGCCTGCACGCCTTAGGATGGAAAGCCGCGATTTCCCTGCAAGAAGGAATTTTCGCCGCCTATCGCTGGTACCGGGAAAATGAAGCGGCGAATAGCAATTAGCTGAATATTTAAAAATCTATTTGAAAATTCCTTTTTTTCCTTAAATTTATCCATCCTCTTATCGGCTGCAATCAGTTTTATAGATAAATATTCATATTTGTCGCATTGGTCACGGGGTGTTTTTTTTCTTCAACTATCATAGCTTTCGACTCACTGACGCTCGCGATTTCGGGTTAAGTATCGGAGAGTTGTTCCGATATTGGAAAACAGGTCTTCTAAATACAGACGACTGTGAAAACGTCGAAAGGGTTTTTGGATCATGTTCAAGAGAAACTGGCGTTACATTTACACCTTGTTGATCGTGTTGACAGACTTTGCGTTGATCAACGTCTCCTTTCTGTTAGCCATTCACCTGCGCTTTCCCAACTTTCCGGACCCTTTTACCTACTGGAAACCGTGGCTGTTCATCAACCTGGTCTTTTTTCCCCTCTCCCTGGGGTTGGGCGTGTACCGCGGTATCTTCAACAGCACCCTCGATAACCAGAAACAGCATTTAAAGAAGTTTACCTACTACCTGGCCCTGTTCGTGATGTCCTACCTGTTCCTGATCAAAGGACACCAGTTCTCGCGCGGGGTGGTCATCATCTTCCTGATGGTGCAATATTTTATGTTAGAGATTTCCCACTCCCTGTTGAGCCGCCTCAACCGCATCCTGTTCCGGCGCGGGTTCGGCGGGAAACAGGTCCTGATCGTGGGAACCGACGCTTCCGCCGCCCACTTCACGGAGCTGCTGAGCGACGTTTACGGGGATTATTACAAAGTAAAGGGTTTCATCGCCAACGGCGTTCCCCATCGCCACGACCCCGAGGTGATTCCCCGTATCGTGGGTAAATATGAAGACGTTGACCGCCTGATCCCCCAACATCACATTGACCAGGTCTTTATCGTCAGCGATTCCATGATGCACCGGAAATATGAGATTGTGCGCAAAGCCTGCGAGAAAAACCACGTGAACGTGAAGATGGTTTCCCCGCACATCAAGCACCTGATGCACCAGCTCAAGGTGAAGGACGTGACCGGGGTGCCCCTGACCACCGATTCCCATCGCTTGCGGGTGCGCAAATGGGAGCAGCTTACCAAACGGGTTTTCGATTTAGCCGTTTTGGCAATGCTGAGCATTTTACTGCTTCCCTTAGGCCTCGCCATCGCATTGATGATCAAGCTAACCTCCAAAGGGCCGGTTTTCTTCAAGCAGAAACGCGCCCTCTACAAAGGCGGGCCGGTTTTCTGGTTCTATAAATTCCGCACCATGTACGAAAACGCCGATGAGATGAAAGAGCAATTCTGGGGAGAGAACGAATCCAACGGGGCGCTCTTCAAGATGAAAAACGATCCCCGGGTGACCCCGGTAGGGCGCTGGCTGCGCAAATACAGCTTAGACGAGATTCCCCAGTTCATCAACGTGCTGAAAGGCGAGATGAGCATCGTCGGCCCCCGCCCCCTGCCCATCAGCGATTTCGACCGCCTGAAAAACGACAAGATGAATTACGACTGGTACATGAAGCGCGGCGAGACCCGCCCGGGCATCACCGGCTTGTGGCAAATCTCCGGGCGCAGCAACCTCTCCTTCGAAGAGATGTGCCTGTTAGATCTCTATTACATCGAAAATCAATCCATCTTCTTCGACATCGAAATCATGTTCGAGACCATCCCGGCCATGTTTGTGGGCCACGGGGCGTATTGAACCGGTTTAGGAGTGTCAAACTTCAGTTTGACGAGTGTCAAGCTGAGCCTTGACACTCCGCCATCAGTTTTTCCCCCTTATTCTTTCTCTCCTCTTTTCTAAATTCATAAACCGGATTGGCTGCGTGGAAATATTTATCGAAATGATGACATAAACCACTGCAAGCTCAGAATGAGTTGAAAACCAGGGATTCATTTTGTATGTTTCAGCCGGGAATATTTCGGCGTGATGACATCAACACTGGGCAGCTATGAGTATGCATCCATCAGAAATCATTACCTCCAAAAGGCAAAATCCTCCCCAATTCATTTACGATATGATTCAGGTGATCATTGATCAGGTTGATCCGGAAAAAATCATACTATTCGGATCCTACGTTGAGGGTAATCAAACGGAAGATAGCGACGTTGATCTCCTGGTGATTATGAATACTACCCTGCCCCCTGCGGAAAGGCAGCGGAAAATCTCCCGCTTGTTATACCCGCGAATTGCTGCGCTGGATATTATTGTTAGAACTCCCCGGGAAATCGAGCTTGCTAAAACAAGGGTAGAGCCGTTCATCCATGCCATTCTGGAGGAGGGGATTGTTCTCTATGCGCGATCCTGAAGAAGTAACCGGTTGGCTGAGAAAAGCGGAAAGCGACTACCAGGGAGCTATCGATTTATCCCGGCGGCGAAAAAAACCATTCTTTCCCGCCTCTTGTCTAAACTCATCAAAACGGATTGGCTATGAAGATGTTGATGCGACTCATTTCTGCCGGATTGTTGTTGGCCTCCCCGGCGCTTTTCGCCCAGGAAACCCTGCCCCCTTACCACTGGGCCAATTCCTACATCGATTATTTGAAAGTGCGCGGCTATTTGCCGGAATTATCCGTGAGCGAGCGCCCCTATTCCCGCCAGCAGCTTGCCCGGCAGTTGCTGGAAATCGACTGGGACGCCCTGGCGACCGGCAGCCGCGACCGGCAAATGGTCAAGCTGCTCTACCGGGAATTCGGCCCGGGAATGGAGATGTTAGGCCGCCTGCCGGGTGAAAAATGGAAGGAACTGCTCCAGCGGGCGTTAGATATGCTGCAACTGCGCCTCTTTCCGGAAACCGCGGGGCCGCAGTTTAAGATCGGGGTTTTCGGGGAGGGCGCTTACAACTACTCCGACCAGGATTTGGCGGAGGAGTTCGATATCGACCTCCATCCCCAAATCGGGCTTTTTTGGAAAGACCATCTCACCCTCTATAATAATACCCGGGTGTTCAACAACGCCGATTCCGGTTACATCGGCAAAGAATATAAGGACCTCTATTCTTATACCGAGCAGGCCTACATCGCGCTGCAGTACGGCTGGGTGCAGGCCAAATTCGGGCGGGATTTTCTGCTGATCGGCCCCGGGCGCAGCGGTCAATTATTGTTCTCCGATAACAGCCAGCCCTTCGACATGTACCATTTCCGGTTAGGCAACAAATTTTTGCAATTCTCTTTCTGGGGGATTGCCTTAGATCGGATGACCGTGACCGACTCCACCCGCACGCCCGCCACGTTCGCGGCCAACCGTTACCTCAACGGCCACCGCCTCAGCCTGAACATCAAGAACAAATTTTTCTTCGGAATTTCCGAAGCGGTGCTCTATGGCGGGCCGAACCGCGGCTGGGAATTCGGGTACATGAACCCGGCCGGCCTGTATTACGCCCACAACGTGAACCAGGAGCCGGGCGTCTCCGAGGGGAACCTGTTCTACCAGTTCGACTGGGATTTATACCTCTTCCCGAATTGGGAGATTTACGGGGAATTTTTGATTGACGACTTCCAGGTGGACAATGAATCGCCCGGCGATTTGGAACCGAATGAATTGGGCTTGATCGCCGGGGTCAACTGGGCGAATCCCCTGGGCTTGCAGGGCGGGCTGTTCAACGCGGAGTACGTGCAGGTGCGCAACCGCACCTACAACGTGGCGGCTAACGCCTGGAATAAGTACCTGCACCGCAACGAGGTCATCGGCTACTCCCTGGGCAATAATTTCGAGCGCATCGGCGTCTCCCTGGGCGATTGGATTCGCCCGGAATTGAACCTGCGGCTCTTTGCCACCTTAGTGCGCCAGGGTGAGGGCAGCGTGCAGGGGGAATTCAACAACGATTTTATGAACTACACCGTGGAAGAGGGCTATAGCGAGACTTTTCCCTTCGGGGTGGTGGAGCGGCATCTGCAATGGGGCGTTTCCGCGTTTTACAAGCCCCATTCCCTCGGTCACGTGCAGGTGGATTTAGGGTTCAACGATTTCAAAAATTACGGGAACGTGGAAGGGACAACTTTTTCCGAATTCAGCGCCCGCTTTGCGCTGTGGCTGCAATGGAGCCGGTTGTTCAGTTGGTGAATGGAGATTTTCGATTGGCGAGAGAACTTCCGATTAAATTCCCCTCTTTACATACTAATCTCTACCCACATCTTTTTGTGGGGAACGGGGAAAAGGAGGTGGGATTTTCAGCCGTCCCTGCGGGCTATGGTTTATACACAACTTTACAAAACTTGACAAATTTTTGAAACCCCAACGCTGAAAGCGTTAAACACCATAGCCCAGGGTAAGCGCCATAGTCGCGCCACCCTGGGTAAGGTTTTAGCGTTTATATCCTTAAATTTCTTCTATTTCTTTGTGCTTCCTTAACGTCTCGGTGTCTTCGTGGCCATAATTTTTCAACTGGTAATTCGCATATAAAATCAACCCTGAAGGGGTTGCACAATTCACTATTGTTTTGTAGCACCCCTTCAGGGTGCGGTTGGTTTGTATGATTTACCCCAGGGTGGCGCGACTTCGTCGCTTACCCTGGGCTATGGAATTAAGCCCTTTCAGGGCAAAATATCCCGTAGGGATAAATGAACATAGCCCCGCGATTCATCGCGGGGGCTGAAGAACGGTTCAAAGGATAGTCCCGCGGGGACGAATGAAAAAATGTGGGTAAAATTAGCCTTACATAAGGAGGGGACAGCGTCGTGAATCCCGGCTTGCCGGGAGAACGGCGCAGGGGTGGTTGGCGTTGCTCCAACCGAGATAACCACCCTGATTTTCTCTCCCGGCGTTCCGGCATTCGAAAATCTGTCAACTCCTTACAAGGGCGGGGAATTTGTACCTGTGCCTCTCTCAAAAAAATGATTCCTCGAACGAAGCAATTTAAAAAAGAGCTGCCGCAGCACCTAAAGAACCGGGTGATGCGGGAAAATATCGCCCGGGCGGCGCAGCTCTCGGTGCAGAAACGCAGTGAACGGGTCGCGGAAATCCCCGAATGGGAAGCGCTGCGGGAAGAAGCCCGCCGGATCAAGCGCCGGGTGATCGAACATTTGTGGGAGAACTTGGATATTTTCCAGGCAAACGCCCGCAAACGGGGCATCGAGGTATTCCGGGCGGCGGACGCGGCGGAAGCCAACCGCCTTGCGGCAGATATTGCCCGCAAGCACGGGGTAAAACGGATCGCCAAATCCAAATCCATGCTCACGGAGGAGATCGGTTTCAATGATTACATGCAGGCAAAGGGCCTGGAGGTAGTGGAAACCGACTTAGGGGAGTACATCATTCAATTAGCCGGGGAAGCGCCCTCGCACCTCACCGCCCCGGCGCTGCACAAGTCCCGCCGGGAGATCGGCCGTTTATTTCAAGAAAAGCTGCACGTTCCCTATTCCGAAAATCCGGAAGAACTCACCGCGGTAGCCCGGAAAGTGCTGCGGGAGAAATTTCTGGCCGCCGATATGGGCGTGACCGGGGCGAATTTCGGCATCATCGAGAGCGGGCAAATCGTGATCGTGGAGAACGAAGGCAACGCGCGGATGTGCGCCGCCCTGCCCAACGTTCACCTCGCCTTTGTCGGCATCGAGCGGCTGCTTCCCCGGGTCTCCGACCTGGATCTCTTTCTTACCCTGCTCTGCCGCAGCGCCACGGGGCAAAAGATTACCAGCTTCGTCTCCCTCATCAACGGCCCCCGCCCGCCCCACGCCTATGACGGGCCGGAAAATGTGTACTATATCTTAGTGGACAACCTGCGCAGCTCCTTTTTAAAAGACGAGCAATTGAAGGAGGCGCTCTATTGCATTCGCTGCGGGGCCTGTTACAACGTCTGCCCGGTGTATCAAAACATCGGCGGCCACGCTTACGGCTGGGTGTACCAGGGGCCTATCGGCGCGGTAATCACCCCGCAATTGTTGGGTTTGCCGGAAGCGAAAGACCTGCCCTTCGCCTCCTCCCTGTGCGGCGCTTGCAGCGAGGCCTGCCCGGTGAAGATTCCCCTGCACCGGTTGCTGCTCTACCAGCGCCGGCGCATCGTGGAAGAAGGCTTATCCGCCGGCGTGGAGAAAGCGGCTTTCAAAGTTTTCGCGGCCCTGGCCCGCTCTCCCAAATTATTCGCTGCGCCGGGAAGATGGATTGGCCGGCTGCAGCGGCTGCTCCCCCTGCAACTGCGG
>CAZFVV010000192.1:0-8939 GCA_964522165.1 uncultured Calditrichaceae bacterium
GCGCTTCGCGCCACCCTCCCCTTCCCTCTCCTGTAGGAGAGGGAAGGGGAGGGTTTGGGTGGGGATGGGTGAGGTTAGAAACTGCCGAGGAGCCTTCACTTATTGAACATTCTCAAATGTCCCGTGATAGTACATGCTCTTTAGTGTTTTAGTAACACTACCGAAACACTTGAACACCATAACACAAGAACACTAAAACACCCTACTTCAACGCCTTCAACGCTCTTTCGGTTGTGGTTAAGAGCGCCTCCGCGCCTACCGGCTGGCCGGCAGCGTTTTTCATCCACAAATCCGGAATCACCCGCCCGTAGGTGGTCATGCGCTCGAATTCCGCGCCGAGGTCGCCGGATTGCTTCACCTGCTCCTCCACCTGGTGGGCGATCAGGTGGCCGATGGGATAATCGGGAAGGTAGAGGAAGGAGTGGATCATGTGGGAATAAATCCCCAACAGCGCCACGTCTTTCTGCTTGAACACCGCGGCGTAGTAGCGATTCCAAATCTCCCTGGCGATGGCCAGGGTCGCTTCTTTCAGTTGCCCGGGGGTTGCCCCGGGATGCTGGTACATCCAGCGCCACACCGCCATGTCCACTAACGCCACCGCGGCGATTTCGCAGGTTGCCCAGTAGTCATTCAGGGTCTTCAGCGCCTCGCTCCGGGCGTCCGGTTTGGCAAGCCCTAACAGTTCCATATCTTTTGCCTGGAACACAAAGGCCATCGCCTCGGTGAAGGCGGTATTGGGAACCCCGCGCAGGAAGAAATTATCCACGTCATAAAGCGAGAAGGTCTGTTCCACGTTGTGCCCCAACTCGTGGATGGCGATGTTGTAGCCTTTGTAGTCCATGCCCGCTTTGCCCACCCGGGTGCGCAGGTGGGATTTGGCGGAGCGCATTCCCGCGCCCCAGGCGTGGCCGGAGCCGCGCGCCGGGTCCACCACGATGTGGTTCGCCAGGTAGCGGGCGCGTTCCGGCGAAAAGCCTAATTTCCGCAGAATCTCGGGCAGGTCTTTTTCGAACGCTTCGGCAGAGGGATATTTTTCGGCCACGATTTTATCCAGTTCCGCCTCGCCATAAGCGCCGCGGGGCCGGAAGCCGTTGTACCAGATGTCGAACGGTTCCAGGGAGCGCCCTAACCGTTTTTCGATCAACTTGGCGATTTGGGGTAGCAGGGGAGAGGAGAGCAGCGCTTCGAACATCGCCTGCACCCGCGCTTCGGGGATTTCCCGGTCGATCTCGAAGCGCCGGGCGATGTGGGTCGGCGCGGTAGGCCAGTAGGGATCCGCCTGGCGCGCCGCCAGGAAGGTGTTCAGCAGCACCCGGTAGCGGGTATCCGGTTCGGAGTCATTGCTGATTTTCATATCCGCGGGAGCGGGTTGATCCGAATCCTGCGCCGCCGCCGGTTTCACTTCGTTCTTGAAGGGATTCCAGTCCACGTGAGGATTATCCACTGCCGCCGCGGGAATGGTCTGGGTGACGATCCGCTCCATCACCTTCTGGATCATGCGCTGGCGGGCCAGCCCCTCTTTCCCGGCGCTGTACTGCGCCTTGATCTCGTCGCGCAGGTTCCAGTGGGAGAGCAGGCGCAGTTTGGGCGGGAAAAGCCGCTCGCCTTTGTCATTCAGCAAATGGTGCATCCAGATATTGTATTCGGCGATGTACTGGTCCGCCTCCGCGGTCGCCCGGGCAATGGCCAGGTTCACCTCCGCGGGAACCCGGCTGGCAAAGCGCTGCGCCAGGCGCGCCTCCGCCCAATGCCGGCGAGTCCATTTTTCACCCTCGCTCAGACGCTCCTGCAAGGTGGTGAGGGGGAAATTCAGCAGCGCCACGAAGGCGAGCTTGTTCTCGAAGAAATCATCGGCCAGGTGCGCGGAAGGGTCGTACCCGGCAAAGATTTGGTCGAAGGGCAGGATAGGGCCGAGGTCCAGGTCGGATTGCTTGCGCAGCTCTAACATAATTTCATTCAGATGCCCTTCGAAGGCTTCGGAAATATTCTGGAAGCGCTCGAACATCGCGTCTAAGGTGGCCTGATCGCCGGCAAAGTGGGTGCGCACGAAATCCTCGAAGGCAGCGGCGTCGCCGTCGGATTCGCGCCACAGGCTGGCGGCCTGCTGCATTCCCCGCAGCAGCCGGGGGCGCTGGCTTTCGCCGTATTTGTTGAGCAATTCGGTCTCTAATTTGGCCATAGATTCTTCCAAACCGGGAAGCCGGGCAGTTTGGGCGCCGCCCCGGTCAAAGTTCGAGATGAAGAAAAATACCGCACATAATAGCGCGATCAAATTAAGGTTGAGAAAATTCATGGGAGAGTCCTTGGGGTTTTAGGTTATCACAGGATAAGGGGGGGAATTGGAAAGCGTGTAGTGTGAAACGTGAGGCGTGAAACGTGATTTCCTGCTCTATACGCCTTACCCCTCGCGCATTACGTTTCACGTTTCACGCTCCGCCAATTGTCAAGCAGAAAAGCCGCCGCCATCGCCTACACCATGGCTCTGCGCAGCTGGTTCTTCAGCTTTTTGATCTGCTTGCGAACCTCTTTTAGTTTTTTACTGTCATGGGCTTCCAGGGCGGCGGCGCGTTCCTGTTTCAGCGCCTTGATTTGTCCTTTGACGCTGGTCTTGTCCAGGCCCACTACTTTGTGGTGCTCGTGCATGTCGATGTTCAGGGCCTGGCAGATGGCCGCCAGCAGGTGCTCTTTATTCAACTGGGTATAGCCTTGCACCGCCTCGTGTTGAATCCCGGCGGCGATTTCCCGGAGCTGGGCCACGGTTTTGACCTTCAGATCGTGAAAGGTGTATTCCATTTTTATCCTCCTGTTTTTGAGATCATTTCAGAGATGATATGAGTGGCGTTTTCCCACTCTTTCAGCGGGGCCGGCCAGTTACGGTCCCGGGCGCGGCGCAGGTACACCATTTGCGCCAGGTGATAAAGATAGTGCTGGCCGATATGCAGAATAACTCCTCCCAGGGTTTCATGCTCCCCGGCGTCGGGGGCCTGGCTGCGGCGGGCTAATTCGGAATCATCCCGGCAGTTTTCCAGGATGGCTTCGATTTGCCGGTGAACGATCTTCAAATTGTGCAGAATATCTTCTACCGTTCCACCTTTCGGGTCCACGGCCTCCGGCGGATACCCCAACCGCCCTAAAAACCAGTTATCCACCCGGATCAAATGGCGCATGATCTCGCCGATGGAGCGCGATTCCGGGGCCGGTTTCCAGCGCAGGTGTTCATCGGGAATATCCTCCACCACCCGGTAGAGCGGCGCGGCGCAGGCGCGGTAAATTTCCAGGATGTGCTGGGCGCGGTTATTTCTTTTCATCGCATCAGAAATATAAAGAGGCTGAGACCTGTAACCAAGAGCCGGGAAATAAACGCCGCAACTCCAAACTCACAACTCAAAGCTCGAAACTCAAAACCGGCAACTCACAACTCGAAACTCATAACTCGATAAACTTCTGATAATCCCGGTAGCGTTCCAGGATTTCCGCCACGTAATTGACCGGCTCCTCGCCGCGGCAGTATCCGAATTGCACCACTTCATCCTGGAAGTATTTCTCATCCGCCTTTTTTAGCAAAAGCTCCGCCACGTTATTTTCCCAGCGATTGGGGTCTTTATTGAACTTTTGAGCCAGCCGCCGGGCGTCTTCCAGGTGTCCCGGGCCGGCATTGTAAGAGGCCAGGGCAAATTTTAGCCTTTCGGTAGAATCGGGAATGGCGCGCCAGTATTCCCAAAGCCGGGCCAGGTATTTCACGCCGCCGGCAAGGTTCTGCCGGGGATCATGAGGGTTTTTGACCCCTACTTCTTTCGCTGTTAAAGGCATTAGCTGCATCAAACCCTGCGCCCCGGCCCAGGATTTTGCCTGGGGATCGAACTGCGATTCCTGGTAAACCTGGGAAGCGAGCAAGCGCCAGTCCCAATTCAATTGCCGGGCATGCTCTTTGATAAAATCATCATAAGGGGAAATTTTGTTACCTCCCATGGAAAAGAATTCGCTTTTCACCCGCTGGCTGAAAAATCGCTTATTCAGGTAATATTTATCATACAATACATTGTAGGTAGGCTCGATCTTGATTTTTTTGAGCCAGCGGTTTACCGCTTCCCGCAAGTGGGGAGAATTCTTGCGCACCGCCCAGCCGATCCGCTGCGGCAGGCTGAGCGGGGTATGAATGTCGATATTCGCATAATAAGCCACGTTGATTAGCGCCAGGTTGTCATCTGCCACGGTATATTCGATCTCTCCCCGGGCTACCCTGCGGATCAACTCTTCGGTGGATACGTCCCCCGCCGCCTCGTTGATTTCGATATCGCCGCCGATCTCATCACATAAATTCACCAGGCGCGCATAATAAGAAGAGCCTTTGCGCACGTACACTCTTTTCCCAATCAAGTCCACCGGGTTGGTGATGATCATCTTTTCGATTTCGTGGCGTTTCAAATCCAGCCACCTATCCGGCAGCCGCTGCACCAGAACCTGGCGCACCAGGGTATGATAATCGGTAAAGCTGACTTTTTCCATGCGCTTTTTGGTGATGGTCAAATTGTAGGCCACGATGTCGCACTTGCCCTGGTTGAGCAGGTTGAAGATTTCATCCAGGTTGCGGGCGATGACGATCTCCAATTCCAACCCCAGGTCATCGGCCAGCAGTTTGAGCAGCTCGTATTCGAATCCCAGCGGCTCTCCCTTGTATATAAAATAACTGTTCGCGTTATAGCCGGTCAACGCGATCAGCCGCCCCCGTTTTTTGATCTCCGCCAGGTCGATATCCACCTGCGGTTCGCTGATTTCCAGAAAAGCAGGCTGGCGCGAGGCGTCAATTGATGCTTTTTCGGTCGTTAGCGAATCGCCGGAAGCAGCACGGAATTGCTCCGTCTGCGTTTCATTGCAACTGCAGATCAATATGGCTATCAGGATAGATTTGAACCAGATTTTCATTACTCAAATCCTCCTTATATCGTTTAATGTTCAATTGATAAACCCCAGCATCGATTTTTGCCCGCCTGCGTTGGCCCTCGCCAGTGCTGGTTGGGGGATAAAATAACACCGCTAAACGGAAATCGCCGCTGGTACTCACGAATCAAATCCAACTTCACGGATTATGGAAATCAAGATACAACATCTTTCTTTAATATCAAATATGGCGGATTTTTTTAAATATCACCGCACTTTTCACTTTCCATTTTTCACTTTCCATTTTCCATTTTTCACCTCTCAATCCAGCAGCGCCTGTAAGGTTTTATTGCTATTGGCGAGGCGTTCGCCTAAGATGCAGGCCACAAATTTATGGAACGCCGCGGCTGCCCGCGGATCGGCTTCCTCCATTTTTTTTAGATTTTCCGCCGACAGGTACCACACCGTGCATTGCTGATCGGTAACCACCGAAGCGGTTGCCGGCAGACCGAGATACATGCCCAACTCCCCGACTATGGTGCCGGCGCCCATGGTGCGCAGGCGAACGATGGTTCCGCTGGCTTCTTCCAGGCGCACCGTAATTTGGCCGGATTCGATCATGTAGATTCCTACCGGGGGGTTGCCCTGGCGGATCAGGTAGCTGCCGGGGTCGATTTCCTGTTTCTCGAAGTAGGGGAGGATACGCGAGGTGAGCAAGCGCGCAAATTCCGCAGTTTCGAGAGGGCGGGAGGATAGATCTAACATCGCTTCTAAGAATTCGGCGTCATGTTTATCGAGGCCGCTCTCCCCGGCGGAGGCCGTTAGCGCCAGCAGCATCCGGTTTTCGCACCACTCCACCCCGTGATCCAGGTCCGGGAAGATAAGCAGGGAGCGCGCGTCTTTTCCGGCCAGCCCCCCGGTTTCGAATTGCCGCTCCAGCGCGGGAGAGAGGCCGGTGAGCAGCAGGTGAATTCCCAGGGTTTCTTCCAACAGCATTTTCATTTTTGCAAAACTGTTCAAAGCCGAAGAATCCAGCCCGGTAACCAGGCGAAAATCCAGCACCACGAAGCGCAAAGGCGGCTGGTTGGGAGCGTGGGCGCGTTGTTTTACCTGGTCGAGGAGGTTGTTGGCGGTGCCAAAGAAGAGATAGCCTTGCAGCTTGAGGATATAGAGCTGCTCCCCGTGTTCCCGGAGCAGGCGTTGATACGCGGGAGCGCGGTCAACGTTGCTCTGGTAAGTCGCGCCGGACAGGGCGTGTTTGATCACATTGATGCGGCTGTAATTTACCACGAATTCCACCGCGGCAATCAATATCCCCACCGCCATGCCCTGCAAGAAACCAAACACGCCGATGGTTACCAATATCAGCACCACCAGCAGATATTCGGTGCGGGGAAGCTTGAACCAGCTTTTGTAGAGCCATTCTACCAGGAAAGAGAGGCCCAGGTAAAAAAGCAGGCCGCCTAACAGCGGTTTGGGAAAGTACGATGAAATTCCCGCGCCGGCCAGCAGAGTTACCCCGCACATTCCGGCAGATATGAGAGCGGAAAGGCGGCTGCGGGAGCCGATCCGGTGTCCCAGGGCGGTGAGGCTGAGCGACATGTACCCGGCAGAGCTTCCCCCAAGCCCGGCAAGGAAGTTTGCCAGGCCGGCGGAGCGCAACTCCCGGTTGAGATCCACCTCCCGGCGGGCGATCAATTCCAACCCACTGGAATTTAGTAACAGGGAGATGATGCTGATGAATACAATCGTCCCGATATTGCCTGCCTGGCCGGTAATGGCCTCCCAGTTGATATGCGGCAGGGAAGAGAGGGAAAGCGGTTGCCAGAATATTCCCCCGGCAAAACGCGCCAGCAGCCAGCCTTGCTCGCTGGCCCGGTTGATAGAAGTTCCACTAAAATAAACGACTATGTAAAAGAGCACGATGGCGCCGAAGATCATCAAGGGCATGGTGAGGAAATTGCGGAAGCGCCGCAGGGCGAAAAATAGCAGGAAGGCGAATACCAGGCCCGGCAGCCACTTCAACAGCACTTCGATTTGAAACAAATCAAAGAATTGGGAAAAAGAGGGTTTGACGCCGGACATGATCCGGATCGCCCCTTTCACGAGTATCCAGCCGGTGCCGGCCAGGAACCCCCCCACCACCGGGTAAGGAATGAAGCGGATCAAATTGCCCAGCCGGAACCATCCCAGCGCCAGTAAAAACAGGCCGGTGAGCAGGGCGGTAAGCGCCATGGCGGCCACGACGGTGATAAAAATATCCTCGCCCGAGACGGTAGCGTGCAGGGCGGCGGCAATGCCGGCAGAGATGAGCGCCATGATTGCGGTAGGGGCGTCCTGCGGCGCGGTAACGGTGCCCCGGAAAGAGCTGGTCAGCGCCACCACCGTGCCCATCAGGAACGCACCGAAGAGCATGAAGCCGATCCCCCGGGCGATGTAGCCGGATAATTCACCGGAAAAGATCAATGCAGCGTAGGCGCTCTGAAAAATCAGGATTAAAATGCCGTTCACCAGGCCGGCGCTAACGGCAGGTAGTATCCAATTCAATTGAGACGAATGACGGTCTTCAGATCGCAATTCCTTCTGCTCAGGATTCCTCATGCCCTCTCCCCGGGTTAGGAAAACAGAATTAACGCAAATCCGGGGAAAGGTGCAAATAAAAAATGTGCTGTTTTCGGGTTCTCGGATGCCTGATCCCGGCCGCCGGATTCCGGATATTCGGATAAACACACCTGTTGTTATTGGCTTGATTCATTGCGCCGGTGGTGTTAAACTATCGCCGTAAACTAATGAAGCAGAACATAACCGGAGCCGCTGCAATGGCACGCATCGAAACGAAGAAAACCGCCCGGGGAGAAAAGGGGTGGATTCGCCGGATTCGCCAGGCGCTCGCGAAAGAGCACGTGGAGGAGGCGCGGCGGCTGGTTGCCCAGGCGGTGCAGGAGTTTCCCGGGAGCGAGGGTTTACAAAAATTACACCGGGTGCTGCAACCGCCCCGGGTGATCGGCGCTTTGCCGCCGGGGAAATCACGCGACAGGGAAAGGGAATGGCTTAAAGAGAATGCCAAAAACTATCCGGGTATGTGGGTAGCGATTTGTGATAATCACTTAGTCGCGGCAGATAGAGATCTCAAAAAAGTGGTAGAAGCCATCCGCACCCAGCGCCAGTTCGAAATTCAAGACATTTTATTGACTCGCTTATCGGGCTAACCATGCAGCCAAACTACATTAATTTGTTTTCTTCCGACGGCTCTCCCTGGAATACGGGATCGGCCATAATTTTTACCGATTATCTTTATGGCGCATATCGACTGCCTGTCGCAGTTGAATTTCGATTAGGGGAAAACTCGCCGGATATGGTTGGTTTGCTCGATACCGCTTCTACATGGGTAGTATTGTCAAAAGATCTGCTTTTGTATGCCGAAGTTGAGCTGGAGAGAGGGGGCCTCACTGAAGAAAAAATTAGCACCCGGTTGGGGACTTTCCGGGGTTATTTAGAGCGCTTACCATTGAGTATTACCGCCGAAAGCGGCGACTCCCTGCAAATCGAGGCCACCTGCTTCATCTGCGAAGATTGGCCGGGGCCGCCGGTCATCGGCTGGAAAGGCTGCTTAGAAAGAATCCGCTTTGCCATCGAGCCTTCCCTGAATCGCTTCTATTTCGGCGCTTTAGCAGGCTAAAAAACTGCCCCGCAGTCCACCCGCCTCACAACCACAGCAGCTTCAACCCGCTGATAATTGCCAAAAAGCAGAATATCCACAACACGATCGGGCCGGAAGCGCCGCGGAATTTGAAGCCCAGCGCTTCAAATTCAATCGGCCCGGTTACGGCTTTTAACAATAAAACTAAGCAAGCGGCGGAGATCGCCGAGAGCGGCACCCCTAAAACCGCGGCAAATTGGGCCTCCAGCACCTTCGCAAACCAATTATCGGGCGCTGCGGAGCCGAACGCCGACTGGTAGATGAGAAAACCGAAAAAATAGGCTGCAAACATCGAAGTGCCGATAATGGTAATCCAACTGGCGACTTTGCGGATCAGAGCATCCGATTGGGGGTCTGCCAC
>CAZFVV010000193.1:0-8844 GCA_964522165.1 uncultured Calditrichaceae bacterium
CTCATTTGGGAATGCCCCAAAGTTATGCGGTGAACGCCTAATCCCGATGGGGGGGGGAGGAAAACTCCACCCACGAGATGAATTATGCAACAAAGCCATTTGTTCATATTAACTTTCAGTACTTTGGCATATAACGCGGTATTCAGCCGGGCAACCATTTTACTACAAAACTTTATAAACACGTTGGATTTGAATATACCACAGAACTTCAACAAAGGCAATTGCTGGTTGCCTCGGCTGGAATAAAATGTTATGTGCCCCCTGCCAGCACAGACTTTATTTGCCACACACAACCCAAACTACTCAACCTGAAGATACCACCTTATGTGATTGAAACAAGCCATGCTTTTGACCGACTCTTCAATAAAATTAATCGCGGTGATTTTGCGAAGCAAAATGACCGCACACCTTTTATTCTTATCAAACTATTGATACAGATTAGCAAAGGATTGCAGCTTGCTTTTTAGCTGCAATCTTTTGCGGAATTTTATCTATCACTCATCACCAGATCATGAAGATTCTTTAATAGTTCGTGGCCGCCACTAATTATAGTGGCAAGTTCCAGTAACCATATCTAATTTCATTTATTTCGACGTCAGCACCACCGAATAAAAAACTGCGGCTAAGATTCAGGTTAAAAAATCGACAGCTTGTTTCTGCCAAGTGGGTGCAGGCGTGGCAGTTTCCACCTTTGTTAGAACATACCGGATCATAAATGCAGCGGCGAGATTCATCCTTTATTTGTCCCAACCATTCTGGTAGCGATTGTTCAAACAAAGACGAAAGAGCACCTATTGTAGCTCCAAAACGGTGATTACAATAAATTGCAAATGTCAATGCACGTGGCAATATATATTCTGAAAGACTGGTACGGTCAAGTCCACAGAGCAATGCTGCCTTACGGACAAAGAAATGACTCATTGTATGCAGCAATCCAAACACCATGCGTGCCTCAAGATTATCCCGAGTTAATGTTTGCCTTAACAAGGCAGGAGATAGTAGCCGAACAAAATATGCCTTTCTTGCACTCTCGGTATCGCCAAGATTGGATGATAAGTTGGGAGAGATGCCGTTTAACTCGAACCACTGCCAAACGCGCTGTACATCTAATTGAACTATAATTGCATCAGCCTGAACTAAATCAACAAAAATTGGGAATTTGCCCTCATGGTCTTTATCGGCTGGAAAAGCATTGAGGCGACATTCATTCGGCTCATATTTAACCCGACTATAACCGAAACTGGCGTGAGTCATTGGAAAATCGGAAGCCAAAGATAATTTGGAAATTCCCAGTTCGTTTGCCAACAACCTTGCATTTTGCTGTTGTTGGTTCGGATTATTCATTGTAAGTAAATTGGTTGTGGAATCAGATTGAGAAATTAAAACAGCTTCCAGAAGCTCCTGCCCTGCCTCTCCCCAAATTTCCTCTGGAACACCACTCGTAGTAGCAATTATTTGGCTAATATTTGATGGTGAATGAATTTCCTCAGATTCATTCCTTATTCCTTGTAATTCTGAAAGCATCTTTTCTAGAGCATCAATCTCTGCATCAGTACGTCCCATTTCTCTTAATTGCTGAATCTCGTTTTTAGAAATTGAAGTCTGCACCTGAGGTGATTCACGATAATCTTTAATAAAATCTTTTATAGCTTTTCCAGAAAGCTCAGGCAATTTCAAGAACAACCCTGCTACAATTGCCTGCCAATTTTCAATATTAAGAAATGCACTTATATCAGAACTTGGTTGATTGAGTAAAACTTCATAATGGGTAAAATAAGTATCGCCAGCTCGATGAACCTTCACTTCCATTTGGCGCAGCTTTGCATCTGTTTCCCCGGTCAAAGTCTGCCATTCGCATGATTTACAATAGCCGCCAAAAACCTTAGAAGTATCTCCACAATTTCGGCAAATCCAGACAAATCCTGCAATGCGTTCGCTATCCCGGGTATTTAGAGCAAATTTGTTCTTTGATTTACATTTTTTGCATTCATACGGGGGAGCGAGAGGTTTTATTTCGCCGCACTGGTGAACTTTTACGAATCTTAGTTGATTTAAGTGACCAGTTTTGCAATCAGGACAGCTTTTAGAATTGGGTAAATCCCGATTGCTAAAATCAAAAACACGTCCACAATTTCTATTGTTGCACCACATTACCTTTGGAAAGAGTTTTGAATAAACTTTTTTCGGCTCAATCAAAATAAATTGTTCAGGGTTTGGCCGATGAAATATCCCTGCTAAACTGTGATTTGTCCAGGCGGAAGCGTACCTTCGGATTGCATCAAGAATAAGTGATAGATTCAATTCATGATTCGGTACACCGCGTATTGAATCAATTTGAGCAATCGTGCCGGCTCTATCAAAATCGAAAGTTCTGCCCGGTAGATAGTTGAAAAGTATCTGCTGTTTCCCACGTGTCATCGAATGCATCATTCACTCCCTTCAAATAAAATCATGATCGAGAAATCCATCTACTTCCAATATCATCCAATTCAATTTCGATTGCCTCATCCACATCACGTAAACTTCTCATCGGTTTTGGATATAGCACATCGCTTACCCATGTTTTTTGAGCTCCAGCGTTGCTAATTTGGTTCAAGAACAGTCGTATATGGCGTCGAATCTCTTCATGAAAATCCTGTTCAGCCGGATTGGTTGGATGTGCAACTCTATATGCATCTTCCAATATTGGTATAAAATCGTTTTCTGTGATTTCACCTGAATCGATCTTCCTCTTAACAAAATCTGGTTTATAATAACTTCCAGGGCTTTTTTCAGCTGGCCTATTGGCAATCAACTGTAGTAAAACTGCCATAAACAATCCAGGAAGCGTTCGATGCACACTGAATTTAGACCACCGATTCAAAGCAACCGGCTCAACCAATTGTCCTAGAAATTCATGATATTTGACAAAGTAGTTATAATGGCTCTGATCGCGTTCTCTTACCGGATGCAAACAGGTGAATACAAGACCCGTATGCTTACGCCCTACACGACTGGATGTCTGAATATATTCCGCCGTTTGACGCGGCATGCCGTAAAAAATCATGGCATTAAAACGATCCACATCTACACCGTGGCTGATCATACTCGTCGCCAGGATTGCATCCGGCGTCTTACCAAAATCATGCGGTTTTTCGACCTTTTCTAAAGTAGTTGTAACTTCACTGGTTGAAGTTCCGCCGGTCATTTCCCTGATAAGCAATTCTCGAAATCCATTGTTAATTAGCTCCGAATTGACGGCCGCTTCCAAATCGGTTCTTATTGAACTTAAATCCCTTCCTGCAAGAAAATATGTAAGTGAGGTCAAATAGTTGTCAAGTAATCCGTTCCATTCCTTAGTGCCCGGTTTCAGTAGGCCATTGTATGGATTGGTAGTTTGCAGATTGAGCAAATTTTGAGTTTCTTCGTGATAGTATTGAAGCAGTTCAAGTATGGCGTTAAAAATTGTCTTATTATGAGGAATTATTCCGACAAAAACTCGTTGTATTCGTTCTAAAGTTTTAGCATAAAAAGATTCTTCCAATGAAGGGCCAATGCCCGGAAATCGCCTTGCTTGACTTCTTTGTTTGCCATATAGATGTTCAACTTGTCGTTCAAATGCTTCGATTGTTGCAGATGAAGCGATGACTTTAATAGAATTGTTTTGGCCGAATTGATCGAGTACTTCTTGAGTAAATGTTTCATAATGGGAGTCAAAAGTGCCCAAACCTTCCCGCAAAAGGTGTAACTCATCTTGAATAAAAAGGGTCGGTCCGGAAATTCCTGGTGGAACATAAGCTTTTAAGAGCTTCGTATCTTTGCATTCCGGTTGACAGCATTTTCCGTGGTAGTATCCATGCAAATCGCATTTGCCACTAATCTGGCCGAAAACAAGGGAAAACTTCCGTTCGTTTCCAATGCCAGCTAATTTATCTATAGTGCCTACCACTACACTTGGTAAGTTTCGATAAATCTCATTATCTATAACATAAACCGGTATGTTACCGTTCGGGAAAGCACATTTCGAATTGTGGCATTTATGGACAATTCTAACCCTGGTTTCATCGAATTCTACTGAGACTTTGGAAGTCCGGCAAGATGGGCAAGTGATAATCCTTTGCCATTCTTGCCGCATTTTCTGATCTAAAGCTTTGTGCCAGTTTACAAGATCATTATTGTTCTGAGCGGAAGGGGTTAATTTATTGGGTGTAGCTTCTTGCCCAACAAAGTATCCCACTGCAAAGCCATCAATATTGGAACCGTTTAATCGCGAATCTTTTTGCTCCCGTCTGACCAATTCTGCCATTCCGATAATATCAGCCATGCGTTGGGTTTGCTGTAAAGTCAAAAGACGTAGCGGGAAACGAGTCCAGGCAGTTACACCGGCGGTCTTACCACGTAGACGGTCAAAAAAACAATGGAAAACCAATACGGAGAGATAAGCTTCCGTTTTCCCTCCGCCGGTTGGGAAGTAAATAATATCAACAACCTCCCTCTCTAAGTTATCTTGAGCCTCATTGGTCAATAATGCAGCAATACCAGGAATTTGGTTTACCAAAAACACAATCTGGAAAAGACGCCAACTATCTTTCTTCTTATCGGGCCTTAAAGGATGATCACCTGCTCGGCGGAATGCTTCATTGGTCAGTTGAAAAGCATACCGGATCAGATCATTATTTTGGATTAATTCCACGCCGCGTTTAAAACGACGAATTTCATTTTTGAACATCTCCCAATCTTTCAAGAATTCATTCTTGAAATTATTCCATTGGCTTCCAAATTGTTTTTGATATGTTTTCTCTGCGCTCTCCCATTGTTTGTTATAATCTTCCATTGCAACTAATATGCTTGAAAGGATTTGAACAGGACCTTTCGCTAAATCTTCAAAACGCGCTTCAGGTTTAGTTCGAGTATCATACCATTTTTGAGGGTAAACAGGCGTATGGGTAGTTTGATAAAGATTATCAGTTATTTTTTCAACAGCACAGTTAAATCCTTTCCCCCACATGTTTCGCTCGTAACGAAATCCTCTTGGCGCTAATTCAAGCTCAAATGAGCAGACTTCAATTTTGTCAAAGTTTAATTCCAGAGATGTATCAAATAGAAAGTTTTCTCGCGTGTATGATTTGTCTGGCATCGGGGAAGTATTTGTCAAAATCAGAGTAAAATACATCAGATTTTTTTGTGGTTGAACTGTGGATTCGATTGTCCACTGCCAATCAGGTATGATAGAATTTTTTAGGGCTAAAATTGCTTCTTGATAATCCTTTTCTGATTTGGATGTACCTTGGAGGATGTTAATTTTCTTATCCACTTCTCTATTGGATGTCTTAATCGTATCAGGATCGTTTCTTATGACTTCCTGCACACGCAGAATCTCAGTCTCTAAAGCATTCGTAAGGGCTGTCGTATCTATTTGCCATTCATTCTTATCCTTGTTTTTAACCAGGATTATATTTGCATTGGCAGAACAAGAAATCTTTTTGTAACGGGGGCACAGATCATCTCTTTTTTCACGCGTTGATTTGCGTTCTTCATTGCCTTGCTTTTTTTCAGTTTCTATTTCCCGTGTTTGAGCGCGTTCATCAGCATCCTCAAATCCCCGCTTTTCTTCTTGTTCCTTTGACTGCTTCTCAGTCTCATTTTCACTGGTAGTTTTACTTTCGTCTTTAGTAATTCGATACAGAAAGTCTGATTGCTGTTGGAAGGTTGGGAAAACACGATAATAGCACGCCCATTTAACCGTTGCTGGAATTTCAGTATATTCGTCAGTTGGGTTCAAAAGAAATTCAACTCCAAAAGCGACCGGCGCTAATTTTCTCTTAGCTCTAAATAGAAGAAACTGCTAAGTGACTGACTAAATGTTTTTATAAAGGGGGAAAAATTTCAAACTATGGAAGGGTGTAATGGGGGATCATTTCAATTAAAGGTGTTGATTGAATGCCAGAGGTTCTTGTCGTCCATTGCTAAAAATGAAAATTCTTTTCGCGTAATCAAATACCGCATCATCAGCATGAATTACAGCGTGATGGTTTGGGCAAAGTAAAATCAGATTTTCTATCACGTCAGAACCGCCTCTTGAAAGATAGTGAATATGATGAGCGCAAGCCGCATTTACTCCATAAACCGAAATGGGATCAAAAGCGCAAATTTGACAGCGCCCTGCATACATCTCTTGAAGATTTTTGATAATTGATCTGTTCCTTTGATAATTTGAAACTATCTCAATCCGCCGCTCTGGGGATAATTTCGGGAGTTCAGCTTTTATTTTAGCTGAAAGAGCAACTTCCCCATGTTCATAAGTATCTTCAATTTCTAATTCCGGTACAATTTTCGGAATGTCAATGTTTGGTTTTAATTTCCGAGACCATTCTTCTAATAGTACAACATCTTTTGATGATAGATATCGAAAGGCTTGAAGACTTTGAGCGATAGTAACACCTGCTTCTTGAATCGGTTTCTTCGGAACAAATTCTAAAGATAGTAACAAATTTGTCATTTCCATTTCGCCGATGACATAATAATCAGATGCCTGAGGATCCGCCCATAAACGAAATCGACCATATTTATAGCCGGGTGGATTATGAGTTTTGGCACGAATAACAAAACGCGCTGCTAAGTGGTATTCCATTTTACCTTTTACTCTGATTCCACTTACTAACCATAATGATTCACCAATTTCTATGTTTTCATGAAACCGAGGTTGGTTTGAATTGTAGTGGAAGGTAGCTCCACTATGAATATCTTTCAAAAAATTATCGTAAACCCAATAGCCAAGAAAATGCATTTACACCCTGTCAAAATTCAATAATTGTTTGACCCAGGAAATTCAAAATGAATGATTGTTAAGATGGCGTCAGTTTTTAAATTTGGATAAATGGTAAGTAAAGCTTTGTGCAGTGTCTCAAGATTTTCAAATCCATCAAGTCGGGCATCTTCACTCGTAAGTTCATAAAAGCGTTTGTAAATAACTTTTTTTACAAAGACTTTTAGATTCCCATCGGATGATTCAAAAATTAATTCACCTTCAGAAATTTTCCTCCGCCCTGCGCGAATTGTAGATTTTTTATTTCCTTTCTTTACAGCATCGAAATATTGAGACAATAATCTTAACTTTTGACCATTTGTTATATTCATATCGAACAGGATTCCAGCTTCATTTTATGCAACGGTGTTCAAATTTCTAAAAACTTTCTGTGTTAAGTCATTTAAGGATATTTCAAAAGCCCTTTCAATCTTATGTGTTACACGCGTTCTCTGGACGGGTATGGGAATTTCAATTGCCAAATCTTCTATTCTTAGCGGGGATTGTAGGCGGCTATTATATACCTCTTTAACAAAGTCTCCTCCCTTTTTAGCCGGTGAAGGGGGAAGATTCAATTCATTTGCTCGCTTCATGATTACCTCTTGAGCTTCTGGAATTAATCCCATAATAAAGTGGGGTTTGGGTAAAGAAAGTATATCTTTCAGTTGTGCCCAACCATCCAATGTAGGATTTTCCAACTGTTGTGCGACTACCTCATCAATTTGGGGTTCTTCATCATCAGCTAAATTTTGTAAAGAGCGATGAAATTTAGCTAATTTCGAATCAAGTATTCCCGAGACCTTTCCTGACAGTATTTCTTTATTTTTGATTCTTTGAAGATTTGTGCTGAAATACGTAAGGTCTTCTTGAATGCGGTGCAGATTCCCTTCCGTTTCTCCGATGAATATCATGCCGGATTTTTCAGCAAAAGGAATATATCTGAGCATATCTGCGGAGATTTCCAAAAAATAAGGTTTCCAACCAGACATTTGCCAGTGGGACCTTGCAAACTCCGCCGCATGTCGGACGAGAAGCTGTCCTAGTCCCGAAGAACGGAGATCAGGATGAACAACACATCTCGCTATACGCACTAATAGGTAAATGTATTGCTTTGTAGTATCAGTATTCCATCTTTGCCAGGCAACACCATTTAGGGAAATTGGAGCATCAAAAAAATTTCGTCTTGGTGTGTTAACAAAAAATGGGCTGGTTAAATCAATATAGCCTATTACTTTTGGCAAGAGGGGGTGTTGTGAGATGGCAACCAAAGGCGAATGTCGTCCAAATAAGGTTTTGTCTCGGTAATGATATGAAGTCAGGGCTTCATAACCTTTCTTCTCATCTGGTTCAGTGATTTCTTTAATTAATATTCTGAAGGTGGATGATCCAACTTGGAAGGATTCTACTGTTTCATAAATCGGAAGGATTTGAGCAAAGCCATTTTTACAGCAGACAAAAACACCATCTTTGTCATTCAGAATTTTTATTTGTTCGCCAGCGGTAATACAAGCGGAACGGGGCACATTTAAAGTTTCTGAATGAGCGATATCTAAATTTAATTCAGTCTTTTTATCAATGGGGTGGATTTTTAGCTTTTTGAAAGGGGCTTTTGAGCGCGGCCAATTTACAGATAAAACTTCATATAAGATTTCGTTTTCTTCCATTGTCTGACCGGCTCTCATTTGGTTTTAAATTTTTAAAGTTTACATCCCTAATTTATTATCAATAACATTCATCCATTGTTTGTTCTCACACTTGCGCTAAAATTTATCAAATTATCTTGCCGATATATACTCCAAATTTATTTACTCTCTACAATATTCTATTGGAAGGAACTGAGGTTACAAAAAATCTGTAACAAGCAACTTTTTAATTTTTGAAGCTTATTCTTCTCCCAACCTCATCTCAAAGATGATTATTTCAGAAGGTTAATTTATTAGGCATATAACGTGTTGCATAACACGCGCAAGGCGTAGGCTAAAAGAGATTAACTAACATGAGAACGCTTAACATAAACCAAGATTGTCGTAGAGCAACCAACCCTTGCGTCGTGGTTGATG
>CAZFVV010000194.1:0-8738 GCA_964522165.1 uncultured Calditrichaceae bacterium
GAACCTGGGAACTTCCACATCTTCTTTCTAAAACGGCGACAGCTCCGGCAGGGTCTGTTACGCGAAACTGCTTTTGTGTCAAATCACCCACTGCTCGGCTCAACTGGGGGAAATTACCCGGCCGGGGGTGATATAGGGTTTAAGAAAATGGTTGGGGAGTGACGTACAGAAGTAGCGGATGAATGGATTGATGGCGTATCGGAAAATTCAATGCTCTGTGCTCATTTTCCCTGGCGATGTCAGTGAGCTACTGATTCCCCTGCCTTCTCGCCAGTTTTAGCGGAATTTGCCGTGCCAACCGAACCGTAATTTCCGACACCATATCGGCTAAGTGAAGCCGCCGGCCCGGAGCTAATCCAAAATATTTTCTTCGATCGAATAGCGAATGAGCTCGGCGTTGCTCCGCAAGCCCATCTTTTTCAAAATGCGGATCCGGTAGGTGCTCACGCTGCTCACGCTCAGGGAAAGCTCTTCAGCGATGCAGGTTAGTTTTTTACCGGCGGCGATCATTTTTAACACCTCCAGCTCCCGAACCGTGAGCAGTTCATGGGGTTTTTTGCTTTGATCGCGTTGCAGCTCGGAGACCAATTGCTCCATCACCACGGTGTTAAAGTGCTTATGGCCGGAAAGTACCTTCTTCAGGACCAGTTGCAATTCCCGGGGCGCCCCATCCTTGGTAAGGTAGCCGTGCGCGCCGAGTTTCATGGCCTGCAAGGCATACTGGCTCTCGGGATGAAAGCTCATCATCAACACCCGGGTAGCCGATTTCAATTGTTTTAATTCCTCCAAGATTTCCAACCCGTTCCTTCCGGGCATGGAGATGTCTAAAATGACCACGTCATAATCAGCTTTCAAAACCATTTTCAGCACTTCCTGGCCGTTCTCGGCTTCATCGATCTCCATACCTTTGAACAACTCCATGATCGTGTCCCGCAATCCCCTCCGGAATAAGGGATGATCATCGGCGATAAGAATTCTGGCCATCTCTTCTCCTCTTCCACATAGATTCCACCATTCCCCATTTGGATCTTTCTAATCCACCATCTGTTTCTGCCTTCCGATTGATAGTTATATGAACTTTTTCAACCTGTAAAATTACCGGTGATAAAAGTTCAACCACAGAGGCACAGGGTCACAGAGATATTTTATTTTTCTAACCTCTGCGTCTCTGTGGTTAATCAAAACGATCACGGAATATTTTACAGTAAGATTTTTTTCCTGAATCAGCTTGCAAATGGGTGTAATATTAATTCCCCCGGCAAGTGCAGATACTCCCCGAATGGTTTCGTTACAAAGTGATGCTTCTCCCGGCAAGCTGCTCCTTGATTTGTTTCTCAATCGCCCCGTACGCGTGAAAACCGTAATAATCTGAAGAAAGAGTCAAAAGGTTTGGATAGCGATCAGAACCAGCGTTGCCAGAGAAATGAGTGCCGTGGCGTTCCGGAAAGTCAGCCAGCGCTTTCTGGAAACGTACACCTGGTCGCCGGATTCCAGCCCGATGTCGTTCAATTTCTTGCCCTGCTTCAGGAATTGCTCGGCATCGATGTTTATTTTTTGGTCTCCCCGGATGAGCAAAATCTTCTTTAAATTGGCATCCTGGGTTTCCCCCCCGGCCATAGCGATCAGGTCGGACAATTTTTCCACCCCGGTGAGGTAATACACCCCCGGCGTGCGCACCTCCCCCAGCACGTTGATCTTGAACAGCGGCTGCACGGTCAGTTCCGGGTTGCGGTAAATGGCGGTGTATTTTTCGGCGATTTCATCGCGAATGGCGGCAAAATCCCGCTTCTGCGCCGCCACCAGCCCGATATAGGGCAACTGGATGTTCCCGTCCTGCTGTACCAGGTAATCGCCGGAAATTTTATCGCTGATATTAAAAGCGGTTATCCGTACCCCATCGCCAGGATTCAATTGTTGGGAGAATGCTGTTTGCAATAGAAACAGGGCAATAGCCAATACCGGCAAGCCGAGCTTCATCAGGTTAGGGAGAATGAACTTTTTTTCTGGCTGGTTTTTCATTTTCTTTCATTCACCAAACACGCTTTGCCCAATATGAATTAAGAATTCGGTTTTGGCGCATATATGCGCTGATCTTTGTAGCAAATTTAGCAAAGACCGATCAAAAATCAATGTGGTTTCTATAAAAGTCATAAACTCGAAACCGGGCGCCTTGTGCTTAGCTCCTCTTCCAAACTGGCGACATTGGCTTTCCAAATTCCTTCCAGGTAGGAGATTTCCCGCTTCCGGAAGTACCTTTGCAAGTACCAGCCGGTCAGGAATCCGAATGCGGCGGCAATCCCCAAAAAAACGCTGATTTCTGCAATCAGGTACCACATGGTCGATTCCCTCTTGGTGTGGCGATAACGTTATAAAACGCCAGCGGCGCGGCAGGCGCCCCTTCCTGGGGATTCCCATCTCCCTGAGGTCCTGCGTTGCCGCTGGCATCCTCCAAAAATTACCTGCTTCCGGTCATTCAAACTCACTTTTTAAGACCGTGAATTCCACCCGGCGATTTTTCGACCGCCCTTCCGGGGTGTTGTTGTCTGCAAGCGGCCGGGTTTCTCCATAGCCGGCCGTTGTCAAACGCCCCGGATTCACTCCTTTCCCGACCAGGTGGGCTTTTACCGTTTCGGCTCTTCTTCGGCTGAGTTCCAGGTTGAAGGCTTCTGCGCCGGTCGAATCGGTATGCCCGGCAATCTCGACCCGGGCCAGGGAATCTTGTTGTAATGCTTCCGCAACCAACTCCAGCAGGGGAAGGCTTGGCGGGGAGAGATCGGTATCCGCGGTAAACTCTACCCGGTAATTGGCGATCAGCCGGTCCAGGGTGGTTTGCAATTCCATTGCGGAGGGGGGAATGATTTCCAGTTTCCGGATTACCTTGCGAACCCCATAAACCGCCCGGGCGATCTCTGCCGCCCGGTCTGCAATTTCCCGGGAGGGGACGCGCCCGGCCAGGATGGCGTCCCGCCCGCTTACGGAAACCCGCTCGAGCGTGATTCCTTCTAAACGGAGCGCCGCCAGGCAGCGGGCGCGCAGGTCGTTTTCGATCTTACCCGCTTTCCCCAGGATGCAAACCAGGCAGATAATCAAAAACCCGCCGGCAGCAAGGAATTTAATGGAGATGTCATTCATATCTTCTCAACCCTCGACATCGTTTACCTGCTGCCTCTTTTGACGCGCTCAAATTCCATGCCAGATTTGTCCACGGATAAAAAAACAGCATTATTACAAGAGAAGCCCTTCTGCGGCGGCAATGCTCCCGGTAAAAAATTGGGTGATTTCCCGCAGCCGCCCGGATTTTTGGGGCATTTCCCGAAATCTCTGCCGGGATCGAATCAGCTATCCGGCAAACCATATTTCTCCAAACGGTAGCGAAAGGCGTCCCGGCTGAGGCGCAGTAGTTTTGCGGCTTTGGACTGGTTTCCCCCGGCCAGCTTCAGGGCATCGCGGAGAAGTTTCTTCTCGATTTCGTCAAAAGACATTCCCCCGGCCGGCAGTTGGAAATTCTCCGCCGCTGGAGCCTCTTCCGGCCCCGAACCGGCGGGGCCGATCAGGAGATCCGCCGCATCCAGCCGCTCTCCTTCGGCAAAAATCATGGCCCGCTCGATGGCGTTTCGCAGCTCCCGCACGTTGCCGGGCCAGCGGTAGCGGAGCAGTTTTTCTTCCGCTTCCGGGGTTAGCCCGCTTATTTCTTTGTTGAAATCAACATTGAACGCTTGAATATAGCTTCTTGCGATCTCTAAAATATCGCTTCCGAGTTCCCGCAGCGGGGGCAGTTCGATTTTAACCACGTTCAGCCGGTAGTAGAGGTCCTCGCGGAATGCTCCCTTGCGAACCAGCTCATCCAGATTGCGGTTGGTGGAGGCGAGCAGTCGCAGCCGCACTTCCTTTTCCGCCGTGCTTCCCAGCCGGCGAAAGCGCCGGGTTTCCAGAAAGGAGAGCATTTTTGCCTGCAATTTCAAGGACATGTCGCCGATCTCATCCAGGAAAAGCGTGCCCCCGTGCGCCTCTTCTAACAATCCCTGCTTGCTGGCTATGGCGTGGGTAAAGGCGCCCTTTTCATAGCCGAATAGTTCTGACTCCAACAAGGTTTCCGGAATGGCGGCGCAGTTGATCTCCACAAAGGGGGCATCTTTTCCCGAGGAGGCGTAATGAAGCGCCCGCGCCGCCATGCTTTTGCCGGTGCCGCTTTCTCCCTGGAGCAGGATGGTGGCGGCGGGAACCTGGGCCAGTTTTTCAATGGTCGCGCGGATCTTGCGAATGGGTTCGGAACTACCCAGGATGGAGAGCGAGATTTCCTCTCTCCGCGCGGCAATCAGGCTTTCCAGCAGCCGGATTTCATTCGTCTGCTGAATGATTTGCTGGCGCAGGCGCGCGGTTGCGGTGGCCTCTTCGAGCAGGCAGAACAGGGGAGCGGTTTTTTCCGGGGTATGATAAAAAGAGAGGTGGAAGACCAGTGTTTCCTTGCCGGGTTTTTCGCGGTGCAGGTGCTCTAATTGAAAAAAAGCCCGCCTTCCCGCGGCGATCTGCTCTAAAACGCTCTCCAGCCCTACCGTTTCCGGGATGAGGAGCGGAAGCGGCTGCCCCTGCGGGGGCCGGCCAGGTTGAACCAGGAATTCTAAAAAATAAGGGTTATGAGAAATGACCGCCAGTTGGGGAGAAAGGTAAGCAAAACCCATCCGCTTCCGCTGAAAGATTTTTTCAAAAAAACCTGCTTCCATTCCTCACCCTGCCCGTTTTTCAATTCAAATTACCTGCCCCCGCTTTGCGCGATTTGCCGGGCCAGCTCTTCGAAACTTTTTTCCACGTTCTCCCCGGTTTTGGCACTGGTCAGCAAAAAGGGCAGTTGAGATTCCGCGGCAAGCCGTTCCAGCGCTCCAACCGTCTCCGGGGAGGCTTTTGCCAAATCGTATTTATTGCCCGCCAGCGCCACCTGCCCCGCCGGCGCCGCCTTGCGAAAGCGGCTGATAATGGCCGGCAGCGAGGTAATGGTTTCCGGCCGCAGCAAATCCGCCACCACCAGCGCCCCGGCCGCCCCAATCAGGTAGTTGGAAAGCTGCGCTGAATTCTCTTCGAATCCTTCGATGTCCCAGAGCAGGAAACTGAATTGGCCGAACTTTCCCTCGCCGGTTTGTATGGGGGGAAGGAGTTTTTGAGAAACTTTTACGCCGATGCTGGACAGGTAGCCGTCCTCGAACCGGTCATAAACAAACCGGCGCACCAGGCTGGTTTTTCCCACCCCGAACATTCCCAGCAGGCAAATCTTTTTCTGTATTATCGAATTATTCATCATTCATTGCGTTTCAGATCTTCGCAACCTGCTTCAGCAGTTTGTGGAGCGTTTTTTCCACCCCGCGCAACAGGGAATTATCCCCCTGGTATTCGCGCAGCCGGCGGTGAAATCGTTTGTGAATGTCTCGATGGCACTCCTTCAGCATCTCATCGAACCCGGCCGGGGGAATGCCGGCGTACACCGCGGCCAGGTAGGTATGCAGCCCGGGATCGATGCGGATGGTGCGGTCGCTGTGCTGAATTTCTTCCAGGGTTCCTTTGGCGCCGGCCGCAAAAGCGGTTTCGACGAAGGATTTGATCGCTGTCAGCATTCCACCGATTACCTGCGCGTCCCTGTCGCTCTGCTGGCCGGGCGGATTGCTGAGGTAGGCCATCAGCAGCCCCGATTCTTTGGCGATGAGGAATAGCCGTTGCAGCTCGAACGGCGCGGCGCCGGCCAGAATCACTTCCCCGGCGTCCACCCCCAGGGCCCTGGCCTTGATCCGCTTTTTCCACAGGTCGAAACTGAAGGTTTTATTCAGGCTGGCGTTGATATTGGCGACTAACTTTTTCATCGCCTCGGCCACGGAGCGGGCGACCATTTGTCCTAAAATGGGGTACAGCGCATCCACCACGTCGTCTTTGGCGTCGCGAATCTGGCGCTTGATCGCCGCGCCCATGACCGGGGAAAGGGCTGCGGCCATTTCATCTTTGGAATGCTTGATTTTGCGATCCAATAATTCGCCGAGAACCGGCTCCAGGGTGGCAATCAACTGTTCCTTCCGGGAGAGCTGGCTTTGCAGTTCTTCGACTTTCTGTTCGAGTTCTTTAACGCGGGATTGGTCTTCGGTGAGGAGGATAGATTTTAACTGTTCGAGGGGGTCAACATCCTGATGATTTGTTTTCGCATCACTCATCTTTGACAGTTTCCCTTCGCTCTTTGAATATCTCCACTTCATGGCCGTCGCGCAACCGGGAAACCACCTCCGCGAAAATATCCCCCAATTGCCGCTTTGTGATGGTTTCGGAACCCAATTGATCCAGCATCTCTTTCAATTGCCGCTCGGTGGCCTTGAGATGCTTTTCAAGCTTCGCCTCGGTGCCGCCGATCTGCTCGGTAAGTTTTTGATGCGAATTTTCATTTTGCGTCTTCAGGTTTTCCAGGGACTTTTTCAACTCTTCAAAAGATGCGGACATTTGCTGCCGGATCTGGTCGATCTCTTTTTCCAGGGTCTTGAACTTTTGTTGATACTCGTCCATCTGCGCGCCAAAAATCAAATCCCGTATCTGGCCGATATTGTCCTTTGATAGAGAAGGATTCTTGCTCATCAATGTAAATCTCCCCGGCTATTTCAATTAAAAATTGTGACGTTTCAGCCGCCAAAGCCTTAACAAAACGAAAGCTCCCAAAGTTTGCCAATATTTATAACCGGATGGATAAAATTTATTTCCCTTTGAGAAACCCTTGAGCCTTCCTGTGCTGGTGGCTGAATAGTAATCCCCAATCAATCTTCATTAATTCGATATGAAGATAGCCATAAACTTCAAAAAATTCAAGATCAATAAAACTGCTTGACAATCAAGCATTTGTTCTGAGTAATGATGGCGGCGGGCAGAGCCTTTTCTCTACAACCTTTTACCTTTTGCCTTTTACCTTTTGGGCAGGTAGCCCTTCCTGGCTATAAATTCATGCTCTTCATTGTTGCCCGAGCCGCTAAAACGCGCATCGGTTGTAATAACTAATGAATATTTGAGCTTCACTTGCCCCTGGCAAGAAGAAGCATTTCGATAAACGGGAATCGGGAATCACCACCAGGACAAAAATAGAAAATTGCGATATGCTTGTATTGAAGGCCATCAGAATAATGGCCTGTTGATGGAGATATATTATGAAGAAAAACCTGATCGTAAAAAACCTCACACGGTAGAGGGTAGCCGCTTTGAGGATGAAAAAGGGGTGATCATGCGGCCCTGACGACTATGTGCGCGAGAGGAACGCCATGGAAACCAGAGCTTTCGGGCACAGCGGCTTACCGGTATCGGTGTTGGGGTTTGGCGCGGGGCAGATCGGCGATGCCGGCATGGATGAAAAGGAAGCCGGCCGCCTCCTCAACTCATTGCCCCTGCTTCCAACCGTCATATTTCAACAAATAATGGTAATAATTACTGCCGGGCAGTCTTGCGCCCAGGTAAAACTCTCCTTCGGGGATTATCAGCTCCCCTTCAAAGTAGTGCTCGTTTTTCTTCAAGGGAGTGAGGGCATCCTTAAAAATCAGCGCCACTTCTTCCGCCTTTGGGATGCTCAATTTGAAATAAGCCGTGCTCCCGGGGTTCAGAAATCTATTGAATGGCGTATGTAAATAAGCATTATACACGTCGAATGACAAATATTTTTCCGGGAACCCGACCGTGGCTGCATGGCTGACCTTTGCATCGACCTGGTAGTCCAAAGCCCATTCGTATCTTGCGGATTCCCGGGAGTCGTTGGCGAATAAACGCAGGGTATAGGATGCCGCCAGGGGGAATACCGCATACACTTCTACTATATCCTCTTTCCGTTGGGTGAAGGTCAGCATTCCATCGAGAGCGTTCTCCCCATATTGAAGCCGGCTGACAAACCGGGCGCTTTGGGAAGCCGCCAGGATCACTTTCAAAGAGTCTTGCGCAGTGATGCTGAGCGTGGGATGGCTGATGATTTTCATACCGTATTTAAAGAACGCCGGCATGAGATAGACAAATTCTTCGAACTCCTTTTTGGTTTTTTTAGGATCGAGCAACTGCCAGCGAGAGTCATGGGGATAATGGGTGAGGATCAATTCTGCCGGCGGGGTCAAAAAGTAGTACTCGTTGAATGAACGAACAAAGCGGCTATTCTCATCTATATGCCCGGCTCCCCAGGTAGGGTCTAATAAGTACCACCGATCAGCGATTCTGACCGCATTCCAGGCGTGTAAATTGTGCTCTGCAAATACGCTCCCGAATTCATAGCCGTATCCTTTGGAATAACCGGTTACGATTTCCGCTTCCAACCCGGCAATGGAAATCATTTCTTTGAAAAGAGCTGCATATCCCCCGCAAACAGAGCGGCGTTTTTTCAAAACATCTTCCGGCTCTGAGGATCCCGGCCTTCTCTCCTGGTAGGCTTGAATGTCGTACTCAATATTCGCAGTAATCCAGCGATAAACGGCGCGAACTTTTTCCGAATCCGCTTTGAAAGGGCTTACCAATGTATGGGTCAATTTAAGAAGATCCTCTTCCCCGGCCAGGGGAAGATTCAATACAAATTCATCGACACGGGTGTAATCCCCGGCATACATTAGCGGGAATTGAATGAGCGCGACGGCAAATATGAGTTTTAACCATACTACCGTTCCGGGCATTTTGGATATGTATCCCATGAGAAAATGGAGTCTCCCTTTAGTTAAAAAACCACGTAGTGGTGACATGTTGAGTTGATTTCAAAGATA
>CAZFVV010000195.1:0-8603 GCA_964522165.1 uncultured Calditrichaceae bacterium
GCTCTGCATATCCCCGCTAACCAGCAGCGGTTCGCTTTGCAGGAAGGTTTTGCGCCGGGTGGTGTCGGTGAGAGTGGTAAAGGGCCAGGAAATGCTGGAATCGCCGCTTTGAATCTGTACGTCCCCAAAGGAAATATCCGCTTTGCCGCGCAGGGTCAAGCCGGGGAGGTTGGAGAGCTGGAAAATCTCCTTGCGGAAGCGCTTTTCTATCTCCGCGGGGAGCGTGTTTTCTCCCGCAGGGATGGCTTTGCCAGGGGAAAAAGCGAGGGGAGATTTTCCCGAAGAACCGTCCTCTTCCCATTGAACCGGTAGGAAGCGCTGCGAAGCCACCCGGTAGGGCAGCGGGGTGGTGTTATCGATGCCCACCAGCATCAGGCTGGCGCCCTGGTCGTTCAGGGAGGGATGGCTGCCGGGGAGGGAGCCCGGAACCCAACGCCAATATTGGCCATTGTACTGGATCACCCGCAGGGAGTTGTTTCCGAACTTCAAGCCCACGTCCACCTAGCCGGGGAAGGGAACATCAAAGGAGCCGATGGAAGGATGGGAAAGGTTGGAGTAGGAATAATACACTTCATTCAAGCTTCCCCATTGCCCGTACAGGTTGGAGCTTCTCTGGCGGTGCAGCAGCACGTAGGCGTTCAAATCCGTATCGAATCCCGACCAGGCCACGTTGATCTGGTTTGTCGCCGCATAAGAATAGGAGATGGAGGGCTGCCGGTTGAACTCGATGTCCGCTTTGGGCACGGTCACTTCTTCCGCGGCGCCGAAGGTACTGGGAGGAAGAAAGTAAGAGAAATAAATCTGGTTGCGCTGCTCCCAGGCAAAGTGGAGCACCCCGGAGGGATAGTAAGGAGAGGCGGTCATGGCCGGGTTTTCGGAAGACTCATCGCTGCCGGGAATGACCCCTAACCATTCCAGCTCCTCGCCATTGAAGCGGTAGAGTTCCAGCACGCCCAGGGATTTGGTCAAAATGTAGAGATCCCCGCGGCGCAGAACCACCGGTTTGGTGGGGGTAGAAATTCCCCAGAACAACCCGGATTCATAGGCGCTGAACTCATCCTCCCAGGCGCCGGAGAGCGGTTTGGTTCGCCCGTTGAAATAGTGCGTGCCGCTCATTTCCATATCCCACACCACGCTGACGTGGAAAGGGGAGACCGGCTCGATGGTAATAGCGGGATAGCGGTTAACGTTGCCAAACCGCCCGCTCACCAGCTCTTCCGGTTCCCAGGTGCTGCCGTTATCGGTAGAATGGATGTAATAAATCTGCCCGTTGTCTTCATAGACTGCATGCCAGCCGCCGATATGGTCCACCGCCACTTTGCGGCTGTTGTTGTAGGCGGTGGCGGTGGCACAGTTGCTGGCCAGGTGGCCTTTCATGTTGGCGGTGACCACTGCATTGGGCTGGCGGAAAATGGCCGCGGTGGTTTCGGCGGAGGCGTTCTGAAACTGGGCGCTGCCTGCCGGGGAGGCGCTCCAGCCGCTTAAGAAATAAGTGACGCCGTCAACAAGTTGAACCGGGGCGGCGACGGTGTAATATGGGGGATCATAAAATGGAAAACCCTGATCCAAAAACACTCCCATAAATACCGGGTCAGCAGTGGTGAGTTCCAGAGGCAAAGCATAAGGTTTCAGGAGGGCATCTTCCATTCCCCGGTTACGCCAGCCATAGGGAGGTTCCTCAAAGTCGATCAGCCAGGGGTCTTTAAATTCCACATATCCCAGGTTCATTTGGTTGGCGGAAATCAGTTCGGTTTGAATGGTGGCGTTGTGAGCGGTTTTGAAGCTTGCACTTATTGGAGGTTGGTTGTTCACAACAGTAAAAAAACCATGGTTAATGATGTTATCAAAAACATTGTTTATCTGCCAGTGATTATATTTTTGAGTCGTTCCGGGTTTAAATTCCTGGTCTGCTCTTAGAAACTCATCGGTCATTTCTTCAAAAACAAATTCATAAGGCGTAGTGTAGTTAGTAAAAGTTCCCTGGTTCCAGCGCCCCACTTTGCCAAATGATTGGGAACCTCCATCCAACTGGTCAACAATCACTTTGAAATAATTTGCCGGAGGAGGGATTTCGTTTACATCGAAGGCGCGGAAATAGAGCTGGATGGGATCATCCGGCGCGTGGTCGGTATGATGTTCACTCCACAATCCATACACTTTTCCTCTCCAGCTTGTCAGGCCGTGATAATCTCCCAAAAGCGGCTGGAAAGGCGCCGCGCCGGAAAAAAGGGTAAAGCCCGGGTTATTTAAAATATTGGCGCTGAAGGTTTCCCCGCCGTCAAAACTTTTCCTTAAGTAGGCGGTAATAGGATCGTCATGCGCATTTGACTCGCTGTTATAAAATAAAACGGAAAGAACCCCATCCGGGCTAACGCCGGGGGCCGGCTGCCATTGTAAATACTCATCGATATGGACGGTGCCGTCATCCCATATCCAGTTCCCGGATGTGTCTTTCTTTCTGCGGATCATCAGAATCTCAGCGTCGAAAATTTCACTCAACTTTCCGGCCCAGACAATATATGCCCGGCCCCGCGTGCCGGCATTGAGGCTATGATCGACTGCAATCCGGGGATAGCTGTCTGCCCGCACCTTCCCGGTTTTAACAAAAAACTGTTTATTGGCACCAGGTTCACCGATCTGCTGGGTGGCGCGGGCATGCGAGCTTTCCAATGTGCTGCCTTCATTCGCATATAAATTGACATGAATTTTTTCAACCGCAGAATCGGAGAATTTTAATTCTGCCCAGGCCAAATAAACCTTTCCTTCCGGATCTACTGCGACATAAGAACCCTGGAGAATATGGTTTGCGCCCGGAGAGATTTCCTCAATCAGCTCAAAATTCTCTCCGCCATCCCGGCTTCTGTGCAGAGCAATTGAATAGGAATTATTGTTTACATCCTCCAGGGTATAGGAAATATAGAGATTAAATTTCTGGGTATTCTGATTGCGGATGGGGCTGAAAGCCATCCAGGGACGATCCACATTCTTAATGGCGGTATTCAAATCCACCACTGTTATGGGCGGATCGCTCCAATTCATGCCGCCACCGGTAGATTTATGCAACAGCAGTTTACCTTCCGAGCGTTTTTGATATAGCAGGTATGCCGTACCATCCGGATCAAAAGTCACCACCGGGTCTGCGCCGTCATTGCCAAGCGTATTTTCCGAACCGTTCCAGGTATCTCCGCCGTTAAAGGAATAATAATAACCGATCTGCTTATTGTTGTCTTTGATGGTAATTGCCGCGCCCACCAGGTTTTGGGGATTGGTGGGATTAATGGCAATGGGCGCTTCCACCTGCGCTCTATCGCTGGGGAAAATACGGTCTTGGGCGTTGATTGAAAAAATGAAAGCCAAAATGAGTAAAAAATGTTGGCAATAATTTGCGCTATTTTTCATGGTTTAGTCCTCCTGTTTTTAAAGATTAATCAATCATTTCGCCAGCCACATAAGACAATAGCCTGCTCTCCAATCCAACCAACTGCGGCCAGGAAGTTGGATTGATAATCAAGTGAGCCGTAAGTGCCAAAAAATGTGGGTAATTCCTGGCCGTTATAATGACGCCAACCGGCCCCATTAAAATGAGAAACCAGCCCAAATCCACCACTGATAATGATGTCATTTACCGCATTTCCCCGGATGGTGGATTTATAAAGGAGTGGGTGAGTTGTATCAGCTTGCCAGGGATTTCCAAGCTCATTGGTGTGAAAAACTCCATCACCGACTACGAAATATTTTTTAGCGGGGATGAACCAGGTGCTGCTTAATCCCGGTGGCAAACCATCATTGGAAACGCTGGTGATTGTCGTTCCCCGGATTTGGAGAATTTTTATTTCCGTCGGATTAACCGGCCCGAAAGACGCCACCGCCAGGATTTCATATTCCCCGCTCTGGGGATCTAATGCGCCCCAAATATCCTGGATATCCACCGTCGTGCCGCTGTCTAATTTCTGCCAAGCGCTGCCGTTGTAGTGGGCAATAAGACCCTCACTCCCCACAACATAGAAATCACTGCCCGATGTTCCCCACATTTTCTTTATACTATGCCCAATCAGAATTCCTGGTATTGGCATTTCAATAAAATTTACACCATTCCATCTAACAATGGCGTTAAACCAAATATCATTTGAGGAAAATGCCAGGATTGATCTTATTGTCCAGAATCCACCCTGGTAAAGAATTCGCTTCAACTCCCATTCCTGCCCATTACAATGCACCGCATTATAAGGCGGTATCCAGTTGCCCAAGCTGTCAAAGGTGTCGGTTTCGGCGGTGTGGATTTCTCCCACCGCCCAGATATCGTTTTCATCAACTATGGCAACATCTAACAAGTACGAGCTATAGAGGCCAATGGTGTCAATCCGCCAGGTAAAATTGTGGCTGGTGGTATCGGGCTTATCAGGCGGAGGTGGAGGGGGATTAGTAGCGGATTTTTCGCAACTACACGCCAATAGCAGCAACTGCAAAAGCAGAAGGGTACCCAAAGGCAGGGCATTCGCCACAAACTGAAAAAAGGGGTGAATCGGAGATGGGTAACGCATCATTGGCTCCTTAAATTGAGTTTCCGGGAAATTACCCTTATTCCCCGGCGGGGGTAAACGGTTTTGGCAAAAAATTTTAGGCAGGTAAGACGGGGGAGGAATAGAATAGAATAGAATAGAATAGAATGAAGGAACACTGCTAACACTGCTGTCCCTGAACGCTGGAAAAGGAATGTCGAAGTATGCGACCACATCACGCCGCTCCCGGGCAAAAAACCTTTTTAAAAATGCTTCTATTATATATTAACCGAAAGGCGGCAAATATTGACAAATTCAAAAAAAATTTGTCTCCCTTGAATCGGCAGTAATATAGCGAGTCCCAAACTCCCCAAAACCAGGACATTGGTCAGGTTAAAACATGATTTTCGTCAATTTTCGAGAGCTTTTCTGTGCAATTTTTGAACATCTTCCGCAGGATTTAAACCCTGCCGGGAAACCTTGTATTCCCTGCGTGGCGACTGCCCCCTTACGGAGCGCCGGTATATTCGCAACCCGCACTCCCGACGGTTGAGCTTAACCGGTTACGCTCGCGGGGGAGATTTTAGCGTTGAACACGCCTGCCTGCGAATCGCCGCGGCCTCCCCGCCTGGCCTTACAAATATTCATTTTTCAACTATTTTTCCGCAATCTTCCCCAAAATTTAGTTTGAAAATTCAAATTTCGTGAAATAGCGCAGAATCGCGGTGCTCCTGCCGCTTATATTTGCAGGCGAACCATGAAGACAGGGGAACATCCGTTGAGGCTGCCACAGCGACTGCAATACTTTCCGGTTTTTCGGAAAATTCCGCGCCAAAATAATTTCAATCGCGCATTTGTGATTTTTCCGATACTTCCGGCATCGGGTTTGCAGATATTGTAGGGCATGGTTTGAGAATCCGGCAGGATTGGCATCCGGCGGGATTCGCAACTGATCTTAAACATTGATTTGACCTGAGAATTCGGAACAAGACCGTTTACCTAAACCAAATCGACAGGGGAAAAGATGAAAGCACACGTTGATCCCACCTGGCAAGCATTTTATGAGAATAAAGCGCCCAACCTGCGGGATAAATTGATGGTCAAATACCTGGGTCTGGTTCACTACGTGGTGAACAAATTGTTTAAAACCATGCCCACCAATATCGACCGGGAAGACCTGGTGAACATCGGGGTGCTGGGGTTGAGCGAGGCGATGGACCGTTACGATCCCTATTTCGGCATCAAGTTCGAAACTTACGCCATTCCCCGCATTCGCGGCGCCATCATCGACGAGCTGCGCAAGCAGGATTGGATTCCCCGCTCCCTGCGCTCTAAATCCAACAAAATCCGCAAGGTGGTGGAAGAGTTAGAGCAAAGCTGCCGCGGCGAGTTCAACGACGGGGCCATCGCCGGGCATTTGGGCATCTCCGAGTCGGAATATCATCACTGGCAGTCGCAGCTCACCTCCACGGCCATGATTTCCTTAGATAAACCCAATCCCAATTTCGATGACCATAATCTCTACGAAGCGGTGGAAGACGTTACCTCCGCCAATCCCCTGGAGAGCATCGAAGAAGAGGAGATGAAAGCCTTGTTAGTGAAAGTGATCAAAAAGCTGCCGGAAAAATCCCGCCTGGCGATCACGCTCTATTATTACGAGCACCTTACCTTCAAAGAAATCGGGAAAATTCTCAGCGTCTCCGAGTCCCGCATTTCCCAGATTCACTCCGAAACCGTGGAACGGTTGAAGCGGATGATCCAGAAAGAGTACGCGGAATAGGCCGGGAGCGCCCCCGCCTTTTCCGCGCCGACTGCTATTCCCGGCCGCCTGCCGGAACCAGAATTCCGGAACAACTCCTCGGCGAAAGGGAAAATACGGCCATTTGCCGCTTCGCCCGATGCATTCTCCTCCCCCAATATTATCGCCGGCATTATCTCGTCCCTGCAAAGCGGTTTTTACTCCCCCTCACCACTCCACCCCTCACCCCTCACCAAAAATCTTTACTTTTCCGGTAACTCCGGCTAAATTGGGTCGTTTTCTTAGCTGCGCCAAAACTGAAAGGAGAGGCCATGAAGAAATGGTATCGCTCGCGGGTGGACCAGAAGTTGGGAGGAGTGATCGGCGGATTGAGCAAATATTTTGCGGTCGATCCCAACATTTTACGTTTGTTTACCCTGCTGCTGTGCTTCGCTACCGGTATTCTGCCGGTGGTGGTTACCTATTTTATTGCCTGGGCCATCGTGCCGCTGGAACCGGTAGATGAGACGCAGGCTACCGAGAAATTATAAGAACCCGCGGAGCGGGGCGGTTGATGCCGCGGGCGGATATTATACTTTACGCGGTCTTAAATGAGACTTTTTTAAGAGGGTGTACACTATGATTGCACACGTTTATCTTCCACACGCTAAAGCGTGGCAATCAAAGATTACCTCACTTTAGTGAGGAATACCTGTCTCATTTAATCCCGCGCAAAGTATATCAGGAAAAAGAGACGCCATGATCCTGCAGGAAGATGATTTGAAGCTGGTCTCTACGGCTGCGGATGATCCGGAGCTAAGCCAACTATTGCAGGACTATTCCATCCTGAAAAATTTGACCGAAACCCGCTCCTACCCGCAACCGATGCCCTCCGTGGTGGTCTTCCGCATCGAAACCGGGGGGCGGTTGATCGGGGAAGTCAGCCTGAAGGCAATCCGCTGGTACAACCGCAAAGCGCAGATCGGCCTTGCCCTGGCCCCGGAATACCAGGGCAAGGGGTACGGCGAGCGGGCGCTGCGCGCCATCATCCGCTACGGATTTATGCGCATGAATTTGCACCGCCTGGAAGCGGAGGTGATCGAATACAACCAGCCGGCGCAAAAATTATTCGAAAAATTGGGATTTGTGCGGGAAGGCCGGCTGCGCCAGGCAAAATATTGCGAGGGGAAATATTACGACGTCTTATGTTTCGGGCTGCTGCGCGCGGAGTATCCGCCGTTGAAGGCATAGAGGGAACTATTCAGCCTTCAGCGGTCAGCTTAAAAAAATGCTGTACGGAAATAGATTCCATGCGTTTCCATAAAAACATGAGCAACCATACTCCGAATTATCTCTTTTTGCACCGCTCCGGGGAGCTGCAGCGCCGGGTAGAAAAGGGTCTGGCGGAGCTGGAGAACTGCCGCGCCTGCCCCTGGGAATGCGGCGTCAACCGCCTGAACGACGAGAAAATGGTTTGCCGGGTCGGGCGCTACGCCCGGGTTTCCAGCTATTTTGCGCATTTTGGGGAGGAAGATTGCCTGCGCGGCCGGAACGGCAGCGGCACCATCTTTTTTGCCCGCTGCAACCTGCGCTGCGTGTTCTGCCAGAATTTCGACATCAGCCAGCAGGACGCCGGAAAAGAGGTTAGCCCGCGGCGGCTGGCGGAAATGATGCTGGAGTTGCAGGAGCAGGGCTGCCACAACATCAACTGGGTGACCCCGGAGCACGTGGTTCCGCAAATATTAGAAGCCCTGCCCCAGGCCATCGCCGGGGGGCTGCGCCTGCCGATTGTGTATAATACCAGCGCCTTCGATTCCTTAGAAAGCCTGCGCCTGCTGGAGGGCATTGTGGATATTTACATGCCGGATTTCAAATACTGGCGGGAAGATAAAGCGAAGCGCTACCTCAAAACCGAAAAATACCCCGCGGCGGCGCGGGCGGCCTTCAAGGAAATGCACCGCCAGGTGGGCGATTTGCTGCTCGACGCGGAGGGTCTGGCGCAGCGGGGCCTGCTGGTGCGCCATTTGGTAATGCCCGGGGAGCTGGAAGAAACCCGGGAAATCATGCGTTTTTTAGCGGAAGAAATCTCCCCGCATACCTACGTCAACATCATGAGCCAGTATTACCCGGCGGGGAAAGTGGATGGCGCCCATTACCCGGAGCTGAACCGGCGCATCACTTCCACGGAGCTGCGCGAGGCGTACGCGCTGGCGCACCGGGCGGGATTGCAGCGCTTTGACGAGCGGCGGGCAATCTCGATGTTGTAAAATATCTTCACAGCGCTTGCGCAATGTTGTGATAAACTTCCCGCAATTTCATTCGATTAATAGACTGGTATCAGATTTGTTGTAAACAAAATGGATTTT
>CAZFVV010000196.1:0-8537 GCA_964522165.1 uncultured Calditrichaceae bacterium
TGAACTTCGCAACCAGTAAGCCTGGCGGCGGACTAACTCTGCCGCGATGTACTAGATGGTTGGATGGTTACCCAACCATTCAGCCATTTAACCATCCATCCATTACTCCACTACTCCAACACTCCGCCATCCCGCCGCTCCCTAAAACGTAGAGTACATCTTCCAGTGCCGGGGGATGAAGAACATGATCAAGGCGTAGATTTCCAACCGCCCTGCCAGCATCACCACGCTGAAAATCCACTTCCCGGCCGTGGGAATATGATTGTAATTGCCCAGCGAGCCAACCTTTCCAAGTCCCGGTCCCACGTTCCCCATATTCGCCACCGTTCCCGAAAAGGCCTCTAACGCCTCGGTTCCCACGGCGATCAGCAGCAAGGTGGCGATGAATACTACCCCCAGGTAAATCGCAATATAGAGAATGCTGCTCTCCACCACCTCTTTGCCGATGGCTCTCCCCCCCAGGGTGATCGGGATAACCCCGCGGGGATGCTGCAACTGTTTCATCTGCCGCCGGAACGCTTTTCCTAAGAGCACGATGCGATCCACCTTGATTCCCCCCGAGGTGGAGCCGGCGCAGGCGCATTGCAGGGAGAAAAAGATCAGCAGTATTTGCGCCAATGCCGGCCAGACGGAGCTGTCCGCCGTGGCAAACCCGGTGGAAGTGCCCACGGAAGCAATCTGAAAAGCGGCGTGGCGCAGCGCTTCCGGTAAACTATCATACTGGGAGCCGTAGAGACTGGCGGCGGAGATCAAAACGCCGATCCCCATGGAGATGAGGTAATAGCGCACGAAGGGAGAATTGAACAGGCTGCGGAAATTCCCCGCCACGGCAGAAAACAGAACTCCGAAATGGATGCCGGAGAGGATCATAAAAACGATTACCACGATTTCGATGGGCAGGCTGTGGTAATGGGCGATGCTGGCATTTTTGGGAGAGAATCCCCCGGTGGCAATGCTTCCGAAAGAATGCGTGAGGGCGTCGAAGAGGTTCATCCCGCAAATCATCAATAAAATCGTTTCCGAAACCGTCAACCCTAAGTAAATAATCGCCAGGATACGCACCGCGTGTTTGGCGCGAAGCTGGAAATTATCCATTGCCAGGGAAGACATTTCGCTCTGGTAGAGCACCCGGGCGCTCTCCCCAATGAAGGGGAGGATCGAAAGCACGAAAATGATGATGCCCATTCCTCCCAGCCAGTGGGTCATGGAGCGCCAGAACAGGATTCCTTTCGGCACTGCTTCAACATTGGCCAGAATAGAGGATCCCGTGGTGGTAAAGCCGGAAACGCTCTCGAACCAGGCATTGGTAAAGGTAAACTCCGCTCCCCAGAGAATATACGGGAGGGCGCCTAACAGGCAGGATACCAGCCAGCTTGCCACCACCACGATCAGTCCCTCGTTGTTAGTAATATTTTCAACCGGGGGAACAAAAATCAGGGGAAACACCCCGAACAGCGCGGCAATCAAGCCGCTGTAGAGCAAAATGGCGAAGGATCTTTCCCCGTACATCAGCGATACCGACGCGGAGAGCAGCAGCGCCGCGGCATTCAGCAAAAGAATATACCCGGTATAGCGAAATATCACGTGCAGGCGCATGGTCAATCCCTCGGCTTTCCGGCCCGGGAGACCAGGGTCATCACCAGGTTGCCCAATTCTTTCAATTCATCGTTGGATTCCACTTCCACGTCAAAAGTCCGGTGTTCTTCCAAAAATTGCTTGATCCCCCGGGTGATCCGAATGACCGGGCTGACCACGTAATAGTTGACGAAGAAATTGAACAAAAGGGAAAATACCAGGGCGGCGATCATGGCAATGATGCCGGGGGTGATGGCGCGGTTGGCGCGCTCCCGCACCTCGGTGGCGGTTTTATACATGGCGCTGCTGTTGACTTCCATCAGCGCGTTTACCGCCGCTTTGGCCTCCAGAAAAGCCCGGTGAACCTCCCCGAAATACCAGTCCAGATTTCCCTCCTTGTAGGTGGAAACGATCGGCTTCTCCCACATGCTTTTATAGAAGCAGTAGCGCTGCGCAATGGAATCGGTATAAGCCTGTTCCCCGGGGATGGTAAGGTTGCTCCTGGCCATCTGCAAAGCGGCGCTGAAGCTGCTATCCGCGGCGTTCAAAATGGTTCTTCCTTCCTGCCATTTGCCGAGCAGGAGCAGTAGAATGGCGCTGTCTTCCCTTTCCAGGCTTTCTAACATCATTTTAGCGGCCTGGATGCTGCGGTAATTTTCGCGCAACAGCTTCTGCCCGGATTCGCCGATAGCGCTCAGCTCGTAAATCGACCAGATCCCGGCCAGGAAGAGCATCAGCGCCAGGGCCAGGAAGCCGGATAGAATTTTTAGCCTTAAACCCATAACTTACCTCGACGGTTATCCTGTAGTAATTTATTCCGCACTTTTTGGCTCGGAAGGGAGCGGGTGGTAATATGCAGTAGGCAAGCAGGCAACCCCGACTACCGCTCTCTGCCTATGGCGAAGCCACCGCTACGCACCTGCCCACCCGCCTGCCCGCTGCGCTCTCGCCAGGCCAGAAAAGTCTCCGCCACCAGGCGGTGGCCTGCTTCGTTCCAGTGGCAATCCCCGGGAATGTAGTAGCGTTCGATCATTTTTAGCCGCTCTTGCGGGGTAGCGCCTTTCACAAAAGATGGAAAATAGTTGATGAAACGTACCTTCCTCTCCCGGCACCACGCTTCCCAGTAAGAAACCTGGAGGGATTGCAAATCCCCGTGAAATATCTGATCCGGCCAGGGATAGACCGCCACGGCCAGCCGGATGCCGTGCTCTTGAAGCAGCCGGTGCAATTTATCCATATAAAAAGCCATTTTTTCCAGCCCGTCCCGCCCGAATTCTTCATACAAAGTGGTATCTATGGTCCAAAGGCTTCTTTTCCAGTTAACCGCATACTGCCGGGTCAGTTTCTCCGGTTCGGCCATAAAGGGGTCGCGTATGGCTCTCAAAATCAGGAAGGTCGCAATGGTATTGTTACGAATCCGCTTTTGCAAATCCGGCTTTGCAGCAGCAGCCGCGAGGCGGGTTTCGTAATCCGTTTCCCCAACGTTGCCGGATGAGTCCAAATAGTACAGTTTGGCTTCATTCTCCGGATCGTTGACGTCCAGGAAAACCACCAGTTCATCGAAGCGGAAAGAACGCTCCTCTAACAGATATTTGATTTTTCGCCAGTAGATGATCGGCGAGTAGGACACCGCCGCGGCGTTGAAGACTTCGATGCTCTCCCGCGACAATTCCTGCTCGATAATGCCGGCGAAGGTGGCGGGGTACTCCACCCCCATTCCTTCGGTAAAGGAATCGCCGATGAAAACGATGCGCTGGTTTGGGGAAGAAAGCGCCACCCGGCGGGTAGAGCGGTCTTTGAATCCCAGGGAATTGGTGCGGATACGATATTGCAGGGGACCCCAGCGCGCATCGTCGAATTCCGCGCCGGGCGCCAGGCCGTGATGGTACGCTTCGGAAGGGATGCGATATCTTTTTTCGCTCGCCGCCGCCTGGCCCTTATGCCGCGCAGGCCAGGAATAGCCGTAGATGAGCTTATAGATATTGGCGGCCGCGACGTCCAGGAGCAAAAGGGCAACTACATTGAAAATGAAAAAAAATACTCCCGGATGCCGCTGAAACCAGAATGGTTTATGGAGATCAGCCATCGCCCGGTAAAACGATCAATTGTTTATGAGTTCATCCGGGCGGGAAGTTAATACGCCGGAAGGTAAAAACCATGAAAATTGTTTTTGAAGCAAGAACCCCCGAAGCGCCATAGGGTAGAGCGTGAGGAGCACCGCGTGAAATTCCCCGCCTTGATTAAGGAGGGGACAGCGCCGTGGCGCGTCCAGCGAACGACGCAGGGGTGGTCGAACCCGCGAAACTCCCCCAACCCCTAAATCACCGCGCCCGGAGCCTTGCCATCAGGTTATGAACGCTGATATAGACCGCGGGGATCAACACCAGGGTAATCAAGGTGGAGACGGTAAGGCCGCCGATGACCGCGCGGGCCAGGGCGGCCTGAATTTCCCCGCCGGGGCCGCCGCCGAAGGCCAGCGGCAACATGCCTAATACCGTGGTGGAAGCGGTCATCATAATGGGGCGCAGGCGCAGGCGGCCGGCCTGCACCACCGCCTCGGCAACTTTTAGGTTCTGTTCCCGGCGCAGCAGGTTGATATAATCCACCAACACGATGGCGTTGTTCACCACGATGCCGATGAGCATTACGATTCCCATCAGGCTTTGAATATTCAGGGAAGTGCCGGTGAGCAGCAGGGTCGGAACCACCCCGATGATCGCCAGGGGAACGGAAACCATCACGATGAGCGGGTCCACGAAACGCTCGAACTGCGCCGCCATCACCATGTAGATCAGGATCAGCGCCATAATGATGGAGAGGGTGAAATCCCCCCGGGCTTTCTGCTGCTCCTGGTACTCCCCGCTGAACACCAGCGAAAAGCCCTCCGGCAGGGCAATTTCGCGCAATTGGCTTTGAAGTTTTTCGATGACGTCGCCTAAAGCCGCCCCGCTCTGCAGATTGGCGGTGATGTAAGTAACCCGCTGGCCGTCAACCCGCTCGATGGTCGTGGGGCTGCGCCGGCGCTCGCTGCGCACCACCGCGGAAACTGGCACGATCTGCCCGTTTCCGGCGCGCACCGCAACATTGCCCAGGTCCAGGGTACTCAGGCGGTCCTCCGGCTGGAGGCGTACCACAATCGGGAATTCCTCCCCGCCTTCCCGGAAACTCCCGGCGCGGCTCCCCCCCACGTTGGTTTGAATCACCCCGGCGACCTGGCTGACCGATAATCCTAAGTTGGCGATTTTTTCCCGGTCAACGATCAAATTTTGCTCCGGGCGCCCTTCCCGGCGGCTGGTGCGCACGTCCGCAATCTCCGGCGCCCGCTCCATAATTTGTATGATACTCTGCGCCAGTTGATCCGCCAGATCCAGATCGTACCCCCGCAATTCTAATTGCAGCGCCTGCCCCTCGCCGGAGCCGAACAAACGCCGCAGAATCCCCAGGCCGGACTGCGCTTCCACGCGGATATCCGCCCCGGGAATTTGCCCGGCAACGTTTTGCCGGATTTGATCCGCCAGCACAAAACTGTCCATGGTGCGCTCATTGGCATTGTAAAGAGCAAGCTCCACTTCCGCGTCCCCGGGACGTATTTCAATGGTCATGTGCTTCACCTGGTCCATGGGGGTGGTCTCGCGCACGATTCGCTCCAGTTCATGGAGGTATTCGTTCATCACCGCGATATTGGTTCCCTGGGCCATCTCCAGATCCACGTCGATCTCATCCGCGTCGGTTTGGGGAGCGAGCTCTACCGGCAGCAGCGGCCAGAGAAACAGGGTAACTATCAACAAAGCGCCCACGACCGCATAAAGTCTTTTTCTGCGCCGGATCGCCGTTTCCAGCGAGCGGGAATAGGCATTTTCTACCTTCAGGAACCAGCGGCCCAGGCGCGAGCGGGGGTTGTCGGTGGTGTGCTCGCCCTCCTTCACGGTCAGGAACCGGCTGCCAAGCATGGGAACCAGGGTGAGCGCCACTAACAGCGAGCAAAGCAGTGAAAATACCACCACCAGCGCCAACTCTCGGAATAACAGCCCGGAAACGGTCTGCATAAATAAGACAGGGAGAAAAATGACGATAGTGGTGAGCGTGGAAGCGATGATGGCGCCGGTAACCTGGCGGGTTCCGGTAAGGGCGCTGTCCTCCAGGTTCCGCTTGTTTTCTCGCAGCCGCACCATGTTTTCCAGCACCACGATGGCGTTATCGACGATCAGGCCGATTCCCAGCGCCAGCCCCCCGAAACTCATCTGGTTCAGGGTGAGCTTGTTGAAATAGAGCAGGCCGAAGGTGGCAATAATGGAGATGGGGATGGAAAGGGCAATGATAAAGGTGGTGGAGCCGTTGCGCAGGAAAATATATAAGATGAAAATAGCTAACAGCCCGCCCCAGATCGCCGATTGCTTCACGTTATCAATGGAGTTTTGAATGAATTCGCTCTGGTCGATCACCATGAACAGCTCCAGGTCATTGCGCTCGCGGTTGATCTGCTCCATGACCGCCCGGGCTTTTTCCGCCACGGCCACGGTATTGGCGCCGGATTGCTTGCGCACTCCTAAGCGCACCATCGGCCGCCCGTCAATCTGCACCAGGCGGTCTAAATCTTGATATCCGTCCACCACCTCGGCCACGTCGCGCACCCGGATGGGCTGGCCGTCGATGACGGTGATAATGGTATTGGCGATTTCATCGAGCGACTGGTACTCCCCGCGGGTGCGCACGTACATGTCGCTGAGTCCCTCGCGCAAGTCCCCCCCGGGAAGGGTAACGTTCTCCCGCAGCAAGGCCTGCTGCACGTCCGCGGCAGAAAGCCGGCTGGAGGCCAGGCGGTCGCGTTTGAGCTGTACCTGGATTTCCCGGTACACCCCGCCCCAGACGTCCACCGAGCCGGCCCCCGGTATCTGTTCGAACCGCTGGGAAATTTCCCGTTCCAGGGTGCGGGTAAGCTCTTCCATGTCCCGAACCGATTTAGCGCCTAAAATCACCACCGGGAAATTATCCGGATCGAATTTCCATATCCGCGGCGATTCCACTTCCGGGGGAAAGTCGTCGCGAATGCGGTCTATAGCCGCCCTCACGTCGTTGGCGGCTTCATCGATATTGGTTCCCTGGGCAAATTGCAGGGTGACCCGGCTTTCTCCTTCTTCGGAGCGGGAACGCACTTCTTCCACGTTGGGCACACCGGCCACGGCGTTTTCCACCCGGTCGGTGATGATGTTTTCGATCTCTTCCGGTCCCACGTTAGGGTAGTTAGTCCTGACGGTCAACTGGGGATACTCGATCTGCGGGAGCAAATCGACCGGGAGAAAGCGGAACCCCATCATCCCCAGCACGATAATGATCAGAAACACCATGGTGGTGGCGATGGGGCGTTTGACGGCGGTTTGGGTTATATTCATAATTTGTTTTCTCTTCGTGTTCGGGTGTTACGGTGTTTTAGTGTTATGGTGTTGTCGTGTTCGAGTAACCAAAACACCATAACACTAAAACGCCGCTCTTCTACGGTGAGGTGTGGGTCGATGGCTCGCCGGACAGGGTATCTTGTACCGCCTCCTGCTGGCGTTTTATCACTTCCAGCATGAGATCTTCGTGCTGCAGGCGTTGAAGCTGCTCTACCCGTTCCCACTTCACCGGGCGAACCCGGGCCTCGCCGGACTCGCCTCCCAGGAGATTCTGCCCGATGGTTACAACCCATTTCCCCCGCTCCACCCCGCGAACCCCGGCTTCCATCCGGCCCTTGGCGACCACTTCCACCGGCACGAAATCAAAAGCGACCGGGGCGGTGAGCGGTACAGGCTCGTCTCCATTCAGCTTTCCCGTGCTTGCCGGCTCCCGGTCCAGCGAAGCCCGGCTGACATACACGCCGGTGGCGCCGGTGGCCGGGTGTTCATAGAGAGCGCCTAAGGGAACCAGGGTGGCCTGCTCGCTTTCACCGTAGTAAACATCGACGGTGACGAACATGCCTGATTTCAGATGTCCCCCGGGGTTGGGCAGGTCGATTTCGGCGACGGTGCTGTGGGTCACCGGGTGCAGGAAGGGCGAGATACGGGAGAGAGACGCCGCCAGGATTCCCGATGGGGTGTTGGGAGCATAGATTTCCGTTCTCTGGCCCTCCGCGATATAATTGAGCATCACGTCCGTCAACACCACTTCCACCCGCACATTATCCAGTTGGCCGAGGGTAAATAAGCGGGTGCCGGCGCTTACCAGCATCCCCACTTCCGCGTTGCGGCTTCCCACGCTGCCGGCGACCGCGGCGCGGATGACGGTTTGCGAGAGATCCTCTTCCCGCTCGTCCACCGTGGCCCGGGCCTGCTCCACCCGGGCTTTGCCCAAGTCCACGTCTGCTTCTGCGGAGATAACCCGGGTGCGGATGGTTTCCAATTCGGTGGGGCTGATCAATCCCTGTACCGCCAGCGTTTCGCTGCGCTGCAATTCCGCCTGGATTTCCGTCAACTGCGCTTCCGCCTGGCGGAGTTGGGCTACGGTGATCTGGTAGCCGGCGCGGGCCTGTTTTAAACGCTCCTGAAACTCCTTATCTCGGAGGCGCACCAGCGGCTGTCCCCGCTCCACGGCGTCGCCGTTTTGAACGTACACGGCAACAATCGCGGCGCTGATTTCGGGGTAAATTTCCACCTGGTTCTTCGCTTTCACCACCCCGCTGAGGCGCTGGGTTAAGGGCAGGCTTCCGTGCCGCGCCTCTACCGCCTCCACGGCCGGAACCACCCGGTTGCTGCGGTTCTCCATGGATTCGGATCTACAGGAACACCCCGCCAGCAGCAATCCCGCGCCGGCCAGGCCCAGAAAAAGAATTACACTTTTAGAATATTTGCAAGTATTTCGACGATGTATTTTCATCCGGTATCTCTAATGATTTAGAACAAAAGTTATATCAGCCCAAAATTATTTGTTTTCATCCTACTCGAAACGGAACCGCAAGTTCCGGCAGCGGCAGTTGGATCGGGATCAGT
>CAZFVV010000197.1:0-8520 GCA_964522165.1 uncultured Calditrichaceae bacterium
CAAAAAGTATGGAAAATAAGGAATATTTCACTGTCACCCAACCCGCCCGGCAGGAGACGCGGGTTCAGCGCTCCCGGTTCATCGGGTCGCTTTCCCCGGCGCCCCACCGGGAGGCGGCGGAAAGCGGCTTAGAGCGCATTCGCCGGGAGTTTCACGACGCCACGCATCACTGCTACGCCTACCGCATCGACGCGAACGAGTTTCGCTATTCCGACGGCGGCGAACCCTCCGGCACTGCCGGTATCCCGATTTTGAAGATGTTAGATAAATATCGCCTGCTGCAAAGCCTGTTAGTGGTCACCCGCTATTTCGGGGGGATCAAATTGGGCGCCGGGGGACTCTCCCGCGCTTACAGCCAGTGCGCGGAAGAGACCATTCAAAAGTGCAGCTTGCAAAAACTAATTCAATATTGCGCGATGGCGGTGCAATATCCTTATGGCGCTACCCGGCAGATCCACTACTTAGTTGACAAATACGGCGGCGAGGTGGATAGCTCGGAATTCGCTGCGGAGGTAGTTTCCCGGCTGAAAATTCCCTCCCGAAACCAACCGGAATTCGAGCGTGAATTGTTGCAGGCGGGGGCCGGGCAGGTAAAAATCCTGCACCGGGAAGAATCTACAATCTGACCGGTGTGGCTGAATATACTCCCCAGGGCCACATTCTGAGCTTTTCAAGATGCTCGATACTGGATGCTGGATTAGCCGGTTCATCGAGCATCCGGCATCCAGTACCGAGCATCGAGTATCGGTAAAAAGCTCAGTTTATGACCTTTCGCAGTATAGTTGTGAATTCACCCAATCGAGCGTTCCATGCACGTTAAAGCAGAAAATCTGTATAAAGGATTCGACGGAAAAGCGGCGGTCGAGGATCTCTCTTTCGAAGCGCGGGCCGGGATGGTTTTAGGCATTTTGGGGCCGCCGGAGGCGGGAAAGACCACGGCCCTGCGAATGATCCTGAACGTGCTCGATCCGGACAGCGGGAGCGTTTTCTACGACGACCGCCCGGTGAGCGCGGCGGTGCGAAACGCCATGGGCTATTTGCCGGAGCTGCGGGGATTGTACCAAAAATATTCCCTCAACGATGTGCTGGTGTATTTTGCCCGCCTGAAGAACGTTTCCAGCAAAAAAGCCCGGGTAGAAGCGGTGCGGCTGATGGACCGCTTCGGATTGATCGAAAATATGGAATCCCCGCTCGCCTACCTCTCCCGGGAGATGCAGGAGAAGGTGCAAATCCTGGTCGCCATCATCCACAATCCGGATTTGCTGGTGTTAGACGAGCCTTTCAGCGGTTTCGAGGCCAAGAATTACCGCCTGATCCGCCAGGTGATCGACCATTTTCGCAGCGAAGGAAAAACCATCATCCTGGCCAGCCGGGAGCTGAACGAGGCGGAAACGATTTGCGACGAGGTTATCTTGTTAGACCGCGGCAGCACCGTTTTGCAGGATAATCTAAAGCGCATTTACAAGCGTTTTCATGAGAACCTGGTCGTGGTGGAAGCGGCGGATAATCTCCAATCGCTGCGAACCATCCCGGGAGTTAAAAAGCTGGTGCAGGAAAAGCAGATCGCCCGCCTGTACGTGGATGAACAGGTTTCCACCCAAAAAGTGTTAGACGCGGTAATTCGCGCGGTCAACGTCTCGCGGATCGAGGTCAGTCGCCCCAATTTGAATGATATTTACCTGCAAATCGCGCCAACCGGCATGAAGGAGAGCTCATGAAGCGATTTTTCCTCATCACCGCCTGGGAGTTCCTTCACCGGGTGCGGGCGCGCAGTTTTTTGGTGGCCACGTTTGTGATGCCCCTGCTGCTCATCGCTATTGTGGTGATTCCTTCCCTGTATTACGAGCAATCCCAGGCCAGCCAGGACCAGGTGATCGGCTGCGTGGAGCTGGACACCAGCGCTTATTCCCAGCTCCTATCCGAGCGGCTGGCGAACGCTTTTACGCCGAATTCCTCTTTCCCCCGGGTGATTTTAGAACCGATCGTGCTGGATACCACCGGCAGAATGCGGGTGGATTTTCAACAGTTGAATGCCCTCAAACACAATCTCGACAGTTTGAACGAGGCCTATAACAAGATCAAAGAGCGGCGCACTTACCTGTTTCAGCGCCCGGATTCCCAGGGCAAGGAAAAACTGCTCAGCGAATCTTACGAAGAGATGATTTTCACCCGGGAGCAGCGCGACCTGGCGGAAATCGAATACAACCGCATGCAAACGCAGATGGATTCCCTGGCCCAGAAAGCGGTGTTAGCGAAAGCGGACAGCCTGCTTCGAACCAAACGTATCGCCGGATATCTGCTCATCAATTCCAAATCCTTCAAGGAAGGGGTGGTGGAGTTCCATTCCGAGCAGCCCATCAACTTCCTGCGGCTGCACCCCCTGGAGCAGTCTCTGCAAGTAACCCTGGTGGAAGAACGTATGCGCCAGGAGGGAATCACGGTTTACAAAATCCAGGAGCTGCTGCGCCCCATCAAAATCCAGGAATTGTTGTTGGAGGGAGCGCACAAGCGGGAATTCAAATTCATGGCCACCTACCTGGCCCCCATTTTGGCGGTGTTGTTCATTTCCGTGGCCATTTTCACGGCCAGCGGGTACGTGTTCAATTCCATCGCTGCGGAAAAATCCCATCACGTGGTGGAATTACTGCTTTCCTCGGCCAGTTCCTGGCAGTTGATCGCCGGGAAAATCGTCGGGCTGGGGCTGGTGGGCATCGTGCAAATCCTGATCTGGATGGCGCTGCTGGCCGTGCTGGTTTTTGCCCGGCTGGTTCCCGCGCACGATGTCGTGTTCCTTACCCTGCCAAACACGGGATTGTTTTTGCTCTATTTTTTGCTGGGCTACCTGTTTTTTGCGTCGATTTTCGTAGGAATTGCCCCGCTCTCCTCCGCAGGGCAGGAGACCCATTATCTGACCCAGTTCCTGCGGCTCCTGGCGGTGGTTCCGTTGGTGCTGGCCATTCTGGTACTGCTGGCGCCCAATTCCATGCTGGTGCGTTTCCTTTCTTTTATCCCCTTCCTCACCCCCACTTTTATGATTTTGCGCACTCCCTTAGGCCAGCCCCCGGTCATCGACTATTATATTTCCACTGCAATCATGGTGGTTTTCATTGTTCTCTTCCTGTTCTTTTCCGCCAAAATCTTCCGCGCCGCCAACCTGGCGCAGCGCCGGGATATCTCGCTCAGGGGAATTTTGGAGTTGTTGCAGGCGAAGTGAGTTGCTTCGCGTCATTTGCTTCGCTGTCATTTGCGCTTCGCACGTCATTGGCTGCGCTGTCATTGGTTTCACGTCATTTATGGTCATTTTTCCGGGGTACGGAAGCTATGCCTTTCCTGTTACAACGAATGACAATCATTGACGCGAAGCAAAATGACACGCGCAGCGCCAATGACCACAAATGACGCGAAGCCAATGACAGCTTCAAACTTTGGTGAGCATCGAATACCCCCGCCAGCCGCTGCGCAATGCCAGGGCCAGCACCAGGGGAAGGGTTGCGGGGTGAAATTCCTGCGGCCAGAAGGGCCATCCCGCCAGCACCATCACCATTAGCAGCGCATAGAGGGTAAAATACCACCCCGGCCAGCGGCGTTTCCGGCGGGAAATGAGCAGCGCCGCCGCGATCAGGTGCAGCGGCCAGGCCCACAGCAAATTCCAGTTATCCGGGGTCACCTTATGGTCGGTGCCGAACCAGAGGAACAGGATCATTGCCCCGGCCAGGCCGGCCAGGCCGAAGAGAATCACATCGAACCAGGGACTTGGGGGCGAGGAATGTTTGCGGGAGCGAACCGCCCGGTAAGCCAGGGCGCCGGCAAGGATGAACAGCCCCCACAGGATGATGTCGCTCCAGGGCAGCGCGGGGGTGATTTTATCCGCCCCCGGGAACCACAGCAGGGTATCGGTGCGGGCGATGAACGGCAGGGTTTGCCCCGCGATGGCGATGGTCGCCCCGGCGAAGCTTTCATAGAGATAATCGGGCAGGAACATGGCTTCCCGGGCGCTGGCGACGCGGTCGGAGCGAGCGCCCAACCCCAGGTCCATCCCGAAATGGGTGATGGGATGCCCCACCAGGTAGGGATCGATATAGCGCCGGAAGCTCCGCTGGCGATGCGGGTTCAAATATAATTGCAGGTTCTCGCCGAGGGTTTTCTCGAACACGTCGCGGATGCGGGTGGCGCAGTTGTCGAAGAAAAAATCGTAGCGGTAGCGGCGGTTTTCCGGGCGGTAGTTCCACTCCAGGAAGCGGTAGAGCGCCTGCTTCATCCCCGGGGTAAGGGTGAGGGTCTGCTGGATGATTCCCCGGCGCTCTTCCGTGTATTGATATTCCGCAAACGAGTAGGAATAGGCGGAAAGAACATAATCTAACAGTCCGCGGGTGAATTTGAGATAGAATCCCGGCTCCTCGAAATCGAAGGTGCCGTAGTTATAAATGCGGTCGATCCGGTATTGGGGATCGACGATGCGGATGGCGCTGTGGCCGAAGGCGGCGTATAGCTCCCGGCCGGGGGTGACGGTGAGGAGGGAAATTTGCGCCTGCGGCGAGAGCTGGCCGGGCAATTGTGGCTGGGCCAGAACGCTCTCGCGGCTTATTAACAAGAACAGGAAAACGAATAAAGTGCAGTACCGTATAAACCGTTTCAATCTACTCGATTCTTCCAATTTTGAATGGCCGTGAGACCTGCAATATCTTACTCACTTTCGTTTCTCTTGTCTTCCAGAATATAACGTGGCGTTGAACCGTGCAGCCATTAGCTTTCTTAATTCATATTTTTTCAAAGCCTTATAGCAAACGCAAAATTTAAGAACCAGAAGAAAAATGTCCGAACCATTGGTAAAGTGATTGGGATATTGGGAAAGTTTTCAATTATACGTAAGGACGCTAAGTTGAGAGCCGGTCGGTCAGTATCAAAACCGTGCACATCCAGATTATCCTTATCTAATAATTCACCAATAAGTGACAGAAGCAATTTTCCATCACCCACCCCCGGGTCTAATACCCGTATTTTCTTAGATTTCGTATTGAGTATAAATGCCTGGATTACCGGGATTATTTGTCTGGCAACAAATTCCGCGAGAATTCTCGGAGTATAGTGTGCTCCGGTAAGTTTTTGTTTATTTTTAAGGATCATTTCTTCCATCAATTTTTCCTGGCTTTATATCGCTCGTTCATCCCCAGGTATTTCTATTTCTGAAAATACATCTATGTCTTTCGCAATATATAGAAAATTTGATTCTAAGAAAATGCCTTTTAGAGGCAATTACACAAGGATTTGGGCACAACTTGTATTTATCCCGCATCTTCTGATAATCCGCTTGCATCCCGGTAAAAGTTGCCATTTATTTAGTGTAAGCAAGATTTGTTTTTTCAATTTTTACAAGACCTGCGGAGGCATCGCCCATGCAACGAAATAAAATTCCCGCTCCGGAATCCGCTAAAGTGATCACCGCCCATATCATTTCCCACAACCACTGGGACCGGGAGTGGATTTTCACCGCCAAATATGTCAATCGCTGGATACCGCCGTTTATGAATAACCTGGTCAAGATGCTGGAAGAACAGCCGGCTTACAAATTCGTGCTCGACGGGCAAACCCTGATTTTGGAGGATTATTTTGCCCAACTGACCCCGGTAGAGGCCCGAACGGTGCGCCGCAAGATCAAAAAATTCGTCGCCGAGGGGCGGCTGATGGTCGGCCCGGCCTATTTGCAGCCGGATTGGGGGCTGGTCAGCAGCGAATCCCTGGTGCGCAACCTGCTCATCGGCTTCCGAATGGGAAAGAAGTTAGGCGGGGTGATGAAAGCCGGCTGGATGCTGGATAATTTCGGGCAGATTGCCCAGGCGCCCCAGATTTACAAGGGTTTCGGGATCGAAGGCGCGTTTGTATGGCGGGGGGTGGAGATGAAGCCGGAGGAGATCAAATCCGAATTCTGGTGGGAAGCGCCGGACGGATCGAGAATTTTGGGAATTTACCTGCTGGACAGCTATCGAAACGCCATGGTGCTCTCCCTTACCAAAGAGATCGCCCTGGAGCGGATTATCGCCCATACCCGGGTGCTGGCCCCCCTCGCCTCCACGCCCAACGTTCTGTTGATGAACGGCTACGAGCAGGTGCCCTGGCCGGATGACGTGCTGCCGATTATCGAACAGTTCAACCGCGAGCACCGCGACGGCATCCGCTGCGTGCAAAGCACCCCGGAAGAATACCTGGAGAGCATCCGGCGGCATAATCCCGAATTGCCGGTGCTGCGGGGGTATTTTTACAGCGGGAAATACATGCCCATCCTGAAAGGGGTTTTTTCCAGCCGCAGCAAGCTGAAACAGGCTAACAACCGCGGGCAGCGGGAGTTGGAGCGCTGGGCGGAGCCGTTCGCTACCATGGCCTGGTTATTCGGCAGCGAATATCCCCGCGAGAAGATAGAAAAGCCCTGGAAGATTCTGCTGCTCAACCATACCCACGATGATGTCTGCGGGTGCAACATCGACGCGATTGCGCGGGACATGAAAGACCGCTTCACCGAAGTGTATGGCCGGGCCAACGACATTGCCCAAAACAGCTTCAAGGCGATTGCCCGGATGGCCAATACCACCCGCTTTCCCAACGCCGTTCCCATCATCGTATTCAATCCCTCTCCCCGGCTGCGGGAGCAGATCATCGGCCTCTCCGTGGAGCTTCCCGCGGGGCTGGAAACCTTTTCGATCAAGGACGGAGAGGGAAAGGCGGTTGGCTATCAACTGGCCGGCCGGGAAGAGGAGCGCACGGATATGTACCTATTTGCGGGCGACGTTCCTTCCCTGGGATACAAAACCTTCTATATCACGCCGGGAGAACCGGAGACGGTCGCTGCGCCGGAGGTGCGGATTTCGGAGCAGGATTGCACCATGGAGAACCGGTTCATGCAGGTGCGCGTCAACCCCAACGGAACCCTGGAGGTGCGCCACAAGCAAACCGGGCGCATTTACCAAAATCTCGGTTATTTCGAGGATGGCGGCGATTGCGGAGACACCTATGATTATTCCCACCCCCGACATGATTTGCTGGTCACCAGCCTGGACGCCAAAGCGGAGATCAGCGTGGTTGAATCCGGCCCGTACCTGGCGCGTTTCCGGGTGGAACTGCACCTGCGCCTGCCCAAGTCCCTGGCCGCGGACCGCCGGAGCCGCAGCGCGGAGTTAGCCGATTACCCGATTGTCTATTACGTTACCCTGACCGCGGTGTCCCGCCGGGTGGAAGTGCGCACCTTTTTGCGCAACAACGTCAAAGACCATCGCCTGCGCCTGCTCTTCCCCACCGGCATCCAGGCCGATCACTCCTACACCGAAGCGCCCTTCGATATCGCCCGTTTCCTGATCGAGGATGAGCCGGTCAGCGAGGAAATCCCGGAGAAACTCCGCCAACTGATGTTAGCCGGGCGTTACACCGCGCCGATCAATACCCGCATTTTACAAAATTTTGTGGGGTTGAGCGACGGAACCGCGGGGCTGGCCGTCATCAGCAGCCGCCTGAACGAGTACGAAATCCTGAAGGAACAAAACACTATTGCATTGACCCTGGTGCGCTCCGTGGGGTGGCTGGCGCGCCAGGACCTGCTCACCCGGGTGGGGGACGTGGGGCCGCACATCTTTACCCCGGAAGCGCAGGAATTAGGGGATCATTCCTTCTCTTATTCCATTTATCCCAACGCGGGGGGCTGGCTGGAGGCGAAACCGCACACCGAATCGGAAGCTCAAAACCTGAAATTCCGCGCCGTGGTAACGGACGTTCACCGGGGGCATCTGCCGGAAGCATTTTCTTTCCTGGCCTGGGAAGACGGAACCGCCCCGGCGGCCATGCGCCTGAGCGCAGTGAAACGGGCGGAGGACGCCTCGGGTATCATCATTCGCTTTTACAACACCCACGAGCAGGAAGCGCGCGGGCGATTGCGGGTGAACGGCAAGACGCTGAAAGTTTATAAAACCAATCTTGCCGAAGAATCCGCCGAAGAATTGCCGCTGCAAGACGGCTGCGTGGCGGTGCAGGCTCGCGGAAAGGAGATCATCACCCTCAAAGTCAGCTTGGAGCTTCAAGAGCCTCTGAACGGGCGGCCCAGCGGCGCTACCCGTATGGCCCTCCCCCTGGTAATCGATCCCCATCTCCCCCCGGTAGAAATGCCCCCGGTGGTTACTTTGCAGGAGGTGGAGGCGGAAATCGACCGCTCCCGGGGCCTGGAAAATATGTTACAGGAATCCCGCAACCTGGCCTATCGCTTAGAAGACGAGATCGAGCGCAAAGCTTCCCGCGACCTGGAAAAATTGGCCGAATTGCAAAGGGTTCGCACCCTGGTGGCCACCCTTACCCGCCAGCACTACGAGAGCCGGGTCTCCGCCTTGCTAAACGAGCAGCTATACTGGATCAGCCAGTTGGAATCCCAGTTGGAAGAAATCGGGGAAGAATTATGTTGGGCGAGAACCAAAAAGCGGGTATTCGAGTACCTCTCCAATTATTATGAAAAGCAGTTGCAAAACCATCGCTAAGGCGCAAAGACGC
>CAZFVV010000198.1:0-8507 GCA_964522165.1 uncultured Calditrichaceae bacterium
AATATTGCTAAAAAATCTGTGTGAATCCGCGTCATCCGTGTTATCCGTGTGCCATTTGAACGATTTTGGGGCACTAAATTGAATTTTCAAACACCCTCTTACACCTTACACCCTATACCCCCTACCCCCTACCTCAGCGAAGGATCGCCTTGAAATAATCCCGCCTCATGCGGGCAATGTTCATAATAGAAATGCCCTTGGGGCAGACCGCCTCGCACTCCGCGTGGTTGGAGCAGTTGCCGAATCCTTCCGCGTCCATGGTTTCGACCATGCGCAGCGCCCGACGTTTGCGTTCCGGCTGACCCTGGGGCAGGAAGGTGTATTGGGAAATTTTCGCGCTCACGAACAGGGCCGCGGAAGCGTTGGGGCAGGCGGCCACGCAGGCCCCGCAGCCGATACATTCCGCGGATTCGATGGCATGGTCCGCTGCTTCTTTGGAAATGGGGATGGCGTTGGCGTCCGGGGCGCTGCCGGTGTTGGCGGAAACATACCCGCCCGCGGCAATAATGCGGTCGAAGGCCCCCCGGTCCACCACCAGGTCGCGCACGATTGGAAACCCTTTGGCGCGGAATGGCTCGATGACGACGGTCTGGCCGTCCTTGAAATGGCGCATGTAAAGCTGGCAGGTGGCGGTGCGCTGCAAGGGACCGTGGGGAATTCCGTTGATCACCACCCCGCAGGTGCCGCAGATCCCTTCCCGGCAGTCGCTGTCAAACTCTACCGGGTCGGTTCCTTCTTTGATCAGTTTCTCATTCAACACGTCGAGCATTTCCAAAAAGGACATGTCCGGGGAAACATTCTCCAGGGGGTATTCTACAAACCGGCCTTTTTCATGGGAATCGGCTTGCCGCCAGATTTGCAGCTTCAAGGTCATTGTGGGCATGGTTATTTCTCCTCGATATGAATCAATACACATCTCCTCGGAAATCGATCTCATACACCCATAGTTCATCAGCTTCTGTATCGATTTCAAAGATCACTCGCATTTTACCAACTCGCATTCTTAAAGAACCCCGCCCAATCTCCGGAGAGTTTCTTTATGTCCATTTCTCTGAAAGGGATGATTCCCTGTTCTTCGATGGCTAATACTAAGGTACTGATTTTCTGCCGAATTCGGTCTTTGTCTTTTTCTGTGATTTTCTCAATAAATTTGACCGCACTTCGACTGACCTTTCGGACGCTTTTTTTATCATTTCTTTCAATTCTAAATCCGTCATAATTGCTCCGGTTTTATTTTATTTCAGTGTTCACTTCTCGTCACGCTTCATTTGTAGCTCCGCTGGGTCAGTTTCACGTACTCGAATTTCAGCGGCTCTTTGTGAAGCAGCGGCTGTTTGCCCTCGCCCCGGTATTCCCAGGCGGCCACGTGGCAGAAGTTCTCATCGTCGCGCAGGGCTTCGCCTTCCGGGGTTTGGGATTCTTCCCGGAAATGCCCCCCGCAAGACTCCTTGCGCTCCAGGGCGTCCAGGGCCATCAATTCGCCCAATTCCAGGAAATCCGCCACTCGCCCGGCGAATTCCAGGTTTTTGTTGAAGTGCTCTCCGCTGCCGGGCACGTTAACGTTTTTCCAGAATTCTTCCCGCAGTTGGGGGATCATTTTCAGGGCTTCCTTCAACCCCTGCCCATTCCGCGACATTCCCACCTTATCCCACAGGGTCAATCCCAACTCGCGGTGGAATTCCAGCACGGTTTTCTTGCCTTTGAGGGAGGTCAGCCGTTTCACGTTGTCCTGCACCCCGGCAATGGATTCGGCAAAGGCGGGGTGCTCAAGGCTGACCGGGGGAATTTTCAGTTCGCCGAGGTACTCCCCGAGGGTGTAAGGAATGACGAAATAACCGTCGGCGAGGCCCTGCATCAGGGCGCTGGCGCCCAACCGGTTGGCTCCGTGGTCGGAAAAATTCGCTTCGCCGAGCACGAACAAACCCGGAATGGTGCTCATCAGATTATAATCCACCCACAACCCGCCCATGGTGTAGTGGATGGCCGGGTAGATGCGCATGGGCGCTTTGTAGGGGTCTTCGTCGGTGATGCGCTGGTACATTTCGAACAGGTTTCCGTAACGGTCGCGGATGGCCTCCAACCCCAGGCGCTTGATGGCGTCGGCAAAATCCAGGTACACCGCTAACCGGGTTTCTCCCACCCCCCGGCCTTCGTCGCAGACGTATTTGGCGTTTCGCGAGGCCACGTCGCGCGGAACCAGGTTGCCGTAAGCGGGATATCTTCGTTCTAAATAATAATCGCGGTCTTCTTCCGGGATCTGGTCCGGGGGACGGTTGTCATCGGCCTTTTTCGGCACCCATACCCGCCCGTCATTGCGCAGGCTCTCGCTCATCAGGGTAAGCTTGGACTGGTAATCGCCGGAAACCGGGATGCAGGTGGGATGGATTTGCACAAAACAGGGATTGGCAAAAAAAGCGCCTTTTTTATAGCAGCGCCAGGCCGCGGTGGCGTTGGAATTTTTCGCATAGGTGGCCAAAAAGTAGGCGTTGCCGTATCCCCCGGTGCAGAGGATGACCGCGTCGCCGGCGTATTTCTCAATTTTGCCGCTGACCAGGTCGCGCACCACGATTCCCCGCGCCCGGCCGTCCACCATTACCAGGTCGAGCATTTCCCGGCGGGGATACATGGCCACGGCGCCTAAGTCCACCTGGCGCATCATCGCGCCGTAAGCGCCCAAGAGAAGCTGCTGGCCGGTTTCGCCTTTGGCGTAAAACGTCCGCGAGACCAGCACCCCGCCGAAAGAGCGGTTTGCCAGCAGCCCGCCGTACTCCCGGGCGAAGGGCACGCCCTGGGACACGCACTGGTCGATAATGTTGGTGCTCAATTCCGCGAGGCGGTGTACGTTGCTCTCCCGAGAGCGGTAGTCGCCGCCCTTTACGGTGTCGTAGAACAGCCGGTAAACGCTGTCGTTATCATTCTGGTAATTCTTTGCGGCGTTGATCCCGCCCTGGGCGGCGATGCTGTGCGCCCGGCGGGGGGAATCCTGGATGCAAAAGGTTTTTACCTTGTAGCCCAATTCCGCTAAGGAGGCAGACGCCGAAGCGCCGGCCAGGCCGGTTCCCACCACTAACACGGTAAATTTGCGTTTATTGGCCGGGCTGACCACTTTGATCTGGTTTTTGTGGCGCTGCCAACGGGTCTCGATGGGACCGCCAGGCTCTTTGCTGTTCAAAACAGGTTCCTGGGAATTCATGATTCCTCCAATGATAGTCATACCAATTTGAAATAGACCACGATCGGCACAATGGTAAATCCAACCGCCAGCACCACGCCGATAAGCAGCCCGATCGTGTAAATTAAAGGAGAATAGCGGGGGTGATTAGTCCCCAGGGACTGGAAAGCGCTCCAAAAACCGTGCCGCAGGTGAAAACCCAGCAGAACCATTACCGCAATGTAGCCGAAAGCGTACACCGGGCTGTGGAAGACTTCCATTACCAGGGTGTAGAGGTCGCGCATCTCCACCCCGCTGGCGGAGGTGAAGGGATAATAGGGCCCGTATTTGAAAGTCTTTACGTGAATGATGGTGAATATCAGCAGGATCAAGCCGGTCCAGATCATGGTTTTGGAGGAGAGGGTCTGCTTGCTGGGGTTGCCGGAGCTGCCGGTTTTCCGGTAGGCTACCGGGCGGGCGCGATTGTTGGCCAGGGTGATGGTAACGGCGTTCCAGGCGTGAAAAAGGAAGGCGAGCACCAGAACAATTTCCACCAGGTACAGCAAGGGGCCCAGGCTGGCCAGCTTGTGGGTATAACCGTTGAACGCCTCGGGGCCGGCCAGAAAAGAAAAATTGCCCAGCATGTGAACGATGACAAACAACACCAGGAACAACCCGGTGAGGGCCATTACAATTTTTTTTACCACCGTGACGCTGAAAGTTGCAGCAAAGGATTTTGCAGCCATGGTTCCTTACTCGGTTAAGTGTAACGGGATCGCATTTCTCAAATTCATGCGGAAACGGTGATTACAGGAAAAGAATATTGCAGAAACTTCTAAGACAGGCAGTGCAGCCCGGGGAGAGTAGCGGAAAGGTGCGGTGATTGATGAACATGAATGCAAGAGGCGGGAGGTTCGCAGAAATGCCGGGCAGGGATAAGTTTTGTTGAGCATAAGTCGCATATTTTTAAGGATTCAAATAAACCATCTTTAAATCAAAAATCAAGTTTTTTAGAAAATTTAAACCCCGGCTTCGGCAGCGAGCCGCATTCCAATTTTATCTGTCCCAAATTAAAAAAGACTTGAAATCCCCGCACCTGCGCCCTAAATTTGCACGCCAAAATTGAGAAAAATCTAAGAACCGGAGGTTGTTTAGCCAGATGTATACCCTGTTGATCGTTCTGTTCGTATTCGTTTGTATTGTAATGATAATTGCTATTTTGTTGCAGGCCAGTAAAGGCGGCGGCCTGGCCGGCACTTTTGGGGGAATGGGCGGGGCCGGCGGCTTTTTAGGCGCGCGAGGAACGGTTTCCTTGCTGCAAAAACTGACCGTGGGGCTGGCAATTTCCTACGGAGTGCTCTGCCTGATCATCAGTTTGCTGAGCCGGCCGGTGGAAACGCAGCCCAGCGATACCCAGGAAAGAATCCGCCAGGAACAGCAGGCCAATCCGGTTCCCGCTCCCCTGCCGGATAATCAAGAAAATGCCCCGGCGCAGGATTCGGACAATTAATCGTTTAAGGTAGAATAGCTGGAGTGGTGAAACTGGCAGACACGCTATCTTGAGGGGGTAGTGGGCGATTAGCCCGTGCGGGTTCGAGTCCCGCCTCCAGCACTGCGATCCCGGATGATCTCCGGGATTTTTTGTTTAAGGAATCGTTTCAACATGAAATACGCCGAAGCCATCCGGACCATTCAAAAAACCCTTGCCGGCCGCACCCCGCGCCAATTGAACATTCCCGGTTTCATTCCCGCGGCGATTATCATCCCGGTGTTTGAAATCGAGCAGGAAGCGCACCTGCTGCTAACCGTGCGCACCGATACGGTGATGCACCACAAGGGGCAGGTCTCTTTCCCCGGCGGGGCCCGGGAGGAGCAGGATAACAGTTTGGAGCAAACCGCTTTGCGGGAAACCTTCGAAGAGGTAGGAATTCCCCCGGAAACGGTGACCATCATCGGCCAGTTGGACGATTTTCCCACCATTACCGATTTTATGGTGACCCCCTACGTCGCTACCATCCCTTATCCTTATCCCCACCGCATCAATACCGGCGAGGTGGCGGAAGTGTTAGAAGTGCCGTTGGAACTGTTCCTCAGCGACCGCGCGTTCGAGATCAAGGAAAAAACCTACCAGGGAGTAACTTACCCGGTTTATTATTACTATTTCCAGCACGCGGTCATCTGGGGAGTAACCGGCTTCATCGTGAACCGCTTCGTGGAACTGGTATTCGGATACAATCCTGCGCCGAACAGCGTCCTCGGCGATCCCCGTACCCGGGATTACCTGGAAGATAATATTCGCAAACGGGGACTGAGGAGTGAGAAGTGAGAAGTGCGAAGTAAAAAGTAAAAAGTGAGAAACGCGGGGTGGTAATTCCACACCTCACTTGCCACTTCTCATTTCCAACTTCTCACTCTTTAAACGCTTCAGCGCAGCAAAATCATTTTCTGGCTTTGGGTGGCGCGGTTGCTGCGCAAGTGCAGGAAATAGGTTCCCGAAGGCAGCGTCTCGCCCTGGCCGTTGCGGCCATCCCATTTCATTTCGTACACCCCCCCGGCCAACTGGCCGTTGTAGAGGGTGCGCATCCGCTGCCCGGCGGCGTTGTAAACCTCCAGGCGGATGATCTCCGGGCGGGTGGAATTTACCGGCACTTCGAAGCGGATGTTAGTTTCCGGGTTGAAGGGATTGGGGAAATTGGGGTGCAGCCGGAAACTGCCGGCGGCCAGGTCGATGCGGTTCAAGTGCGAGCCGGCGCTGTTGGGCGTGGCCGTGACGGTATTGTGGTAGGTAATCACCCCGCCATAATCGCGGTCGGCCAGGCGGTAGTAGTAGGTAACCCCGTTTTGCACCGCGGCATCAGTAAAGGAGTATTCCTGGCGGTAGTTGCTGCTGCCCTGGCCGGGAATTTCCGCGATTTGGGTAAAATTCGCCTCATCCAGGCCGCGCTCTAAAATGAAGGCCTCGTTCTGCACTTCCGATTCGGTGGCCCAGCGGAGAGTGACCTGGCCATCCCCGGCCTCGGCGGTGAAGGAGGAGAGGGAGACGGGGAGGGATGCGTCGCTGAGCGCTATTTGCGCAAAATACCCCAGTTGGTTATCGGTATTATTGTTTCCCATACCCAGGGTTCCATTATCTCTGCCGGCATACGCGTTTCCGGTTCCTCCCCCGGGCGACATATAATCCACGAAATCGGCCAGGAAAAGATTATTTGTTGCATCAATATCGTTATTAAAATCGCTGCCCTGGTTACTGCTGGTGTTATTCCCAAAGGTGCAGACGGCAAACTTCACGGTGGAAGACGAGTTCAAATCCAAATCGGATAAAGCGATACTAAATTCAATGACATTATTTGCAGCGCTGATAGCAACCTGGTTCGTGCCGACATTGAACCAACTTCCTCCATCAAAGAACTCTGCCAGAAACGTATTGATGTTTAATGGCGCTAAGCCATTGTCATGAACAAAATGTAGATCGATTACCCGCTGGCGGCCGGTAAAATTGGCGTTGCTAAAAGACACTCCGGATTGATCCCCAAGAAAATTCAAGTTGTTTCCGCCAGTTCCACTGCCAGTGTTAATCAATATGCTGACATGGGGGGCGGCAACATTATCGATGTCAGCCATTTTGATAAGAAAGTAAAGCGTGCTGCCGTCCTGGCCCAGCCGGATTTCGGTAATATCATTGTTGCTTGAAAACGTGCCGGGATCTGTCCGAGCGTCACCAGAATTACCGGTGTAAATAAATTCTCCCTGCGAAACAACAGTGCCATGAATCGTGCTGCTGGGCGTCCCAATCCAATCGCTTGCATTTCCATCGACGGTAATGGAATGCTGGGCTTGCACTCCCGCGGCAAATAACAGTATGAAAAACATAACCGCCAGGGACGCCCGCGGTTGCAGCGTGTTTCGCTTAAATGTTTTGTGAATAAACTGCATTTTTCTCTCCTTAATCGGTGATTTGATGGTTTAGCAAATGCACTGAGCTTGTTCGAAGTCTTGCGGATGTAGTTCACCGCGCGGATACACTGAAATCAATTTTAGCGCTACTGATGATTTAGGAACGAATCACGGCTTCCGAATCCGAAGGGAAAAAACCGATTCGGAAATTGAGCCCCAATAATAATATCCTTCAAAAAATCCAGGGGGAAATTATAATATTTATAGACCATTGAAACAATTATTTTTGTATGTCCGACATACTTTTCCCCCCTTTTTAGGCGTGACGGCGAATTGCATGGAATTCGCGTCTCTATCACGCACTGAAGCGCGGCAATCAAGAATTAGCTCGCTTCGCGAGGAGTAAAACCGGTAACTCGAAACAGATTCTTCACAAGTCTCGCTGAATCCCGCGCCCTAAACAACCATCAGCAATTCCCGCAAAATTTTGGTGGCCACGATAGTGGATACGTTGGAGGGATCGAGCTGCGGCGCTAACTCTACCATGTCGCAGCCCACGATGTTCAGACCCTCCAGCGCCTTCAACAATTCGATGTATTCCGGGAAGAAGATTCCCCCCGCCTCCGGGGTGCCGGTGCCGGGAATCAGGGAGGGATCGAAAGCGTCCAAATCCAGGGTGAGGTACACCGGGTAGCCTTTCAGCGCCGCGGTTTCTTTAATCAATTCCCGGGTGTGAAAAGGAAACAGCCGGGTGTGCGCCTCCGCGAATTCGAATTCCTCTTGGCTGCCGCTGCGGATGGCCGCCTGGAAGATGCGCCGGTCCTCTCCCAACAGATCGTGGCAGCGGCGCATTACCGTGCCGTGCGAGAGCGGGCTGCCGAATAGCTCGTCCATCAAATCCAAATGCGCGTCGATTTGCACGATGCGCAACCCCGGGTGCGCTTCCAGCGCCGCCTGTACCAGCGGCAGGGTAATGAGGTGCTCCCCGCCGATAAAGCAGGGCTTTTTCCCGGCCCGGAAGATCTCCCGCGCGGTTTCATAGATCAACCCCAGCGCCCCGTCGCGGTCGCCGAAGGGCAGATCGAGGTCCCCCGCGTCGTGGATCGGCTTTTCCTTCAAATCCCGCCGGAAATAGGGGCTGTAGTCCTCCTGGGAGTAGAAAGTTTCCGCGCGGATCGCTCCCGGGGCAAAGCGCGAGCCGGGGCGGTAGCTGGAAGTGCCGTCGTAGCCTGCCCCCACCAGCACGATCTCCGCGCCTGCAAAATCCGCCCGGCAGCCCTCGTAGGGTGCGCGGCGGCGTAGGTGGTTGGTGTTCATGGGTGCTCTTTCTTTATTTGTTTTAATTCTACTTTAAGACTTTGATATACTGACTTACAATTGCGATCCCTCTGTAGCCCTGGACATCCCCCCTGCCCCCCTTCAAAGGGGGGGATTCCGGCGTGCGCAGCTTAAATTTCCCCCC
>CAZFVV010000199.1:0-5903 GCA_964522165.1 uncultured Calditrichaceae bacterium
GCTACAGAGGGATCGCAATTGTGAGTCAGTATATCAAAGTCTTAAAGTAGAACTAGCCAAAAATATTTGAAATTTGCCACATGGTTCGATCAACTCACCATGCAAAGAATACAGAGAGCACAGGGGAATTGAGAAATTATGCCAGCCAGGAAGTGGCGCTATGCCGAAACTCTGTGAACTCTGTGGCTAAAAAAGTTAGGGACAAACTCCCAGATTTCGGCATGAAGAATCTATAACACCTGCGCACCGGAACAGTGATGGCTTAGCTCTCTATCTTTTCGGCAATCCAGGACTCTAACAGCGCCTCCGGGCTTATTTTCATCTGCCGCGCTCGCGCTTCTAACCGCTTGAAAACCTCCCAATCAATTCCGACGTATTGCTTCTTCCTTAAATGGAAATCAACCTGAACCTCTTCAGTACCTTCAAATTCCAAAAGACTGTGCTCGTCCCAAAAATCGGAAGCTTCTTCAATTGACATGTTCGGCGGTAGAATAACGTTCTTTTTACTTTCTGCCATAGCGCCCTCTTTCTATTTTATTCATATCTCGTGCTGATATAATCAATGCTCTATTACCGAGCTTCTTGATATAAAAAACTGATAAGTAGCGCCCGTTTTCTGTTTTTCCCAAAGCATTATATACTGGTTAAGGGTTAGAATTTCACTATTGATGTCATTCCCGCGAAAGCGGGAATCCATTGTTTTTTAAGGCTATGGATGCCCGCCTTCGCGGGCATGACAGTGTAAAACTAACCTTTAACGAGTATATACATCCTCCCCTTCGATCCTTCCTTTTTGGTTCCGAAAATGCCGCGTTGAACGGGAAACAAGCACCTCATCAAGACAGAGAATAGCTTCAGGAGTACCTTTTCAGATGCCGGATGCCGTTTTTCCCCGCAACGATCACCTCCGTAGCCAGCCCCAAAAACAACCCCTGCTCCACAATTCCGGCGCGTTGATCCAATTGCCGTGCAAGTTCTGCGGGATCGGCAATGGGGCCGAAATCGGCGTCTAAAATCGCGTTGCCCTGGTCGGTGCGGCAGGGGCCTCCGTCGGAATTTTTGCGCAAGCTTACCTTCGCGCCTAAGCTTTGCAGAAATTTCATTTCCACGCCTAACGCAAAGGGAACCACCTCTACCGGTAGCGGCCATTTGCTGCCCAATTGCGGGGAGAGCTTGCCCTCATCCACGATGATGATATTCCCCCGGCTGGCCTGCGCCAGCACTTTTTCCCGCAGCAGCGCCCCGCCCCCGCCCTTGATGAGGTTCAACCGTGGGTCCACCTCATCCGCGCCGTCGATGGTCAAATCGATCTCGCTGTGCGCATCGAAAGACGCCAAAGGGATGCCCAGGGAGCGGGCCAGCGCTTCGGTTTGCAGGGAGCTGGGGATGCCGGAAATATCTTTGAGATGCCCCTGCTTCAGCAATTCCGCGATCCGTTCCAGCGCAAACCGGGTGGTGCTGCCGGTGCCCAGCCCCAGGATCATGCCGGATCGAACGTACTCCGCCGCCCGCCAGGCGGCCTGTTGTTTGAGTCGGTCTGTGAGATTCATCGGTTCGAGGGTCCTGAAGTCTTAATAATTGCCAATTGCCAATTAGCAATTGCCAATTGGCAATTAACTTTGGTTACGATTTCGTGTATCACCTTCCCTCCGCCGCCATCCCGCGCAATAATTCCAAATCCTCCTTGTCGGCTTCGCGCCCGCCGGGAATTTCCAATATCATCGGCCGGCGGTTGACCCGCGCGTCGTTCAGGATCAGCCGGAACGCCTCCGCCCCAATTTCGCCCCTGCCGATGCGCTCGTGGCGGTCTTTGCGGCTGCCAGGCGCGTGCAGTGAATCGTTGAAATGGAAAGCTTTCAGCTTTGGCAGGCCGATTACCCGGTCAAATTCCTGCACGGTTTTTTCCCACCCCTCCGCGCTGCGAATATCGTACCCCGCGGCAAAAATGTGGCAGGTGTCGATGCACACCCCTAAGTGCGCCTCGATGCCGGAGAGGGCGATCATATCGCGCAACTGCGCAAAGGTATAGCCGAGGTTGCTGCCCTGCCCGGCGGTGGTTTCTAACAGGATGATTACGCCGGGGGCGGCGGCGGACTCCCAGCAGCGCCGCAGGCTCTCCGCCACCCTGCGCACCCCGGTTTTTTCCCCGGCCCCGGCGTGGGAGCCGGGATGGGCAACCAGGTAGGGGATTTTTAAGGTTGAAGTACGCTGAATTTCATCGATGAAAGCGGCGAGGGATTTATTCAGCGTTTCCGGCTCGGGGCTGGCGAGGTTGATCAGGTAAGTATCGTGCACCATCACCGGTTGAATGCCGGTTTCTTCCCGCAGGCGGAAATAAGTCTCTAACTCTTCCTCCGAATAAGGCCGCCCGCCCCACTGGCGCTGGTTCTTGGAAAAAATCTGCACCACCTCCGCGCCGATCTCTTCCCCTATTTTGATGGCGTTGAACACCCCCCCGGCGATGGAGGTATGGGCGCCGAGGAGCGGGGAACAGGGTTTGTTTTTCGCCGGGTTCATGGTCTGCCGCTTTCTGAGTGTTTTAGTATTTCGGTAAAATATTTTTCTATTCCGCCCTTTCAGGGCTTCCCAGCGGTGTTTTTTTCTACCCCGGAGCGTTGCTCCGGGCTATTATATGTCGCCCCGATGGGGCTGAGTTGATCAAATGAGCACCGAAGAGCCTGCCCCGGGAATGCGGGGTGCGGAATATGATAGCCCGGTGCGAAGCGCCGGGAGAAGGTAAGAGACCTCGATTTAAGCCCTGAAAGGGCGCAATAAGCATACAATTTCAAAACTCGAAAAAAAATGAGCGAACCTTCCGCGCTAATTTATAGATTTTTTGATTCCGGAACAGGGAAAAGTATTATATTCATTTTACTTTATTTTGCTGATGGCATTAATTTCAACGAAACCTGCCGGGTAAGAGGTTTGGAGCGATGAAAAAATATCCCGTCTCGATCTGGCCGACTATTTTTTTGTCGGCGGCCTTTTGGTTCTTAACCGCCGGATATGCGGCGGCGGCGCTGGCTGCGCCGGCGGAGGGGGCGGATAGTCTTGGGGCCGCCGGTTCCCAAAGAGTTGCGGCAGATACCGCCCACGAAACTTCCCAGGCTGAAAAAGCCACAACCGGGGATGATAGCTCCCTGTTTCACTGGATCGAGAAGCACCCCGCGCTGATCGGTTTGTTCGGAGCGATCATCGGGGCAGTCGCAGCGCTGATCGGGGTATTTCTGGCGCTTCAAACCAGAAAGAAGGCCAGCAAGTTTGCCCGGGCAGCGCGAGAGGGAGAAATAGAAGCCGAGCGCGAAGGCCGGGAAACGCTCCGCTCGCAAACTGAAGAAATGGCGAAGGCGGCCAAAAAAGGGGAAATAGTTGCCGAACGCGAAGAGGGGCCAATCCTTCATGAGCAGGCGAAAGAACGCGCAAAAGCCGCCAAACACGGGGAAAAAGAAGCCGAACGTGAAACCGAAGACGCTATCCAATTCCAGGTCGCCGATGAAACCGAGCGCCGCTACCTGCGCGGGGTGGAAAAGGAGCACGGCACTATCAATCTTTACGGTTTCCAATCCACCGCCAACCTGAAAGTGCGCACCCTGGAGGTATTCGTTTCCCTGCGGCTGAGCGAAGAGCAGCGGCGGGAAATGGATCCCGAACTGTTGGAAATGCCGGAATCCGCCGCTTCCCCGGAAAACAGCCGCCACCTGACCCCGGAAGCGGTCTTGCAGCGCGCTGTTCGCAAAAAGCGCCTGCTGCTGATTATCGGCGACCCCGGCTCCGGCAAAACCACCCTGCTGAAATTCTACGCGGTATGCTGCCTGGACCCGGAGGGCCGCCAAAGGTTGAATTTAAAGCAACCGCTGCTGCCCATTTTAGCGCCCCTCAGCAAGGTCGATCCCCGGCAGCCCTTTTGCGAGGCGCTCAGCGCCTGGGGCAGCGGGAAAAACTGGCGGGTCTCCGCGGATCTGTTCGACCGCTGGCTGGAAAAAGGCGCCCTGGCCATGCTCGACGGGCTGGATGAGATCAGCGACCTGCGCCTGCGCAAGCAGGTGTGCGAGTGGATCGACAACGCCTGCGATTACTATCCCAACTCCCAGTTCGTGGTCACCTCCCGCTACGCTGGGTACCGGGTGGCCGAAGGCATCGAGCTGCACACCGACCACCTCCGCGCTGAGGTGCTCGACCTCAGCCGGGAGCAGCAGGAAATCTTCCTGAAAAACTGGTTCACCGCCGCCTACCGGGAAAAAATGGAATCCCCGGACCCGGCCAGGGCGGAGCCGCCGGAAAACCCCGCTGAGCAGGCCCAGGAGGTGGCCGACGCGGTGCTGCGCTACCTCGACCGGGAGGAGAACGCCAGCCTGCGCCAGATGGCCGGCGCCCCGGTGCTCTTGCAGATCATGGCCATCTTGTGGCGGGAATTCGGCAACCTGCCCCCCAGCCGGGCGGATCTGTACGAGCGCTGCACCGACTACCTGCTCTACCGCCGCGATTTTACCCGAGACATCCCGGTGCTGCTGCCGGCCGACCAGGCCAAGATCGTGCTCGGCCCCCTCTGCCTGTGGATGCAGGAAGCATTGCGCAGCGACGCCGCCCCCGCCCGGCAGTTAGAACAGAAAATGGCCCCCCTGTTGGAAGAGGTAAAACCGGGCCTGAAACCCAAAGATTTCATCCGGAACCTCTGCGACCGCGCCGGCATCCTGCACCGCTCTGGCGACGACGGGTACATCTTCCGCCACAAATCTTTCCGGGAGTTCTTAGCCGCCGGCCAGTTAGCCCTGGATATCCACAACCGCCCGGAGCGGGCGGCGGTGCTGGTGGAAAACTTTGCCGAGGGCTGGTGGCGGGAGACCCTGCTGTTTGCCCTGGGCCTGCCCAAACCGGTGATCTTTAGCGATTTTATGGAGCGGTTCCTGCCCCACCCGCACAACGGGGCCGGGTTCCCGACCTTGCTGGAGGATATCATCAAAGAAGCCCGCCAGAAACCCGTCGCACCGTTCGAGCAATTCCTGCTCGAGGCCCGGGAGCAGGATTGGCAGAAGCGCTACAACGCCCTGCAATGCCTGCGCCTGATCGCCTCCGATCCGGCCAAAAAACTGGTCAAACAGGTCTGGGAGCGGGAGAAGGACCCCCGGGTGAAGCAGAAAGCGGAAACCATGTTGATCGACTGGAAACTGCGCCGCCCGGCGGCGGAGCGCGGGGAAGCGCTGCGGGGAGCGGCGGGTCTTCCCCAGGGCTGGCGCAATCCGTTGGAGCTGGACGCCGAATATCTGCTCATTCCCGGCGGCAAATACCGTTTCTCCGTTTCTAAAAAAGAGGTCGCCGTGCCGCCCCTTTACTTTGCCAAGTACCCGGTCACCAACAAGCTCTACCGCCGCTTTATTGCCTACTTAGCCGGTGAAAAGAGCATGGCGGAGGCGCTCGGCCGCCTGCCCCGGAAAGAATTTGCCCAGGGCCTTTGGCCAAAAGCCAAAAATATTGAAGGCCTCCGGGAATACCTGGGGGAAAAACCGGCGGAGTGGGCTAACAAACTGCGCTCCGGCCTCGATGACGACAAACGCTTCAACGGCGAGGACCAGCCGGTGGTGGGGGTGACCTGGTTTGCGGCGACGGCGTATTGTATATGGTTGACGGAATTGGAAACCGTAGGGGCGATTCGCGAATCGCCCCTACGGGAATCGCACCTGCCAGGCGCGAACGGCGTCCACCCCATTTACCGTTTGCCGACCGAGCAAGAATGGGAATGGGCCGCCGGGGGCGGCAAGCGCGAGTATCCCTGGGGCAATGAGCAGCCGGACGAGCGCCGCGCCAATTACGGGCAAAAAGTAGGGCAGACCACCGCGGTGGGCGCTTACCCGGCCGGGGCTACCCCGGAGGGATTGATGGACATGGCCGGGAACGTGTGGGAGTGG
>CAZFVV010000199.1:6003-8504 GCA_964522165.1 uncultured Calditrichaceae bacterium
GGCCGGGGCTACCCCGGAGGGATTGATGGACATGGCCGGGAACGTGTGGGAGTGGTGCGAGAATTTGTATAGCGAAGATAGCAGTGCGCGTGCGCTGCGGGGCGGCTCCTGGTTCGGCCGCGAAGGTTATCTGCGCTGCGTCGCCCGCGTCGACTACCAACCCGATGACGTCTGGAGCAGCTATGGTTTTCGGGTAGTTCTCTGCCAGTCATAAAGTTTTTGGAACTCTGAAACTCTGTCCATCTGAAACTCTGGAAGATTTCATCCCGATTGGCATCCAGGGATGGATGCGTTTTTGTCGGGATGAAACTCGGTCCCATCCAGGGGGGATGGCTTCGCCAAAAACCCCGCGAAGCGGGGTCCGAAAATTTTTTTATAAGAAAGAGGTGTGCATGGCAGGCCAGGAAATGCTGGTAATCAAGCGCGGGTATGATTTTTCCAAGTGGCTGCTGCATCATACCGGCAAGTTCCCGAAAAGCTACCGGTTCAGCGTCGCCGCAAAGTTGGAGAACGCCATTTTAGAATTCATCGAGCTGACCACGGTCGCCAACCTGCGCCGGGATAAATTGCCGCTGTTGAAACGGGCGGATGAGGCCCTGGCGCGTATCCGGCTGTTGTTTCGCTTGAGCTACGAAATGCGTTTTATCAACCTGAAATCTTATGAATACGGCAGCGGTCAGTTAACCGAGCTGGGGCGCCTGCTTGGGGGGTGGATTAAGAACCCCGGCGGCACGCCCAATCTCTTGCGCCGTGAAGAAAGCACTGGCTTACGCCAGGAGGAGAATCAAAAAGGGAAAGAGCCGGTATAGAGCGCGTGCGCTGCGGGGCGGCTCCTGGAACAACCACGAAGATAATCTGCGCTGCGTCGCCCGCAACGACAACCAACCCGATAACAACTGGAACAACAATGGTTTTCGGGTAGTTCTCTGCCAATCATGCCCGTTATCAAGCACCCCAGGGTGCCCGATCCTGATGCCGCGCTTCCACGGAATCGCGGACTGCGTTCGGGCATGACATACGGCTCTTCTTCCCGGGCCAGGCCCTGCTTAACGCGGGGTAAGCCCAAACATAAAACCCGGCCGGCTGCTTCAGTAGCCTCGCTCCCGCAGGAACGGGTCAAGACCTCAAAGGTTTACAAAACCTTTGAGGTCTGGTCGAAAGAGCAGCCGGCCGATATATTTTCCCGGCGATAACCATGAAAACGTATAGAAACCTGTTCCCGGAAATCGTTTCCTTTCAGAACCTGCTCGCCGCGGCCCGCAACGCCGCCCGCGGCAAAGGGGAACGCTACTATGTGCTGGAATTTTTTTACGAGCTGGAAGAAAATATCTACCGATTGCGGGAAGAACTGATCTCGCAAACCTATGCTCCCGGGGAATATCACACCTTTCGCATCTACCAGCCCAAGCCGCGCATGATCAGCGCCGCCCCTTTTCGCGACCGGGTGGTTCACCACGCCCTGATGAACGCCATCGGGCCGCGGTTGGAGCGCAGTTTTATTTTCGATTCCTACGCCAACCGCCTCGGCAAGGGAACCCACAAAGCGATCCGGCGCTATCAATACTTCCTGCAGCGCTACGAATACGTTCTCAAGTGCGATATTAAGAAATATTTCCCTTCCATCGATCACGCCCTCCTGAAATCCTTGATTCGTAAGCGCATCAGGGATTCGAAAACGCTCCGGCTGATCGACGCGATCATTGACGGCAGCAATCCCCAGGAGGAAGTTTTGGACTACTTTCCCGGCGATGACCTTTTTACCCCCATCAGGCGGCGCAAAGGATTGCCGATCGGAAACCTCACCAGCCAGTTTTTTGCCAATTACTATCTCGATCCCTTTGATCATTTCGTCAAAGAAACCCTGAAATGTCCCGCATACCTGCGCTACGTGGATGATTTCGTGCTTTTTTCGGATTCCAAACCGCAATTGTGGGACTGGTATGGAAAGATGAACAATTTTCTGGAGACCTTCCGGCTGCGGCTGCATCCCCGGCGCTGCCAGGTTTACCCCTCGCCGGTTGCAACCGGCTTTCTGGGCCAGGTGATTTTCAAAACCCACCGGCGGTTGGATGCTGAAAACGTGCGGCGCTTTAAAAAACGCCGGCGGATCTGGCGAGATTTTCCCCCGGAAAATCTCCCCCAACGCATCGCCAGTTGGATCGGGCACGCAAAACAGGCGGATACTTTCTACCTGCTAAAATCATTGGATTGCTTCCGTCTTTAATCCATCATCCCTAATTCTACTTTAAGACTTTAAAGATGGAATACCAGTAAATGTGTAAAATTGCCTTTATTACGCCCCTTTGGGGCTGGGTTTGTAGTAATCAATTATACCCGGAGCGATGCTCCGGGCTATTATATTAGCGCCCCGTTGGGGCTGAGTTACTAAAAATGCCCCAACGGGGCAAAATAAAACAGCCCGGTGCGAAGCGCCGGGGACAAATGAGTTCCTTGATCTAAGCCCCAACGGGGCGGAATAGAAACTAAAGTCTTAAAGTAGA
>CAZFVV010000200.1:0-8318 GCA_964522165.1 uncultured Calditrichaceae bacterium
CATTCTTGTCGGGGCAATCATGACCCTGTTACTTTGAATGTCAACACACTCTAATCTCTCAAAATTGCAGGTCTTCGACTTTCGGGTCACTGGCCGGCTCTTCCGGGTTGGGGACGTCATTCGATTTTGCCAATTCCATCGTAGCGGTCAAAAATTCCGTCAGAGTTCCCACCTGCCGGGGAGCCTCGGCGGCAATATGGGGAATGTGATTGACAATCACGGTAGTGAGTTTGGCGACATTGGGAGCGCAGGCCGGATTTTTAAGAGATTGGTCTATTGCTGCTTTCCCGCTGGTGATAATAGCGGGAGCAGTTTTAATCACTTTTTGGTCCAGTTTAATGGCCAGCCGGGTATTCCAGATGATGCGGCCGACATGATTTATTTGCTCGCTGGTCAACTTCAGCTTCTGAAATTCCCCGTTCCGGTGCGCCTCCTGGATGGTTTTATCTTTTTCCTCGGCAATCTCTATGGTGATGCGCTCTTTATCCTGTTCCGACTGGGTCTGCTCCAGTTCCGCTTCTTTAGCCTTTAACTGCTCTTTTTTTTCAAAAGCGGCGGCAATATCGAACAGGAGATCGCGGCTGGCATTTACCGCTTTGGTAGCGCCTTGAAAATTATTGATGGCAAGATTGGCTTGTTCTAATGTCTGATCGACAGATCCGCACCCGCCAAGCACTTTTGAGGTTTTTGAAACCAGGGAATTGATTTTGGATGCCGAGCACGACACCAATAACGTGCTGAATCCGAGCGCTAACACATAACCGAGTTGTAAAATCCTCTTCATAACGGGCCTCCATTTAGCAAGTGATTTTTGGAAACGGTTCACTTCAATATGAAATCAATATTATTCCCTGCCTGGTTCTGGATATCGATGTTCTCGAATCCCGGCATGGCACTCACCCGGTCGAGAACAACGCTTGTCAAGTCATCGCCGCTGCCCTTGAATTTCACTTCCAACTCTAACCGCCCGGCGCGGGCGTCCCAGGCGCGTTTGATGCTGGAGGTTACCCCGGCAATGCCTGCCACCGCGCTCTCGAATTTGCGCCCCTGCTGGGCGTAACTCTTCACCCCGTACAGCTTGACCAGGAAAGGAGTCCCTTCGTTCATCTTTTTAGTCCAATTGTCAATCACCTGGGGAATAATGGATGCCGCGGCCACGCTGCCGGCCCGGGCGCCGGCGTTCAGAACGGCTGCGGAGGGAGTATTTCCGGCGCCAGATTCTACGACTTGCGTCAAGGCTAATTTCTCACCCGTGGAAGCATCCACAATTTTACACTTGAAGGTGGCCGTGGCCTTGAACACCTTGCCGGAGGCCGGCATCCCCTCGATGATCCCGCTGCCCATTAACAAGTATTGCGCCCCGGCGTCTTTGGCGGCTTCGGTAATGCGGGCAATTGCCTCGGGGTCATCATAGGCGTTGTCCATGAAGAACTCGCCCATATTGGCGATTTCCCGGCTGCGGATTTTATTCACCTGCTCGCGATCCACCAGGGTGAATCCCTTCTTGTTGAGTTCTTCTTCCAGGGCAATGGCGGAAGCGGCGTCTTCGATAATGACCTTCCCGGAGGAGGAAACACTGACCTCCTGGATGAGCGACATGATTTTGGGATCGCCGGCCAGGTTCTTCAAAATTCCCAGGGTTTTCAATTCCGTGCCCAACTGCGCGGTATTGACGGTAGCCTGGATTTCCACAGAATAGATATTCCCTTTCCGGCCCTCGTTCAATACCTCATGGTTGGAGACGTACCCGCTGGCCCTGGAATAGATATTATCCGAGATCAACTGGAAATTCTGCACAATGGTAGAGGCTTCCACGTAAACCCCCAACCCTTCTTCCACCGCTTTGCGAAAGGCAACTTCCAGGGCTTGCTGGCGGGCGCCTAATGTATTATCCCCGCTAATTTGCGCTTCCCCGGTTACGGTAACGATCTTGCCCTGGCTAAACGCGGCAGGCGCAAAGAGGATACAGAGCAAGGGCAGTATGGTACGTCGGATGAATATCATCGGTCGGCCTCCTGATTTGTGGTTTATTTCCCGGGAAACTATTCAGTTTGCTGCCTCAAAACGGAGTGCAAAGCTTCAACTTTGCAACGATAGTGAATAAAGCGGTTGCCGGGGAAGCGGGCTTCGCCCGGCAACCGCAGGTTAGCAACCCTCCTTGCTGCAGAAGCAGTATTTTTTTGTTTCCCTAAACTCCCCGGCGGTAAAGGGGGCGTAATAAATCCCGCCAGGTAAACTTTTTAGCTGTAAAAACTGCCTGGCAGGCTCCTACGGTATTTGCTCTCATCCACAAAAAGCGCAGAATTTGCATGCGAAACGGGAGTTTTCCCGGATTGCCGGGATTCCCAAAAAGACTTTTTGCGAAGCCGCCGCTGACTCGGGGGAACGAGAATTTGGCGCTCCATTTCGGCAGGCAAGGATGCATGCGCGGTACGACCCTGGTTCCTGGCGATGGTACTTCATCATCCCTGGCAATACGCTATAGGCAATTCATTTAAATACAAAATCTGTTTCAAGCTTCACTTGAGCTAAAGATAGCCCTCCGGGGTGACTCATTTCAATACGTGCATTTCCAAAAGAATGGCCTTTTCCATGGCCGTTCCTGCCGTTGCAACCGGGCGTTGGGCGCAGGGGGGGGCTAAGCGAATTGCTTAGTTCTCTCGCTGCGAAACAGCAATGAAATTTTCCATTTCATCATCCTTTAGCCGATTGATTCCTTCCCCCCCAATTGGATATACTTGACCTGTAAGCCAGCATTAAGAAGTAATTTTCCGTTTTCCGGCAAGCCGGTAAGAGGTTATATTCCGGGCAACTCTTAGCATTACGATGAGCATCAATTTCTTTGGAGTGAAGATTGCCTGAGTTGCCGCGTGAATTCTTGACTGCCGTCGGTTTTACTGTTCTGGCCATCGCCCTGGTAATCGGCGCGTATATCGCTCATCTGCTGGTTTCTCACCGCCGCCTGCAAGATCAGCAGTTGTTTTCTAACGGGGTGTTGAATGCCAGCGCCGCCTTGATCGTGGTGCTGGATATGCGCAACGGGATGGTGGCTTTCAACCAGGCGTTCGAACGCTTGAGCGGTTATCGCCCGGGGGACGTGCAACAGCAGCTGGCGCAGGATATTCTGCCGGGCATTCTGCTGGCCGCACCCCGCCCCGGCAACCATTCGCCGGATTTTCAGGGTTCCCACCAGGAAATTCACACGCTAAGATCCCGGGATGGGCGGGAATACCAGGTTGACTGGCAGATCAGTTATCTGAAAGATTCCGGGGGCAAGATTATTCAAAAAATCGCCTCCGGGTTGGACGTTACGGATTTAAAGTTGGCGGAAAAGAAAGTGCTGGAATCGCAACAACAGCTTTTGGAATACCAGAAGATGCTGCGGGAGATGGCGGAGCTGGCGGAAGAGGAAGAGCGCCGCCGCATCGCCGAGCAGTTGCACGACCGCATCGGCCAGTCCCTGGCGCTGGCGAGCATTAAGATTGGGGATTTAAATCGGCAGGCTTCTTCCAAAGAAATTCAGCGCCTTCTGGAAGAGCTCGACGCTAACATTCAAAACATTCTCAAGAATACCCGCTCCCTGATTTTCGAGATCAGCCCGCCCAGCCTCCACCAGTTCGGGCTGGTTCCGGCGCTCGGCACCCTGGCAAAACGCTTCATGGAAGATCATCAGGTTAAAATCATTTTTGAGGATGACGGGCAGGAGAAGCCGCTGGAGGATAACATTGCCTTGCTGTTGTTCAAAGCGGCGCGGGAATTGTTGGTGAACGCCAAAAAACACGCCCACGCCCGGCAAATCCGGATTTATACTCGCCGCAATCAGGATTATTTTCAATTCGAGCTCCGCGATGACGGGGTGGGGTTCGGCCATGACCCGTTTTCCCTGCCGCCCGAATCCCCTGCCGCGCCAAAGCCCGGCGGGGGCGGCTTCGGGTTGTTGAATATCAAAGACCGGGTGGAATATTACCGGGGCAGCTTCACCCTGGAAACTTCCCCGGGGAAGGGCAGCCGGTTTCTCATCGAAGTGCCCTGTAAGAAACAGTAGGCGAGTAGGCAGTAGGCAGCCGGAGTGCAAAACTTCAGTTTTGCAGGGGCAGAGAGCAGAGGCAGGAGGGGCAGGTAAGGGCAAATTTGCCTGCTGCTCACTTTAATCTTTGAGGAACAGCATAAAAAGGAACCAGGATGAATATCGAAGTATTGTTAGTGGATGATGATACCATGCTCCGGGAGAATTTGCGCCACCGCCTGGAACTGGAGAGCGATATCCGGGTGGTGGGCGCGGCGGCAAATTGCGCCGAGGGGGTAAAACTGGCGCGCAAGTTAAGGCCCGAGGTGGTGGTCATGGACATCCGCTTCAAGCGCGGGGAAATGAACGGGGTGCAGGCGACCGAGGAAATCCTGAAAATCGACGAAAACATCCGCGTCATTGCCCTGTCCATCAATGATGAACTGGTCTTTGTCAAGCAAATGGTTTCCCTGGGAGCTTCCGGCTATATATTGAAAGGGAATACCACCACGGAATTGATCGAAGCCATCCGCGCCGTAACCACCGGCCAGCATTATTTCAGCAAAGAAGTGAAAACCGCCATGCTCGAGGATTACCTGGAAAGTTTTCATCGCCAGGAGAAACCGAAACCGGTCAAGCTCAGCGAGCGGGAGCTGGAAATCCTGCGCCTGATCGTCAAAGAATACAACCCCAAAGAAATTGCCGACAGGTTGAACATCACACCCAAAACCGTGGCCACCCACCGTCTGAACCTTCAAAAGAAATTGGGCATTTTCACCGAGGCGGGATTGACCAAATACGCCATCCGGGAGGGGATTATTACGGCGTATGAATAAACGTCATTCGGCTTCGCCGTCATTGGCTGCGCGTCATTGGTTGTCATGCGCTTCGCTGTCATTTGTTGGCATTGTGCTGCGCTGTCATTGCAGAATATAGTTTTTCAGAAAAATAATTTCCATGGCAGAATAATTTGATAGCAAAATGATTCAAATGTTTACATCAAACATTATTTTGCCATTCAATCATTTTGCCTTTATTACCTGGCGCAAATTAGCCGGCCTGAATCCTTGCAAGTTGGAAAAATAATTTTCTGAAAATCTATAGCCATTTGCTCTAAACCACCTTCAGTAGTATCCCGCCATAGCCGGTATTACCCCGAAGCGGCTACTTTCACACCCGATAAATGACAATTAATGACGCAAAGCCAATTGACGCCGCAGGCAAATGGTGCGCAGCCAATGACGGCGAAGCCCAATGACGCGCAGCGCTTACTCCGCCAATTCCGGCTTGAAGCGCATGGCGCAGATGATCCCGGCGGTAAATAACAGGTTGTGAGTGATATTGACCAGCGCGTGGAGATAGACCAGGAAAACCAGACTTTGCCGGTCTTTGAGGAAAGTGAGCGCAAAAATGACCACCCCCAGGATATTATAAAGGAGAAAGGCCGCCGTAATCCAAAGACGGTAATTCCGGTGGAGTTGATCTTCCGAAAAATACCATAATAGCTGCAGGGTATAGATGGCGATCCCGCCGGCGATCAATTGGGAAACCGGGCGGGTAAGATAATTTAGGACGCCGGGGGAAAAATCCTCTAATTGATAAATTTTGGCAAGGGCATACAATGCCAGGTAAATCGGGATGCCGGCCCGGATGGAGCGGCGGGCGCGGTGGTTACGCTGCCAGCAAGAAAGAATGAAAAGAGTCAGGCTGAATTCGATGGGGGTGTAAACGTGCAGCATCCATAAATTCGGCCTGCCCGCCATGCCATACCCCACGGCGATGGCTTCCGTTATTCCCGCAATTCCCAGGAACAGTAGCAAAATTTTCAAGTCTTTGGACAATTGCTGCCTTCTCATCAGCATGAAGGCGGCCAGCAGCGGAATATATGTCGAGAACATCGAAATCCACGGCAAAATATAATTGGGCATTGAGGAATCTCCTTTTCGAGTAACCGTTACGGTTGCGCATAGCGAATCTGTTCATCAGCATTGTTCCCGAAAGAAGAATAAGAAAACTACCGTAAATATCCAAGCCCCATCCAGCATCTTTTCGAGCGTTTGATAAAAAAATGGCTCCGAATAAATTCCGGAGCCATATTCGCCAATTTTCCACGATAGCGCGCGGCCAACTGCGCAGCAGCCTCGGGAGAAACAGCGTGGTTCCCGGCAGGGGGATCGTATGCGCCGCTCAATGCCGTGGGCGGGTTGAGGAGAAGGGATAATCTAAAATGACAATTGGACTACGACTTATCCCCCAACAGAGATGTTGGGGGGGAATGTTTTGGTATGCGAAGGCGCTTAAAGAAACGCGGTTAAGAAAACAGTTGCAAAAATGGTATGGCCATCGGTAAACTCAGAAGCCTCGCGGGGGCAAACCAAAATCTCCCGGAGGCTGCCAGGGTCCGATTGATTTTAAACATCTTGTTTATCCTTTATCCATCAACCTTTATCCTTGATGAGTTTATGAACTTCGGCTTCATCATCGACAATCGTAAATGTATCGGCTGCCACGCCTGTACCGTGGCCTGCAAGGCGGAGCATGACGTGCCCATCGGGGTCAACCGCACCTGGGTGAAGTATATCGAGAAGGGGGAATATCCCCACACCCGGCGCCTGTTCTCGGTAATGCGCTGCAACCACTGCGCGGATGCGCCCTGCGTGGAGATTTGCCCGGTGCAGGCGCTGTTTATCCGCCAGGACGGTATCGTGGATTTCGACAACCGCCGCTGCATCGGCTGCAAAGCCTGCACCCAGGCCTGCCCCTACGACGCGCTCTACATCGACCCGGACACTCACACCGCCGCCAAGTGCAACTACTGCGCCCACCGGGTGGATATCGGGCTGGAACCCGCCTGCGTGAACGTCTGCCCGGAACACGCGATCATTTCCGGCGACGTGGACGATCCCGCCTCGGAAATCTCCCAACTGTTGGCCCGGGAGCAGGTAACGGCGCGAAAAATAGAGAAAGGAACCCGCCCGAAACTGTTTTACATCGAAGGCGACGCCGCTGCGCTGGTTCCCGCCGCCACGGAACGCTCTTCCGATTATATGTGGAATTCCCAGACTGCCGGGGTGGGGCACTATGCTAAATACGCCGAGAAACGCATCGCCGAATCCGATCCGGCAAAAATGGCCCGGCAGCTCTCCCCGAAGGGGCAGGCCGGCAACGGGGACGCCCGCTGGATTGGCGATGATAAGCGTCCCGCTGAGAAAGTGCTGGTTCCGGGTGGGGGAGGGGAGCCGAAAATGCTCCAAAAAGCCGCGGAGGTGTTCAGAGAGACCGTCCGGCGGGTATATGATGCTCCGGGAAAAGGAGTGATGTGGGGCTGGGAAGTCTCCGCTTACATTTGGACCAAAGCAGTCGCCGCGGGAACCTTTTTGGTATCGTTATTCACCTTGTATTTCGGAGATATTTCTCTGTTCAAAATGGGCGAATGGCTGGGCCTGGGAATCGGGATCAGTTTACTGTTCCTGGCTTTGACCGGGGGCCTTTTGGTAAAAGACCTGGATAAACCGCTGCGGTTCGCTTACGTGCTCTTGCGTCCCCAGTGGAGGTCCTGGCTGGTGCGCGGCGGTTACGCCATTACCCTGTACGGCGGATTTCTGGTTTTATCAGGCGTTTCAATATTTTTCGATTGGGCGACCGGTGAGTTCGCAGCCTGGGGCGGCATTCTGTTTGCGATCCTTACCGCGATTTATACCGCTTTTCTGTTTGCCCAGGCCAAAGGGCGGGATTTCTGGCAAAGCCCGGCGTTGGCCCTGCACATGCTGGGTCATTCGGTGGTTGCCGGGGCAGCGATGATTGCGATAGTCGCCCCGCTCCTCTATCCCGGCGAAGGTTGGGAAAACGTGGTTCGGATGGTTTTTTACGGCGGCATTGCTTTTAACCTGGTGATAATATTTGCGGAAATTTTGACCCCCCACCCCACCGCGGACGCTAAGAAGACCGTGCAAATGATCGTGCGGGGGAGATTCAGCGCTGCATTCTGGTTAGGAACCATAACCCTGGGCAACCTCCTGCCGCTGGTTATTCTCTGGGTCGGCGGAACCGCCCTCTTGCCCCTGGCGGGAGCGCTGGCGCTGATCGGGATGTACATCACCGAGCACCTCTGGGTGCGCGCCCCGCAGTTGATACCGTTGAGCTGAAAAGCGTGTTCAAGTGTTATGGCGTTCAGGTTGATCAGGATCCAAATCCATGAGCACCTGAGCACATGAACACAAATAAATGAATTATGGGGAGAAACAGAGAAAAACGAATACTGCCAATAATAGTGAGCCTGCTATCCTTGCTTTCTCCCGGCTATTTGATTAAG
>CAZFVV010000201.1:0-8306 GCA_964522165.1 uncultured Calditrichaceae bacterium
TACCGCTTTACCGCCAACAATTTCAGCAAAGTGCAGAAAATGATGCTCTTGAAGTGAGTCGTATTGCGTATTGCGTATTGCGTAAAAAGTAATGGTACTTATGGGTGATAATCCCGGCAAAGGGGTTATCACCCTTTTTATTTGTGACGCTCCAACAGATGTTTGCCAATCTCCTTTGAAAAATATTTTTTATTGAAGAATCAGGCAGGCGAGCGCTATATTCCGGGCGGCATTTCGGAATACGAATATCAGCTTTGCACTTTTCATCAAATTCCTGCGGTTGAGGCGAATAAGGTTTGCGAATCGCAAAGCTGCGCGGAATATCGACGCCGCCTGACCGGAATGCCCTGAATTTCTGCATATCCCAAATACGAGAACTCATATAATTCGCTGCTAACGGATTACACCTGCGGGTCCGGATAGAGAACGCCTTCTCTCACGCTCGATCAGGCGAAACAAATCATCCTGAATCGCCCCGTTGTTGCCGGCTTGAGAGGCGCTCACCCGATTAAATATGCGCCTGCCAAACATTCACTGTTCCAAAGGGGGTGAGAAATATGCTTGAGCGCCGGTTTTGAAAATTTTTATCCGTTTTCTCCCCAGGGATGAAATTTTAGATACGCCTTGAGGCGGAAGGGAACGCCGCCGGCAAAGCGCACGGATCTACTTTTTCATTATCTTGAGAGGAGTCGATATGGACAGGAAATTTTTCGTGATTTTGCTAACGTCGCTCTTGGCGTTAAGCCAGGCCCTGCTGGCAAAAGATCTCCCATTCCAAAGGGCGCAAAAAGTGACCGAGGCGGATGAGAAATTGTTTCAAGAGCGCTTGCAGCATCTCACCAATTATATATATGCAACGCCGGCGGAAAGCCAGGGGCGCATCGAAATGGGAAGAACCTGGTACGATTACGCCACCAACAACGAGATGGGGAGAATGCTGGCGCACGCCTACGGAAGCGGAGACAACGGGATTCACACCGTTTTCATGAAAATTCTTCCCCAGGGAAACATCCGGTACGTGAACTATGATTATTATCATGAAGGTCTGGACTTGTTCTTCGGAAACCTGGCGATTACGACGAATCGCCAGACCGGCTGGGGAAAGGTCATCAATGGCAACGATGACGCGGCGCTGGTATGCTTGCATAACAACCCGGTGGAATTATACCAGGATGTTTTGGAGGCGGGTTACTCTTTTTCCCCCATTTTAGCCCTGAACCCGGGCGTGTTTCCCGGTTTTGCGATCTGGGGGGATACGATTGTATGCGTTGCGCAGCAAAACAATGTTGCCGGCCAGGCCTGGACCGCGGGGGATTACTTCAAATATTCTACCAACTATGGCATGACCTGGCTGGACGGCGCGAACGTGAATGTTTCCGGGGTAGCCGATTACGGGAACGCCGAGCGCTGGCCTTCCTTCAATACCCAGGATCCCCCGGAACTGGCCTATTTGATCGCCCCGGCCAGCATCGGCGCGCTCTATCCCAACGGATCGACCCACCTGGCAACCACCGGCAACTGGGGGGGCAACTGGAACGTCACCCTCATCTGGGATGACGATGCAACCGCGCCTACCCCGTTCGGCCAGACTCAATACATCATCGAGAACTTCGCCCAGCAGAACGGTTTATACGACTATGGCGGCGTTTATCACGCGGTATTCGGGGCGGTGCAGGGAATCCGGGATATCAATACCTCCACCATCATCGACTATTATCCCATTCTGCACTGGAACTCCAATACCCAGGCCCTTACCCGGGTCAGCAGCCTGGAGTACAGCGCGCCCGACGATCCCTTTATTCAGAACGCGTTAACGAACAACCGTCCCGGAAACGGCTTAGGCAACGCCTATCCCCACATTGCCAGGGGCCCCAACCCCGGGGAGCTGGTGTGCGTGTGGCAGCAGTGGGAGAAGGATCCCCTCACCGGCAGCATCGTGCTGTTGGACGCGACTTACCTGGGGGGGATTGTGCAAGTATTCGCCACGGATATCTGGGGCGCCTACTCCAGCGACGGGGGAATGACCTGGAGCAACCCGGTTCACCTGGCCGGGAATCCCAATGAATCGGACGTCTATCCCAATATCACTGAGAATTTCATCTGGAACGCCAGCAACGACTCTGTTTATGTGGATCTTCTCTGGATGTACGATTCCAATCCCGGGGTTTCGATTTCCGCTGCTCCTAACTCCGATCCTTCCGAATGCATCTGGTATTATCAAAGAGTGGCCATGGCGGCCGGCCCCGGCTGCGCCGGCGTCTCCGGTTTGCTGGGGGACGTGACCGGGGAAAATGCCGTGAACGCGTTCGACGGGCTGGTGATGCTCTCCTACGATACCGGCGTTCCCCTGCCGCAGAACTTCCTCGATCGCATCGCCATCGGCTTTGGGGACGTGAACGAAGACGGTTTCACCAATTCCTCGGATGCGCTGCTCTCCATGACCTGGGAAGTGGGGCTGCCGGTTCCCTACCCGGTGGGCACGGTGGTGTGTTTACCTCTTGATGGGAGTTTGCCGCTCGCAGGCCCGACCCGGCTGGCTGCGGCATCCCCGGCTAAGCCCGCGGTCCTCCCGGGAGCGCGGGAAACCCGGGTGGAAGCCCTCGCCCCGTTAAATTTCCGGGGCCAGACCCTGGAAATACCGGTCAGCATCAATATGGCAAATAGCGGGGAAAAACTCGGCAGTTATACTTTGGAGATGGCCTGGAATCCCGCTCTCTTAGAATTCAGCGGCTACAGCGGGGGAACTACCGCGGGATTTACCGAGCCGGTGGTAAACGGCCTCGAAGCCGGGCAGGGCCGGTTGAGAGCCGCACACGCCTATCCCTACGGCGGGGAAGGCGAAGTGAACCTCCTGAACGTGCGTTTCACGGTAAAGGGAAGCGTGGAAGCGCTGCCCGGCAACCCGGTTTCCCTGGATTTCAGCGCCATGTGCGCGGCCGGCACGTTCACGGACCTGCTGCCGGCCTTGAAGGCATGGAGCAGCGCGGCGGCTGTGAGTGAAGCGCCGGCCTCTTTCGCGCTGGATAATTACCCCAACCCCTTCAACCCGGCCACGGAAATCCGTTACCAGTTGCCTGAAGCCGCGGAGGTGCAGATCGTGGTGTACAACGTGCTGGGGCAGAAGGTGCAAACGCTGGTGAACGGCCAACAGCAGGCGGGGACTTACCTGCTGCGCTGGGAAGGCCGCAACGAGCAGGGGCAGGCGGCGCCCTCGGGGATATATTTCCTGCGGATGTGGGCGAAGCCCCGGGGTGATACGGCGGCTCCTGCCGGCCGGGGCGGTACATTCATTGCCGACCGCAAACTTCTGCTGCTAAAATAGCGGATTGCAAAAATTGTTTTGCCTTTTGAAGCGTTCGCACTATATTGGCGTGCAAAATCAAGTGCGAATTCACGTGCATCCCGGCCTTCCGGGATTGCACTCCTAAATTACCTGAATCTCCCCGGCTGCATAAGAGCCGGGGAGATTGTATCTCACCCAAAAGGAGGTGCACCCGTGCTCAAAAAGCTATTGCGCGAAACCGTTTTGCTGTCGGCGCTCCTGATGATCATGCTTCCCGGCCTCGTTCGCGGCCAGGGCAGCGCCAACGTGCCCCTGCGGGCGCACGTCAATATGTATCCCGCCAGCGGGTATAATGATTGCTGGGGTTATACCGCACCGGATGGCCGGGAGTACGCCCTGTTGGGGGTCAAAACCGGCACCAGCATTATCGACATCACCGATACCAATAACCCCACGGAAGTAACCTTCATTCCCGGCGACTTTTCCTCCTGGCGGGATATCAAAACTTACCAGCACTACGCCTACGTGGTGAACGAGAGCGGCGGCGGGATGCACATCATCGACCTCTCCGGCCTGCCCAATACCGCCACCCTGGTGGCCACCTACACCGGCTTCAGCACGTCCCATAATATTTATATCGATGTGCCCAACGCCATGCTCTATGCCGAGGGGAGCTTTCAGCAGCCGGTGCGGGCGCTCAGCCTCGCCAATCCTCTCGCCCCGGCGCAAGCCTCCTATTTCGGGATCGAGTGCCACGACGTGTATGCCCGGGATAACATCGTCTATGTTTCCGAAGGCGGCAGCGGCTCCCTGGGAGTTTTCAATTTAACGGACACGGCATTGCCTTCCCTGCTGGTGCGCATCCCGGTTCCTGCCAGCGGCTACGTGCACAACGCCTGGCTGAGCGATGACGGAAAGTACCTGATGAGCACCGAAGAAACCACCGGCAAGACCATCAAGCTGTGGGACGTTCAAAACCTGAACAACTCCTTCATTACCGACAGCTACCTGGCTCCCGGCGGGCTGGCGCATAATACCCACGTCAAGGGCGATTATGCGTACGTTTCTCACTACGTTGACGGCTTGCGGATCGTGGATATTTCCGATCCGAACAATATTTTCGAAGCGGGATATTACGACACCTATCCCCAGCCGGGCGGCGGTTACAACGGCGCCTGGGGAGCTTTCCCGTTTTTTAACTCCGGGAAGGTGCTGATTTCTGACATGCAAACCGGGCTTTACGTGGTCTATTTTGACGGCGCGGCGCTTCAGGAGCCGGACATCGCGGTTATTCCCGCGTTCCATAATTACGGCGACGTGCAGACCTGCGCCACGGCCAGCCAGACCTTTCAGGTCATCAACACCGGAACGGCGAATTTGGAAGTCACCGCCGCCTTCAGCATCGGGCCCAATGCCAGTGAATTTTCCGTGACCGGCGGGGGAGCGCCCTTTACGGTGCCGCCGGCGCAATCCCACGACGTGGTGGTAACCTTCGCTCCCACCGCCTCGGGCACTAAAATGGCCACCCTGACCATTTTCAGCAATGATCCCGATGAAAATCCTTACCAGGTCGGGCTGGCCGGCAACGCGATTGGGGAAGCGGAGATTTTAGGGGACGTGGATGGAAATTTCCTGGCCAACTCCACCGACGGGTTGATTACTCTGTCCTACGACGCGGGGTTGCCCATTCCCCAGCCGATTTTGGATCGCATCAACGCCGGCATCGGCGACGTGGATGGCAACGGGGCGACCAACTCCACGGATGCGCTGATCATCCTCTCCTTCGACGCGGGGCTGACGGTGCCCTTCCCGGTGGGAGAGCCGTTTTGCCCGTAGCAATAAGAGCTATCAGCCATCAGCAGTCAGCTATCAGCCGCCGGTTTTTTCCCGGTTTCTGATAGCTGATTGCTGACCGCTGATAATGAGGCGCTACTTAAACCACTTCAATAGCTCTCTCCAAAACTCCTCCTCGTCCCCCAAAATCGTCGCCTCCACCGGCAGGGATTGCAGGAAGATGCGCCCGTAGAGTTTTTTGATGATCCGGGTGTCCAGCACGATCACCGCGCCGTAGTCGCTGCGGTTGCGGATCAGCCGTCCGAAACCCTGGCGCAGGCGGATCACCGCCTCGGGAATGGAGTACTCCATGAAGGAATTGCCGCCCTGCTTCTGGATCAGCTCCGAGCGCGCCTGGATGATCGGCTCGCTGGGCACGTCGAAGGGCAGCTTGGTGATCAGCACGATCTCCAGCGCCTTGCCGGGCACGTCGATGCCCTCCCAGAAGCTGTCGGTGCCGAACAGAAAGGATTTCTCCTCCTGCTTGAAGCGGTTGATGAGCAGGTGGCGGCCCCCGTCGATGCCCTGCCCCAACAGGGGAATATTCTCCGCCTCGAAGGTCTGGCGCACCGCCTGGTACACGTTGTTCAGCATGGCGTAAGAGGTGAATAACACTAAGCTGCCCCGGGGCAGGCGGGTGGCGAATTTTTCTAACAGTTGCTTGAGTTCACCGCTGAACTGCGGGCTGTTAGGGTCGGAAAAAAAGGCCGGGATCGCCAGCAGCGCCTGCTCCCGGAAGTCGAAGGGAGAATCGAGGAGCAAAGCTTCCACCCGCTCCGGCTGCACGTGCTGAATCCCCGCCCGTTTGATGAAATAATCGAATTTCCGGTCCACCGCTAAGGTCGCGGAAGTAAAAATAGCGGTTTGCAATTTGGCATAGAGGCGCTGCGCCAGGGTTCCCCCCACGTCGAGCGGGGCGGCGTAGAGGCGGGTGTCGTCGCTGCCCTCCCGGGCGGGCAGCTCGAACCAGTACACGTAGTTGTCCCACTCCGCGGCCAGCAGGAATTGCAGGTTGTTGATCAGCATCTCGGATTGCATTGCCTGGGCGTTAAGGTCCTGGAAAATCTGGCGCTGGTATTCGAAGCCGCCCGGGGGAAGCTCCGCAAAATACTCTACCAGGTCGTTCAAATCGCTTTGAATCTTATTCAGCTCTTTGAGGATTTCCCGGTACTGCGCGGTTAGCGGCTCGAATATTCCTTCTTCTTTGCGATAGCGGTGGCGGGCGGAATACTGGTTGTTGCTGGCGGGAACCCTGGCGCTCAGAATGCGGGTAAGGTCGCGGAAGAAGAACTGGATCAGCTTCCAGGCCGCGGGAATGTGCCCGGCCATTTCATCGATCATTTTCGCGAGCGCGTCCAAATGCGCCTGCTTCAAGCTACCGGATTGAATGCGCCGGCGAAGCTGCACCAGCACCCCGGTCTCGGTTTTATCCTTCGCGTAGAGCTTATTCAAATAATCCCGGAACTGCCACAGGGTAGTCTCGATGCCTAAGTACTCCGTGGCGGTTTTTTCGATATTGTGCGCCTCGTCGAAGATTACGTTCACATAATCAGCAAGAATGGCGTTATCCGCGGCCAGGTCGGAGAAGAGCAGGGAGTGGTTCACCAGCACCAGGTGAGCGTCGCGGGCGTGGTTGCGGGCTTTCATCAAAAAGCAGCGGTCGTAGTATTTGCAGGTTTTGCCGGGGCAGTAGTTGTTCTCGGCGATGAATTTGGACCACAGCCCGGCGTTGCGCTCCACCCGGAAGCCGTTGTTCTCGGAGATATCGCCGGTCGGGGTTTGCTGCATCCAGAAATAGAGCGGCAACATGCGCACCCGTTCCTGGGGAGTAAGGCGGTATTGTATGTCGTTCAGCGCCGTCACCCACTTGTCGAGGCAGAGGTAGTTGCCCTTGCCCTTTAGCAGCACCGCCTTGAATTTCTCCTTTAGAATGCTATGTAAAATGGGCAGGTCTTTGAAAAATAGCTGCTCTTGCAGGTTTTTGGTATTGGTGCTGATGATCACCCGCCCGGCCGGCCCGTAATTCTGCGCCGCCCACTTGATGGCCGGAACCAGGTAGGCCAGGGATTTGCCGGTGCCGGTTCCCGCTTCGGCAATGAGGAAGATGCTGCCGTTGAAAGCGTTGGCGATGGCGCGGGCCATGCGCGCCTGCTGCGGGCGGGTTTCGAAGACCCCGAACTCCCGGGCCAGCTCCCCGGTTTCCCGGAAGAAATCTTCCACGGCCTCTTCGTCGATCGGCCGGGTTTCGGTTTTCCAGGTCTCCGGTTTGGCGTTCTCCCCGATGATGTTGTAATGGTTGGCGCTGAGGGCAAACTGCTCCCGCCCGATGCCCTCTCCCGGGAAACTGTATTTACCGCTGGAGAGGAACAGGGCCAGGTTTTCGAAGAAGGTTTTGATGGGATCGTCGGTGGGTTCCAGGATTTGCAGAATTTTCTGCACGTCGGCGAATTTGGTTCGCAGCGCGATTTGCAGGAGTTCCAGGAAGAGCTTCCCGGCGGCCTCCGCGTCCGGGAGGGCACGGTGGGCTTTCTCTTCCCCGGAAATGCGGAAATAGTCCGCCAGCGATTCCAGGCTAAACGAGGAGAGAAAGGGTTGATACATCCGCGCCAGCAGCACCGTATCCAGCTTAGGATTGGGGAAGTAGTGGTATTCCGGCGCTTTGTCATTCCAGTTGGCAAAGTTGTTTTTGCTCTTGCGGGCGTGGTATTCCAAAAATGGCAGGTCGAAGGACACGTTGTGCGCCACGATGGGGTAATCTTTCACGAAATCGCGGATGCGCCGGAGCATTTTCCCGAACGGGAGAGCGTCTTTCACGTCCGCGTCGGTGATGCCGGTAATGCGGGTGATGAAGGGAGGGATGCGCTTGCCCGGCTTGATGAAAAAATTCAGTCCTTCCGCGGCCTCGCCGTTGTGGAAATGCACCGCGGCAAACTCGATGATCTCTTCCTTCTGATAATCGAGGCCGGTGGTTTCGAGGTCCAGCGCCACGAAATCAGCAAGCTTGAGGGCTTCGAAAATTTCCGCTGTCAAGATTTCCGGCATCGCTTTTCCTTCAAACAAGTCTTAAAAAACTGAGGGATAATACGGTTTTCGCCGGGGGGAAGCAATGGAATTTTTCCGCGTTCGAGGCGCAAACAGAAATTCCCCATGCGGGTCTAAATTTTCATAAAAAACCTCCTTTGGTTAAATT
>CAZFVV010000202.1:0-8145 GCA_964522165.1 uncultured Calditrichaceae bacterium
CGATTAGGGCGGCTAGAATATCCACTATTTAACGGATTTATGCAACAATGCCGATGCAAACCGTCTCCATTTGCCCACAGGTTAAGGCCATTGCTAAATGGATTTGGCATTATAATTTCACTTATGTTTGCCGACCATGTGGCACCAGCGTCGGTAGATAGACGCGTCTTTATCCGGTCATTCTCCTTATATACAATGTAAACATTTTCTTCATACCCGATAATTTTGCTTAACCGTGGATCTTCGGTGACATTATTATCGATTACCGAACTACGAATTTGTGATCCCGTAGGGCTGAATAGATAATAGTCCAATTGGTTTGACCGCTGCACAACGATATGAAGCCCATCCCTATCAACATATAAGTCCATAACATCCGCGAACTCATCGGAGATCACATCTACATTCAAATCGATAATATCATTCCAGTTTGAACTGGGCTGGGAGAGGATTTCAATGGATAAGAGCAATGTAAATATAATCGTAAAGATTGAACTTGTTTTCATGGTACACCTCCAGATTTCCTATTCAATCATTAACATTTTTTTAGCTCTCCTAAAATTTTTTGAACGGATTTCATAAAGATATATTCCGCTGCTCACCTTCTTTCCGGTATGATTCAAACCATTCCAGACCACCAGGTGCAGTCCAGGTGAAAACCGCTGGTTTTCAATCAAACGCATCACCTCCTTTCCGGTTATATCGTAAATTGAGAGGGAGACCAAATCAGCTTTTTGAAGCCCGAAGCCGATGGATGTAGTACTGTTAAACGGGTTGGGATAATTCTGATGAAGGAGATTGTAACTTAAGTTTTCCTGGTTTAAGTCATCGTTTATTCCACTGATCACATTGTTTCTATAATAGAATGACCTGACTCTTGGGGGGGTTGCGATATCTTTTACAGTGATAAATAAATCCAGTACCCCAGCATTAAATAAATCATACGCTGTGATACTGTGAATATTCTGATTTAAATTTTCCCACCAATCCAGATAGAGCACTTCAAAATGCCCGGCAGGATTCCAGGTAAATATTACCAAACCGATTTCGAATGAAAAAACCAGTTCATCTTTACCGTCATTGTTCACATCATAATTGTACAACTCGGAGATGCCGATAACGTTGGTTCCGGTCAGAAAAATACTGCGTACTTTTTGATAGTGATTATCAGCGTCTGCTTCAAACCAATAAAAGCGGTTGCCGCCATACCCATTAAGATAGCTGCTGCCGCCGACAAAGAACTCACTTTTGCCGTTTCCGTCAATATCATTCGTCGCGGTGGTTAAATAGGCGTTAGAGGCTGTGATTGTATCGTGAAAGACTTGCGTATAAGTATCATTGCCAACGTTCTCAAAAACATAAACATCCCCCAAAGCGCTTCCGGTTATGAACTCCTTATAGCCGTCACCATCAAAGTCGCCCACACTAAAGCCGGACACGATCCAGTTCGGGGTTGGGTGGAGGCTAAACCGTTCTTCAAATTGATTGATCGCAGGATTATATTCGGCGACATATACGTTATGGCCCAACGGTGGAAGAGAATCATCCCCGACGTAAAGAACATCGGTGAATTCATCATTATCCAAATCGGTGAATGTTTCGGAGCCGACCACGCTGCTTAGTTCCCACATGCGATGTTTAAAGTTAAAGACATTCGGGAAAGAATCCGGGTGCGAACTTTCATAGTTCCTGAAAAATTGGCCGTACCTGAAATTCAGTTCCATTAAACTATCCATATCCACATCAGTCGCAGCAAGGGGAACATTAACAGAATCTGTATCGGCATATATCTTTTCTAACACGAATGTACTGTCGACTTGCAATTCCACAATGGCGCTGGTTGCCAATTGCGTATTAATTTCTATTTTATATTGACCCGCAATATCGGTTTTACTGTTATTATTGAAATCTCCTATAACTAGCGGATAACCCACAGGACCGCCAACGGGAATTGTGGTTTGCCGAATGAATCTGGAAGTAAACTGGGTGGTATCGATACTCAATAAATCAATAAACTGCACATCCGTAGAGAACTCGCTAACCCTAAAATGTTTTTCCGATATATCAAAGTATCTGTATAAGCCGTTATTTTTATCAGTCAGCTTTACCAGGGTAGAGGTAACATATTCGATATCATGAAACTTCTGCAGGCGATAGTATTCGGTAGTTTTTATCTTATTACCCATTTGGGCAGATAAAATATTAGAGAAAAGAAAAAGAGCTATTAACAACGGATAACAAGGCCGACTCATGACCCAATATCCTACTTTTTATGGAAGTTCTCTGCAATATAATCCAGCATTCTTTGCCGACTGGCGTCCCAAATGATCTCTCTAAGAAAAGACAGATCTGTCTGACCTGTCTGCCTGACCCGCCTGCCATCAGTCGGGCAGGCATCCAGCCAGACTGCTTCGGCAGGCAGTTTTATTTGATGAGCATCATCTTCTTGACCAGCCTTTGGTTTCCTGCTTTTAGCTGGTAGAGGTACATCCCGGCGCTAACCGGGCTGCCTTGCTGATCCTTCCCGTTCCACTGCACTTGATAGGTTCCTGCTTCCATAAATTCATTCACCAGAATTACAAGTTTTTGGCCGGTGAGGGAATAAACCGCAACCTCCACCGGACCGTCCTCTTTCAAGCCGAATTGGATCGTGGTAACGGGGTTGAAAGGATTGGGATAGTTTTGCAGCAGCGTATATTCACCGGGAACAATCGCAGGGTCCGAGGGGCCGGCGCTGATTTTTTCCGTGCCGCCACGCTGGTTAAAGGTTACTGTCGAGGAAAAACCGGATTTATTATTGGCCAAATCCACTGCTTTCAGTTTATAGTAGATGGGAGTGCAGCCCTGGCAATCACCGAGGGTGACGTTATTCTCCAGAATATCCACATAATAATTATTTTTGGTTGTAGCAAGCAAATACCATGTGCCGTCATCTTCTTTTTTCCACACTTCATATCCATCTAAATCCGTTTCCAGGTTGGCATCCCAATCGATCCGGGGATTCTCGTTTTCCCCGACCACAGAGGGGACTAAGTTTTGCGGCGCTTCCGGCGGGGTGTTCAGTTTGGCGAAAAAGGCATCGGCATTTCCATTCCGGTAATCGGTCCATACCACATAATTATTGCCCTCATCATCCAATACCATTCCCATGTAATGATGTGTCCAGGTTGCGTTTGAGGGGTTCGAACTCTGGTCGGTAACTTTTATCGGGGAGCGAAAAGTTGCGCCACGATCGTAAGATTCCGCAACATAACAATCCACTTCATTATTGTCGCGGCGGTGCATGAGGGTAACTGCCACCTTTCCATCAGAATCCACCGCCAGCCAGGGAAATACTTCTCCTTTTTCTCCCAGGTTTGCAATAACTTTGGGCGCTTCACCCCAACCGCTTCCGCCATCGGTAGATCGTTTGAATTTAACCCGGGGAGGGCTGTCTTCTTTGTAAGCCAGATAGACATAGCTGTTATCCTGATCGACCGCGAGCGTGGGAAGATTCAGGTGGTCTATTCTGCCCCATCCGCTTCGATTCCAAGCAAAGGTATCGGCCGCCACGGCAGAGGCAAAGGAGGAACCGCCGTTGGTGGATTTGCGAATTTTAAAATAGCTGTTCCCGGAGAGGTTTACTTCCATCCAGACCACATAAAGCTCTCCATCAGGGCCAACTGCCGGCATAGAGCCCTGCACGAAATCGGCGGTAGGTGTTCCCGGGGTGGTGTCAACAGGCCTTAGATAGGCATTCGAGCCGGGATCGCCGCTTGCGCTGCCCAGGGTAATTTCCTGGGAAAAGTTGCTGCCGCCATCGGTGGAGTAGGAGAATTTGATCCGGGTGGTTCCGCCGGTAAAATCCGTCCAACTGACATAAATTCTTCCATCATAAGTGCCGTTGGTATTATCCAGCGCCATAAAGGGCTTATCCTGGCCTGTAGAATTACTACTCACCTTTGATGGGCCCAGTTTGTTCCCTCATCGGTCGTTTTGGAAACAAAAACCGCGCCCAGGCCCCCGTTGGAGGCGATGTAACAATAAAAGGCGTTTCCGGAGTGGTCGAAAGCGGCGGAAGGATCGAAACCAAATTCATATCCATCGTGTTTCGCTAATGTGTCCACGCTCCAGGTATTGCCGCCATCGGTGGAAAATCCATACCCGGCATCTGAGTAAATGCTGGAGCGGAAATCATTCCAGACGGCCAACAGGTGATCATTATCCAGGGGATCGATGGCAATACTGATTTCGCTTTGATCTGTGCTGTTGGTATCAATGGCAACATTATTCGGTTGGGCGAAAGCGAAAGATAAGGTGAATAAAAGTATGGCGATAATAAAGTTTCGGGTATTCATTTTTTTCTCCTTTAATGTAATCTTTTTTTGATAAGATCTTGGAAATCGGTATATTTTAAAAAATGAAAAGGGCTCCTTTAACGCATATAAGTCCTGCGTATCTCTGGGCGGAAATGAGTCGGGAATAAAGGTTAAGGGGGCCTTTTCTCTTATTTCCCATGAGGGCGGTGAGCGCTCCCTGCTATCAATGAGTGTCTTTTTTATCGCAGCAGCACCATTTTGTGAGTTAATGAAATACCCGGAGCCTTCTCCAACGGAGCGGCCTGCCCCTTCGGGGATACCCGTAACCGGTAAAAATAGAGACCGGAGGGTAAATCTGAGGCATCAAAGCGCAGCCGGTGGTTGCCCGGGGTGATTTCGGTATTTAACAGGGTCTTTACTTTCTGCCCGAGAATATTGAAAATTTCGATGGTGATTTTTTCTTTGCGGGGGATATAAAATTCGATGCTGGTTATGGGATTGAAGGGATTGGGGAAATTTTGATATAGTTTGATTTGTTGTGGAATGTTTTCAGCCGTTTTTTCATCGGGTAAAGCAGTCAGGGCATTGTGGCGGAACATCCAAACCCCTTTTACACGATTCGCTGTAGCAACAATGTCCCCCCGCGCAGCTACACCAGAAGGGCCACCGACTGTAGTAATCTGTCGGGGCTGAAAAGGATTCGAAACATCTACAACACCTAACGATCCTTCTGCCCAGTACAAATAGTTTCCGGAAATGTCCCCGTCCAGGCTGTAAACTCCGGATGTAATTCCCGTAGAACTGAGGAAAGCAGGGGAATAAGGATCGGATACATCCACTACTGTAAGTTCGTGAGTCAGGACATAAGCAAATATATCATTTATTACAATCCCGCGAGCATTATCCAGAATATGGCTGATTTCACTGGGATCTTGAGGATCATGCCAATCGATAATCCTCAACCCGCTATCCGGCGTCGCCAGGTAGGCAAAACTATCCTGAACAGCAACATAGTAGGGTTCATAGGCTGCCTGGAAAACACCGAGGGATGCGGGGTACAAAGGATCGCTGACGTCAATAATTTCCAGAATTGAATCATTAATCGCCTTGTTTGCTCCACTCATAAATATTAAATCTCCCGATCGGGCCAGTGTATTGTGATGAGCGGAATAATAAGCCTCTCTGGCAATGCCGATGTGATGGCTTACCGTTTGGGGGTGTTGTATGTCGGAAATATCGACCACCCATAACCCGCGGGTGGTATCACCGGTTTCTAATCCGTAATTGGCAACATAAGCAAAGCTGTCGGAAACCACCACATCCGCCGCCCAACCGCCGGTGTTGACATTGGAAATCTGTCGCGGCTGGGAGGGATCGGAAATATCCAGAATCCACAGTCCCGCATAGCCGCTGGCAACAAAGACCTGGTTGTCTTTTAAAGCAACTCTATGCGCGATTTCAGAGGTAGGGAAAAAGGTGTGTTCTTTTAAGGAATCCGGTTGGGTGGCATCCACCAGCCATACCCCGGAATAATAGGCCACCGCCACTGTACCCCCTGAGTAAGCGGTTGCCCAGGCATCTAAGAGGAGGCCATCAGACCTTTCAATACGATCTACAATGACCGGCAGGGAAGGATTGGAGACTTCGACCGCAAAAACCCCCATTAGCCGGGTGGATAGATAGGCGTAGCCATCAGACACGGTAAGGCTGCCAATATTGATATGAAGGTTATTGGGCATTGGTAAAACAGCTCTTCCCACTTCAACCGGGAAAGCAGGATCGGATACATTATAAATACTAAAGTGATCGTCGGAAAACCCTCTCACCCCGACGTACATCAAACTGTCCTCAAGAAAGATACTTTCTCCCCACCCATCGATATAAACTTCCCCCGCCCATTCCAGGCTATCGGGGTTGGTGGCGTCGATGATGATCAGGTTCGGCCATTCCGGGTTGCCTACGTAAGCGAAACTATCTTTTGCCGCCAGGCAGTTGGGAATCTGGCCCCCGGCGACAACAGCCCCTCGTACCACCGGCTGGCGGGGATCGGAAACATCTACCGCATAGACCAGGCCGGCAAAGACACTCACAAAAGCCAGGGTTCCCTCCACTGCTACTCGCAACGTGCCGCCGAATAAATTCACTTCCCCTAATTTGACGGGGTTGATTGGATCTTGGAGATCAAAAATTTCTAACTTACCGGTAAGCACATAAGCCAGGGTTCCTTTAATTTCTATATCAATAACCAGCCCGTTGGTGAGATACTCTCCCACAATTTCCGGCGAATCCGGCTCAGAAATGTCTAATATATGGAGCGTCGGCCCATTTCCGATGTAAGCCAGGTCTTCAAGGGCGTTCACGGTATAGCAAGGTCCCCAGGGCCAGCGGCCCAATAGGGTTAGAATGCTGTCGGAGGGAGTATTTGAGTACGCCGCTTCCCCCTGATCGAGTAAGGGCAGGTAAGCATCCCGGATATGCTGGGGAATATTGCTTTGACACATAATTCCCCAATTCAATATCCACAAATAAAGGAGTATAAAGAACGAAAGAGACTTTTTTTCCATGATAAATTCCTCGCAAAATCATCTTCATAACATTGAATGCTGTTTTCATTGCAGCAGCACCATTTTGTACCTGAGTTAATGTTTCACTTACATTTTGCAAAAATTTCTATAATATGTCAAAACCATAAGGGAACTTTTCATACCATAAGCGAACTGATTTGTAAAAAAGTGCGGGAAAAAACGAATAAAATTTTGCATGGAGCCAGGATGGGAGCCATGGGGAAAGGATCAATGGGGTGTCAGTTCAAGGGAGGAAAGCAGGGCACAGGTGCGGATTGGTGGATGAATCCGTTACTTCATTGATTCATGGAGCAGTTCTTCCGGGGTGTTGCCGCTGAGCCGTTGGCGCGCTTCATTGGGAGTGCAGCCCAGTTCTTTGCGGAAATCACGGGCCAGGCTGCTCTCCTCACTATAATTAAGATGCAGAGCAATTTCGCTATTATCTAATCCGGTATAGCGCATCATCCGCAGGGCCTGATGCAAGTAGAGGCGGCGCATCAGGCGGGTAAAAGACACACCAAACGCCTGGCGGCAAAGTTTTTGCAACCACCTCCGGCTGATCCCCAGCCAGCCAGCCGTTTCACCCAATTGCAGCCGGTGGGGAAAGGTGCGAACAATTTTGGAAATAAACCGAAGCATATAAGGGGAGGTTTCCAGGGCGCCGGGGTAATGGGATTCCAGCCAGTGCTTTAACCCTTCCCGGTTTATGGCTTCCCGGGTAAGACCGCGAATTTTTTCTCCCTCCATGGTGCAGCACAAAAACTGATTAACCCCCTCCCGGGCAGCCGCAGCCACGAAGCCCGAATCGAGGGTTCGGGAGCAGGCCAGGGTCGGCAGAGGGCCGGTAAGGGCAGCAAGACGGAGGAAGTCTTCCGTCTCTTCCTCCCGGGCAGAACAAAGGCAAACCACCGCAGCGGAAAATTCTTCCGAACCTGATTTTTCAACGAAATCTTCTTCCGAACCCGTTACAGTTATTTCATATTCGCTATTAAAGACTGACTGATGGCAGGAGCAGCGGGGGACTTCCCGCGATAAAATGAGCAGTTTAGGTTTAATCATAACTGCTTGCCCTTCACTTCAGATTGAATTGATTTTGTATGCCAGAAGTGATTCCGTTTCCAGGCCCTTACGATAGACTCTGCTGTAAGCGCTCTCTCCATTTAGAAACCGGTTTTAATGTAATAAATCAATGGGGGGGGACAAACATTTTTTAATGTGTCAGCATAAACCAGAAATTCCCCATGCGGGTCTAAATTTTCATAAAAAACCTCCTTTGGTTAAAT
>CAZFVV010000203.1:0-8142 GCA_964522165.1 uncultured Calditrichaceae bacterium
AGGTAAGCGCCGCCCATGCCCAGGGCGCGCGCCCCAAAGCCGGTTTCCATATCCAAAATCCGCGCCACGTCAACCGCAGACTGCGCCATAGCAAAACAAGAAAAGAATAGCGCCGCCGCTATCCAAAGAGTTCCCTGACGAGATTTCATAGTCCCTTTCCACATTGAAGTTTCGTAACACTCTCGAGTTTCTATCCTTCCGCAGCCCGGTTTGCGGAATCTTAGCGCCGCTTACCGCCGCCGGAGGAACCAGAGCTTTTGCTGCCGCCGCTATTGCCGCTCCTGGAAGAAGAGGAAGAACCGGAGCGGGTTCCCGAGGATCCGGAAGAAGAGCCGGAAGAGGGCGTGCGATAGGACGGCGAATCGCTGCGCCGGGGCTGCTTGGAGGAGCTTTTTGTACCCTTGCTGCCGGATTTGCCGGAACGGGAGGGCGGGGCAACCTTCTTACCATCGGAGCGTTTTTGGGGGGCATCCCGGCGGAACGATTCCCGTCGCGCCGGGGTATCTTTTTGCACCTGCTCTTTCCCGGCGGAACGATCTACCGCCACGCCGGAGCGCCGGGTATTCTGGTCGGCCGCAACATTTCCCGCCCCGGAGCGGGTGGCCGTTTGTTGAACGCCCCAGCGGCCGTTTTCCGGATCGGGGCTGCGTTTCAAGCCGTTGTTGCCCGCCAGCGTCCCGCCCCCGGAAGCGTCGGAGCGGCGGCCAAAGCTGCGCGGCGCGAAGTTTTTGGGATGCACGTACCCGTAATAACCCCCGCAGCCGTAATAGCAATACCCCCAGGGATCGCCATAATAGGCATAATACGGATAAGGAGAGTACCAGTAAGGATAATACCAGTAAGGATAGCCCCAATAGAAGCCGGTATAAAATCCCCAGCGCGGGCTGACCCACCAGGGATCCCAATAGTTAAACGCAAAATCGTAAGGATACCCGTAAACGTAGTAGTGGTACACTTGATATTCCGTTTCCGGTTCGCCATACTCCGTTTCCGGCTCGTCGGCGTAGTAGGTAGTGTCTTCATCCTCGTAGTAATAGGTCTCTTCTTCGACGGCTTGGCGGTCGCTGTTGCTGCGGGCCAGCTGGGTGTAACAGCCGCTCAACAAAAACGTGAGAGCGGCGACAGCCACCAGGGTAAAAAGCTTTCTCTTCATCGCCATACCTCCGGTTTATGGAAGCACTTTCTTCAACGGCTTAAGGCCGTAACTGTTCCTGGGAAATTTTAATCCTTTGGGGGAAGGAAAACAAACGATTTTATATTCCGAAGGAAGTTATACGCGGCCAAAAGACCTCAAAGGTTTCGGAAACCTTTGAGGTCTATTTCTCCCCGGGATATTTTTTCTAAACTCGCCGTTCAACATTTGTCCGTTTATTGCGATAATCTGACTTGATTAGGGGGGGTGAATCAGTTATATTGATCTGGAAAAAAAGACGCTATGTTCACAGTGAGTTCATCGAACTAATGAGGCATGTTTGATCATGTTAGGATTCTCGCAACGAAATAACTTTACCAGCCGGGTTCAAAAAGTCATTCGTTTCTCGAAAGAAGAGGCGATGCGTTTGGGGCACGATTATATCGGCACCGAGCATTTGCTGTTGGGGATTTTGAAAGAGGGCGAAGGCATCGCGGTCAAGATTTTGCGGAACCTGAACCTGGATTTGGAGAAGCTGAAACAACGGCTGGAGGAAGCCTCCGGCCCCGCGGGGGGGATGATGACCTTAGGAAACCTGCCGCTCTCCAAACGGGCGGAAAAGGTTCTCAAAATCACCTACCTGGAAGCGAAAAATTTCAAATCGGACATTATCGGCACGGAGCATTTGCTGCTCTCCCTGCTGAAAGAAAAAGAGGGTCTGGCGGCGCAGGTGCTGATGAGCTTTAATATTGACTACAACGTGGTATTCAACGAGTTGAAAAATATATTAGAGGGAAAGCCATCCATGTCTTACGCTTCGCAACCATCCCCGAAAGTCAAAACCCCGGCGCTGGACCATTTTGGCCGGGACCTCACTCAACTGGCCATGCAAGGGAAATTGGATCCGATTATCGGGCGCGACCAGATCATCGAGCGGGTGGCGCAAATCCTGAGCCGCCGCAAGAAGAACAACCCGGTGCTGATCGGCGAGCCGGGAGTGGGCAAAACCGCGGTGGCGGAAGGGCTGGCCCTGCGGATCATCAACAAAAAAGTGCCCCGGGTGCTGCACAACAAGCGCATCGTGGCGCTGGACATGGGCAGCATCGTGGCGGGAACCAAGTACCGCGGCCAGTTCGAGGAGCGCATGAAGGCGATTATGAGCGAGTTGGAAAAAGCCGACAACGTGATCCTTTTCATCGACGAATTGCACACCATCGTGGGGGCCGGCGGGGCCTCCGGCTCCTTAGACGCTTCCAACATGTTCAAACCGGCGCTGGCGCGCGGGGAGCTGCAGTGCATCGGGGCCACCACGCTGGATGAATACCGCATGTACATCGAAAAAGACGGGGCCCTGGAACGCCGCTTCCAGAAAGTCATGATCGAACCCACCACCCCGGAAGAGACCTTAGAAATCCTCCGCTTCATCAAAACCAAGTACGAAGACCACCACCGGGTCAAATATACCGACGAAGCCCTCTTAGGCACGGTTCGCCTCTGCGAACGCTACATCACCGATAAATTTTTCCCCGATAAAGCCATCGACGTGTTAGATGAGACCGGATCGCGGGTGCACATTTCCAGCATTGTGGTGCCCAAGGCCATCCTGGAGCTGGAGCAGCGCATCGAGAAAATCCGCCAGGAGAAAGAACAGTACGCCAAGCAGCAGGATTTCGAGCGCGCCGCCAAACTGCGCGACGTGGAGCGCCGCCTCCAGGAAGAGCTGGCTTACGAGCGCAACAAATGGGAGCGGGAAGAGGAAAGCCACGTCGCCACGGTGTCCGATGACGATATTGCGGAAGTGGTTTCCATGATGACCGGCATCCCGGTACAGCGGGTAGCGCAGAGCGAATCGAACAAATTGCTGCACATGGAAGACCACCTCAAGGGGAGAGTGATCGGCCAGGACCGCGCGGTGGAAACCATTACCCGGGCCATCCGCCGCACCCGGGCGGGGCTGAAAGATCCCAATCGCCCCATCGGCTCGTTCATGTTCCTGGGGCCGACCGGGGTGGGCAAAACCCACCTGGCCAAAATGTTAGCAGAGTACCTCTTCGAGCGCAAAGACGCCCTGATCCGCATCGACATGTCCGAATACATGGAAAAATTCTCCGTGTCCCGCCTGGTGGGTTCTCCCCCGGGCTACGTGGGCTACGAAGAGGGCGGCCAGTTGACCGAAAAAGTTCGCCGCCACCCCTACTCGGTAATTTTATTCGATGAGATCGAAAAAGCGCACCCGGACGTGTTCAACATTCTGCTGCAAGTGCTGGATGAGGGGCAATTGACCGACAGCTTAGGCCGCAAGGTGGATTTTCGCAACACCATCCTGATCTTGACCAGCAACGTGGGTACCCGGGAGATCAAGAAAAACGTCTCCATGGGCTTCACCCAGGGGAAGGAAGACGCAGAACACGAGGTGATGAAACAGAAGATCGAAACCGAAATGAAGCGGATGTTCAACCCGGAATTTTTGAACCGGTTAGACGAAATGATCTTCTTCCACAAACTGTTGAAGAAAGACGTCTTCAAGATTGTAGAGCTGTTGGTGGACGAAATGGCCGGCCGCCTCCTGGAACACAGTATTTCCCTGGAATTGACCGACGGCGCCAAAGAGTTCATCGTCTCCACTGGCTTTGACGACGTGTTGGGCGCCCGGCCGTTGAAGCGGGCCATTCAGAAACATATCGAAGACCCCCTGGCCGATGAGATCCTGCGCGGGCGCTACGGGGAAAACTCGGTTATCAAAATCAAAATGAAGAATAAGAACGAGTTGGGGTTTTACGATGTGAGCAAAAATATCGACGTGAAAGACTCCGGTTGATCCGGCTTCCCAAAATTGCCAATAACGCAGCAGCCCGGCAAAGCAACTTTGCCGGGCTGTTTGTTTTACACCCGTAAAAATCAAGACCTCAAAGGTTTTGAAAACCTTTGAGGTCTAAGCTTAAGACTCGCGGTCCTCTTCACGGGAAAGGTTATCCAAATATTCGGAAACTTTCTTGAGCAGCTCCTTTTCCTGCGCGGTCAGGCTGTCATACCCTTTGCGATTGATTTTATCCAGAAGCTCATCTAAAACCCGGGCGTACGATTCTTTTTCCTCCCCGGGTTGATTCGCCTCTTTATCTTTGGAAGGGGGAGAGGTTACCAGCGATCTTTTTTTTTAAAAAAATCCTTAAAAAAATTCCGGCCAATTCCCCAATGGCGGTAGCGGTGCCTTAAATAGAAGAAGCCGGCGATCATTCCCCCTAAGTGGGCAATATGGGAAACATTATCCTGTGTAGGGAGCGCCCAGAATTCCAAAATGCCGATAAATACCACAAAATACTTTACTTTCACCGGGAAGAGGAAATACACGTACACGTAGCGATCCGGAAAAAACAGCGCATACGCGGCCAGGATGCCAAAAACCGCCCCGGAAGCGCCGATGGTAAGTGGATCGATACCCATAGCCAGATTCCAGATCAAAATGGAAAATCCCGCGACGATTCCGGTCAAGAAATAGTAGCGCACAAATTCCCGGGTTCCCCAGGTTTGTTCCAACTCGCTGCCGAACATCCAGAGGATGAACATGTTGAGTAAGATGTGCCAAAAACCGCCGTGCAGGAACATGTACGACACTAATTGCCAGATGTAAAACTTGGTCACCACCAGGGAAGGGATCAAACCAAAGATAAGATCGAACGCGCTGGTATTTGCGCCCGGTTGGTACCCCGGCGGCAGCAGCCAGGAAAGAACGTTGTCCAGGTTGGGGGCGATTAACGACTGGATCAAGAAAATCGCAATATTGGTGAGCAGTAGATTCTTGATTGCCGGGCTGATAGAACCAAATCCGGGTTGGCCGTACATCAGGATTTCCTTTGTTCGTTGAAATCAGAATTAATTCGCAAAGTGCATGGCGCATGGGGCGATGCGCCGGGCGCTTCAATACGCTTTGGCGAATACGACTCGCTCTTTGCTGGGCTCGCCGGTAATCACGCAGCGCCCCGCTTCCTCAGCTCTCGTAAGGGGAATGCAGCGAATGGTGACTCCCAAATCTTGCCGGAGTTTCTCTTCCACCGCGGAGCTGCCGTTCCAGTGTGAAAACGCGAAACCGCCGTGAATTTCCGGCTGTTCCGGGTTTTCCGGGGTGAAAAATTTGTAAAATTCTTCCCGGTCGTCGATCCGCACGATATGTCGATCGCGGTATTGCAGCGCCCGTTGATACAGGTTTTTCTGAATATCTTCCAATTGATCGACGACGGTGGCGACAAATTCATGGTGCGAAAGAGATTTTCGCTCGCGATGGTCGCGGTCGCGCCGCCCCATGGAGACCATCCCCGCATCGACCTCGCGCTTGCCTACTTCTATGCGCAGCGGAACCCCTTTCTTCACCCAGTGCCAAAATTTATCGCCGCCCCGGGCGTCGCGGGCGTCTAACTCCACGGTCAGGCTGCCGCCGCTGTAGGGAATGGCCTGGAGTTCGCTTTTCAGGCGGCGGCAATACGCCATGATCTCGCCGCGCGATTCCTCATCGTGGATGATCGGTAAAATGACCGCCTGCGCCGGGGCAAGCCGGGGCGGAACGATGAAGCCGTCATCGTCGGAGTGCACCATAAGCAGCGCCCCGATCAACCGGGTGGAAACCCCCCAGGAGGTGGTATAAGCGTATTGCTCTTTTCCTTCGGCGTCTAAGAATTTGATGTTGGAGGCGCGGGCAAAATTCTGCCCCAGGAAGTGGGAAGTTCCACTTTGCAGCGCCTTGCGATCCTGCATCATTGCTTCGATGCAATAGGTGCGCACCGCCCCGGGGAAGCGCTCGGACTCGGTTTTCTCGCCCTTGATCACCGGGGTGGCCATGTAGTTTTCCGCAAAGTCGGCGTAAACGTCGAGCATCCGCAGGGTTTCTTCCTGCGCTTCTTCCGCGGTCGCGTGGACGGTGTGCCCTTCCTGCCAGAGGAATTCGGTGGTGCGCAGGAACAGGCGGGTGCGCATTTCCCAGCGTACCACGTTAGCCCACTGGTTGATCAGCAGCGGCAAATCGCGGTAAGATTGAATCCATTTTGAGAACATCTCCCCGATGATCGTCTCGGAGGTGGGGCGTATCACCAGCGGTTCTTCCAGGGGCGCAGCGGGCTTCAGCGTTCCGGTTTCATCTGCTTCCAGGCGGTGATGGGTTACCACCGCGCACTCTTTGGCAAAACCCTCCACGTGTTGGGCTTCTTTTTGCATAAAGCTCATGGGAATGAACAGCGGAAAGTAGGCGTTTTGATGCCCGGTATCTTTGAACATCTTGTCCAAAGCCCGCTGCATGTTTTCCCACAGGCTGTAGCCCCAGGGTTTGATGACCATGCAGCCGCGTACCGGGGAGTTTTCAGCCAAATCCGCCGCGCGGATGACCTGTTGGTACCATTCCGGGTAATTTTCGTCTCGAGTCGGAGTAATCGCCGTGCGCGCTTTCTTCGCCATACTTGCTGCCTTTACTTATTGCGCTTCCCCTTAGAACCATGAAATTCACAAATTTGGGGGAGGACCTAATTTCAATAAAAATTAATTCGCGTTCATTCGCGCCTGCCTGCCGCGGGCAGGAATTTCGCGCTTAATAAAACATAAAATTGCAGATTGTCAAACAAAAAAATAAAATTCTGAAGCGGTTTGGGAGCGTGGGTGAATGACAAATTGCCCGGCCATTCCTCCCGCGGTGAACCGCGGGGTAAAAGATGTAAGGGCGCTGAAGCGCCTTACCCTTTCCACCAGGATTTCGCCGAAGGATGAATTAGCGAATGCGCTCTTCAGGTTTCACGTTTCCCGCCGCTATGCACGCTGAAGCGTGGCCATCGATCATTACGCTTTACGTTTCAGGCCTCTCAAAACCGCAGATTCTCATCATTGAAAGCGTGGGGCAGCAAATCTCGCAAGGGGAACGTTTTTCTTTTCCCGTCTTCGGAGAGCATGATCACTTCGATGCCCGGGGCGAAGTCCATCAACACCTGGCGGCAGGCGCCGCAAGGGGGGCAAGGCTCGCTTCCATCGGCCATGATATAAATTTTTTTGAACTGCCTGACGCCTTCCGTAAGCGCCTTGAACAGCGCCACCCGTTCCGCGCAAATGGTAAGCCCGTAAGAGCTGCTTTCGATATTAAAGCCGGAAACCAACCGGTCATCTTCCGAAACCAGCACCGCGCCAACGTGAAAATTGGAATAGATGGCGAGCGCCTCACGCTTCACTTTTTTGAGCAGCCGGATAATTTTATCTTCATCCATACCATCGATCCCTTATAGAAAAAAAAATCCCTCCGCAAGCGAGGGATTTTTTAGTTGAACGTGAAAGGTGTTAGCGTTTATTTTCCTTCCTCTTCTAACAGTTGGCGTAATTCTTCCAGCTCTTTTTCCGCTTGTTCACGCTCCCGCTTCAGGCGGCGCAGCTCTTCTTCGATGGAGCGGGTTCTTTCGCGCTCTCTCAGCAGTTTTTCGTAGAAATCGACTTTATTGCGCACGTCGCCCTGGTCGCCCACCCCGCCTTTGAGGCGGTCCTGCCCGGGGGTAATCACAAAATTCATCCCTAAGTGCATTCTCCAGGCCGGGTAATTGGGTAAATCCAACGCTCCCTCGCCGGTGAAGGTAATCTGATTGGCGGTGGTATTAGAGTTACTGGATAAGCGGACATCCATCCCTAGGTCGAAGCTGACCCACCATTTCGGCCTGAAGCGGATGGAGGGGGTCATGTAAATATAATTTTCCCGGCTGAAGGCAAATGAATCCGGCTCCTGCAGGAAGACATTTCCCCACAGCTCCAGATTTAGGTCGAACATCTCGGTAGGATAAACAAACCCCAACCCGTAGCGCAGAGCGGAAGCATTGCTCTGGGACTTCTGTTCTACCTTATTGATAGAGGGGTCTCCCTCGATCAGCACCTGGCCGGCGTCATTGTGGTAATACCAGCCCAGGTTGGCATGGAAACTGAAATCCCGGTGAGGCAGAAAAGGATCGTTATAGTAAGAGAACAATCCGAACATCCCGAACTCCAGGGAACCGGCGGTA
>CAZFVV010000204.1:0-8082 GCA_964522165.1 uncultured Calditrichaceae bacterium
TAAATCGGGGTGAATGCCGGAGCAGACTTCATCTCCCCGGCGCTTTTTGACTATCGTTCAGGGGCAGGCGGCAATTCTATTTGCGACTGCCCCTTTTGGGCAGTCGCCTTCTGACGTATAGACTTATAAGCCCGTTCTCACCCAGACCCGATCAAAGAACCATTATGAGATGGTTTCAAAAAGAGATTAGAATTGCCCCCAAACCCCGCGGCCTCCACGTCATCACCCATGAAATCCTGCAGCATCTCCCGGAAATCAAAGAGATTTCCGTGGGTATCGCCCATATTTTCATCCAGCACACCTCCGCCTCCCTGACCATCAATGAAAACGTCTCCCCGGACGTGCGCGAGGACATGGAAGCGCACTTCAACCATGCCGTGCCGGAGAACGCGCCCTACTACACCCACGTATTCGAGGGTCCCGATGACATGCCCGCGCACATCAAAGCCTCGCTGTTAGGCAGCAGCGTGACCCTTCCCATTACTGACGGGCGCTTGAACCTGGGGACCTGGCAGGGGATTTACCTCTGCGAGCACCGCGACCGCGCCTCCTCGCGCCGGTTAGTGGTGACGATATACGGCGTCGGGGACGAAGGGGTTTGAACGGCCGGCAGCCAGGAAATCCAATCACGTCCTTTTGCGTTGGAACATTTGCAAGTTCCCCGAAGCTTCTTTAATTTAGCCCATGCCGATTAAAAAATCATCGACCCCTGCCCGCATCGGCGTTCGTGCGCTGGCGGTGCTATGCTTCTGCCTGATCTTTTCAGCGGCTTTTTCCCAGCCCTCCCCCACTTTCTACCAGTTAATCCCCTTCGAACCCGGCGAATATGGCTACACCCTCTCGGTGGTAAGCGATTCTTCGATCTGGTTCTCCACCAACCGCGGGGTCTATCATTATGATGGCAAACAGGCGCGGAAGATGCTCGACGCTTCCGCTTTCACCCGCACCATTATCGAGATGCTCAGCGTGGATGCGCTTTCCGATGAGGAGGTGTGGGCGTTAGGGCACGACGTGAAAAACTGGAAAAAAACCATGTACCGCTTTGACGGGCGGGAATGGCGGAAGATCGCCTTCCCCCAGGCGCTGGCGGATTTGAATGACGACCTGGTCATGTTCCGCCTGAAAATGTATCGCGAAGGCAATCTCACCAAGGGGTACGTGGCCGGGCAGGATGGATTGGTTTATTTTTACGACGGCGCTCGCTGGCGGCTTCAGCAGAAACTGACCGACCAGATTTTCCGCGCCCTGAAGCTCAATTCTCCCAACGATATCTGGGTAGGGGGCCGCAACGGCGCCATTTTCCATTTTGACGGAAAAGGCTGGAGTTCCACTCCCGCCCGCCAGGCGGATTCCCGCAGTTTCATCATGAATTTCAGCTTCCTCTCCCCCACCGACGGCTGGGCGGTGGGCAGCCGCGGCATCTGGCATTACGATGGCGCCGCCTGGGATTCGATGCCCTGCCCGGTCAGTTCCTACCTGCGCGACGTGGAGATGATTTCCCCCACGGAGGGCTGGATTATCAGCCACAGCGGGGATATTTTGCGTTATGACGGCAAGCAGTGGTCTCTGTATCAAAAAATTTCCAACAATATCGCCTCAACCTTGTTGGGATTGCAGAGCCTCCGCAGCGAGAACTCCTACCGCCTGTATTTCCTCGCCACCAGCGGGATTTACGGCACCACCTGGGAAAAAATCCCCACCTTCACGGACATATCTCCTTCGGTTAACATCCATTTGGTCGGGGGGCGCCCGGAGATGATCGACTTCGATAACAACCGCGCCGCGGATGTGTATCTCCATCCCATCGGGGATTTTCCGACCCGGCTGTATGCCAACCACGGCGGCCTGTTCAACGAAATGAGCGACCGCCTCCGCCCCCCGCCCCGCGGGACTGATGCGGTGATTGCCTTTGCGGACTTGGATAATAACGGCCTGGTGGATATTTATATGCGCCGGCCCGCAGCCGGCAATCGTTGTTATTTCAACCTGGGCTCCTGGAAATTCCGTTCCCGGCCCTCTCCCCTGCCAATGGATGATAACGCCAACGGCGATATTCAATTCACAGACCTGGATAACGACGGCGACCTGGACCTGCTCTTCCTCTCCCTGGCCCAGGCCGACAGCCTGAAACCCCTGTGGTTGTATGAAAACGACGGCATCGGGAACTTTACCGGCGGGTTGAATTTCGGCGCGCCGACCCCTTCTAACGCCGCCGCCGGGGGCGTCCTGCTGGCGGATTTCGACAATGACGGTTTGATGGATATTTTCAAATTTGATAAAAACGATCCCTGCGAGCTCTATCTCAATGAAGGAAATTTTCGCTTCACGGAAGCGGCGGCGGCGGGCGGCATCGATGGAACTTATTTCGAGGAGTATCCCTACATTGTCAGGGCGACCGCCGGCGACGTGAATAATGATGGGGCGCTTGATATTTTCCTGGCCTGGCGGGAAGGGCGGGCAGTTTTTTTCCTGAATGACGGAAAGGCGCATTTTTCACCCGGCCAGGCCCTCGAATTCGAAGACCCTACCTATGCCGGCGCCGCCCTGGGGGATATCGATTGCGACGGCGACCCGGATTTATTTTTCAAAGACCGGTTTTATGAAAACAGCGGGGGAAAATTTTCCGAATATTCCGAGATCGGGTTTCGGAACCAGGGCCTGACATACCTGGCGGATTTCGACGCTGATGGGGACGCGGATTTGTGGCTGCTCGACATGGAAACCATCCGCTTGAACCTGTATGAAAACAGCTTTAACCCCGAACGGGTTCTCAGCGTGAAACTGCGCGGGATTCGCAGCAATTCCCAGGGCATTGGCGCAAAAGTAACCCTGTGGCAAAAAGACGGCGAAGGCCGCCCCGGCATAGCCGCCTCCCGGCAGGCGCTCGACCCCCTCCCGCTGCAATTCTACCCCGCCGAAAATAGCCGTTACGACCTGGAGGTGGTTTTCCCGGGCGGTGAGACGGTCCGGCGCGAGAACGTCGCTGCCGGCTACCTAAAAATCTCCGAATTTTCCGGGCCGCCTGGCTGGTTCTGGGAATTGGCGTATTCCCTGGCGCGTTCCCTTAAATACGCCCATCCCGCCTGGGAGCTGGCCAAACTGCCCCTGCTCATCCTGCTCGCCTGGCTCTTTTTTCGCTTGGCGGGAAAACAGCGCACCCGCAAATACCTGGCCCATCCCCTGTTCATCGCCGGGCTGGCGCTGCTCTACCTGCTCAGCATTCACGCTACCATCCGGGAGGGGAAGCTCTACTCCGCAATCGTTTCCTTAGCGGTTTTCGGGGGGGCCGGGGCGCTGGCATTGATCGCCGCCCGCCAGGTGGTGCAGCGGCGGGAATCGCGCTACATCTCCCATTACAGATTGCTGGAATTCTTAGGCAAGGGCGGGATGGGGCAGGTTTACAAGGCGCTGGACGTGAACAGCAAAAAGATCGTCGCTTTGAAAATCCTGCACGAAGACTTGCTCCACGATCCGGAAAACCGCAAGCGTTTTGCCGGGGAAGGGCAGTTGCTCTCCTCGTTTTCGCACCGGCACATCGTCAAGGTATTCGAGATTGGGGAAGCGGATTCCGCGGGGATGCCGGCCCGCCGGGCCGGGGGCGATGCACCCCGGCGCGGGTTCATCGCCATGGAATACCTGCCCGGCGGCACTTTGAAGGACTACTTGAAGCAGCATTTCCCCCTGCCGCTTGCGGAAACGCGGCGCCTGCTTTTGCAGATTGCTGAGGGGTTGCGGGAAATCCACGCCCGGGGGATCATCCACCGCGACGTGAAAACCGGCAACGTGATGCTCGACGGCCAGGGCCAGGTGCGGATCATGGATTTCGGGCTTTCCAAATCCCCGTTAGTGAGCGCCATGACTTCCCTGGGCACGGTAATCGGCACCCTGGGCTACGTGGCCCCGGAGCAGGTTACCGGCATGGGGGTGGACCAGCGGGCGGATATTTTCTCCTTCGGGGTGGTGATCTATGAGCTGCTGACCGGCCAACTGCCCTTCAGCGGCGAAAACGAGATGGCCCTGATCCACGCGATCTTCAACAGCACCCCCGCGCCGCCCTCCCGCCTCCGCGCCGGGGAAATGGACCCCAGATGGGACGCCATCGTCGCCCGCTGCCTGGCCAAAACCCCCGCGGAGCGGTTTTCCGGGATGGAGGAGGTGGTGGTAGCGCTGCGGGAGGTATGATGGGGATTTCTGATTGCGGATTGCGGATTTCGGATTGGGGATTTGAGATCCGAGGGGGAGCAGGCGGATTTGAGATAACGGTTTTGCGCATGGGCGTCAGCCTGGGAAAAAGATCACCGCAAAGACGCGAAGACGCAAAGGTTTATATACTCATTAAGGGTTAGTAGTTGCTGTTTGATCGGAGTGCAAAGCTTCAGCTTTGCATTGCACCTGCAAAACTGAAGTTTTGCACTCCGTCGAAACGAAACGCCATAAATAACCCTTAACGAGTATACAACCCTCAGCGTCTTAGCGCCTTTGCGGTAAAAACCACCAGCGGGTTTTTGCTTGAATTTCACAGCGCCCTGGCCTAACTTTCCGCCCTGGTAGGATGTTGAGATAAGGCCGGAGGGCGCAGCACAAATTTCACGAATTATAAATTGACTAGCCCCGCGCTTCAGCGCGGGGAAGAGAGAAACCATATAAAACAGATTGGGGCTTCAGCCCCGAGTGTTGCCAAAACGCGGGGCTGAAGCCCCGGAAGGAGCTATAGTAATTTTTGATTCCCCCGCGCTGAAGCGCGGGGCTAGTCATCCTGAAATCTGATTTTTTGTGCAATTTGTGCTGCGCCCAGGCCGGATCATCCGCGTGCCATTTGAATGATTTGGGGGTACTAAACCGAATTTCAAACACCCTCTAACGCGGGAACGACAAAGTCTTTTTCTTAAAACCGATGGAACGGATTCTTACCAGGAGAAGGCGGGTGAGCGCGGCGCGAGGATGCCCGGTGCCGGAAACCCCGGAACAGCGCAAGTGGGTGATAGAATTTGCCCGCGAGTTAGTAACGCCGAATCTTCAGTCTTAGCGCCCCTGCGCCTGGCTAAGTGCATCCTTTCATTATTGTTTGCAGGGTTTGATTTACCTCAGCCCCGGCAGGGGCGTACGATAATAGCCCACCGCTTTAGCGGTCGGGTTTTAGAAAAAGGTTTCTTTTTGAGTCCCGGCAGGGACGACTGAACAGTTTGGGGCAATTTCAGTCGCCCCTGCCGGGGCTAAAATACAGGTGTGGATTTAGCCCCCACGACTGAAGTCGTGGGCTATTTTCGAATGCCCCTGTCGGGGCAAATGAAAAATAGAACCCTACAAATATTTATGAAACGGCCTACTAAGCTCCCAGTCAAATTACCCATTTTTTCAGGAACTCCACCATGCCCCCCACTACCGAACTCCGCCAAAAGTTGCAAAAACAGCTCGGCGACGCCGTCAGCCAGGTTTCTTCCGGATTCATGGAAACGACCTCCGTTTTAACCTCCGCCGGCGTTGCCGGGGAAGCGCTGAAAAAATTAGACCGCCTGTTCAAAACCTGGATGCACTCCCACCAGGAACTGGCCGGGCAGATTGATCCCCTGCTGGACCAGCATGAAAAGTTAGAAAAGCAATTCGAGCAGTTGCAAGAAGAGAAACGCCGCCTGGAAGTGCTCTACGCCTCCGGCATCCTGTTCACTTCCGAAACGGAGATGAAATCGCTGCTGGGCAAGGCCATCGACGTGGTGATCAAGGAATTGCAGGCCGACGCCGGGTTCATCGTGTTAGTGGATGAGCAGCAGCAAATCGACGCCATTTTCGCCCGCAACATGAACCCGGAGGATCACCCGGAGGCCCGGGAGCTGAGCACCAGCGTGATCCGGCAGACCCTCTCCGCCGCCCGGCCTACCCAGGTCGCGGACGCGGAAGCCTTCCTGAACGAGACCCGGGCCAACGCTTCCCTGTGGGAGAAAACCAGCATCATTCGCTTAGGGATCAAATCGGTGTTGTGCGTTCCGCTGATGTCGCCGGGCGGGGTGCTCGGCGCGGTGTACCTGGATCGCCGCGACAGCGCCAACTCATTCGGGGAGCGCGACTTGTTCTTCCTGCTCTCCTTTGCCCGCCAGATCGTGCAGGGGCTGGAAATTTCCCGGGAAATCTCCCTGTTAGAAAACAAGCTGCTGCGGGAAGCGCAGATGAAGTTCGCGGATTTGCGCCGGGAATTTTCCTGCCCGGAGATCATCGGATCCGGGCGGCGCTTGTTCGAGACGCTGCTGCTGGCCTCCAAAGTGGCTGCCAGCAACGTTTCGGTAATCATCTTGGGAGAAAATGGCAGCGGCAAGGAGCTGTTAGCGCGGGCGATTCACCAGAACAGCCGCCGGGCCGGAAAACCCTTTGTGGCGATCAATTGCAGCGCCATTCCGGCGGATTTGCTGGAGTCGGAGTTGTTCGGCTACGATGCGGGAGCGTTTACCGGGGCGAGCAAATCCAAACCCGGTAAAATGGAGATGGCCGATGGGGGAACCCTGTTTCTGGATGAGATCGGGGAGTTGAATTTAAACCTGCAAGCGAAATTGCTCCGGGTGCTGCAAAACGGTGAAATCGAGCGGTTAGGCAGCGTTACCCCGCGCAAAATCGACCTGCGCATCATTGCCGCGACGAACCAGAATATTGCCGCAATGATCCGCGCCGGCAAGTTCCGGGAGGACCTCTACTATCGCTTGAAAGTGGTGGAGATTACCACCCCCCCGCTGCGGGAGCGCAAGGAGGATATTGCCGAGTTGGCGGAGCATTTTTTGAAAAAACACGCCCAGGAAAATACCCCCCGGGAGATTACCGACGAGGCGCTGGAGATTTTAGAGAACTACTCCTGGCCGGGGAACATCCGGGAGCTGGAAAACGTGATCCTGCGGGCCATCGTGCTCGCCAAAAGCGCTAAAATCGAGGCCTCCGACCTTCCCCCGGAGCTCGTCAGCGCCGAAAGCCCGGTTTCCCCCATCCCGCCCGGCAAAACCCTGGAAGAGGCGGAGATGGAGTTTCGCCGGCGTTACATTCTTCGCACCCTCCGGCAAACCGCCTCCAAATCCGAGGCCGCGAAAGTGTTGGGGGTGAACCGCACCCACTTTTACCGCATGTTGGCGCAGTTGGGAATCGAGGAATGATCCTTCCCGGTGATTTTGCCGGAGAACGCCGGGAAAATTCTGCAAAAACAAAAATCCCACCGGAGATTTTTACCCCTGGTGGGACTTTCTACAGCATTGACAATTGTCAAATTTTAGGTGATAGTACAACCTTATACCCTATACCCCACTATACCCTCTCCCGCAAAGGCTCAGCGCAGTAAAATCATCTTCTGGGTGCGGGTAAAGTCTCCCGCGTTAATGGTAAAGAAATAGATTCCGCTGGCTGCCTCGCCGCCGCTGCGGGCGCGCCCGTCCCAGCGCACTTCGTAGAAACCGGCGGGCTGGAATTCATCCACCAGGCTGGCCACTTCCTGGCCGAGCAGGTTGTAAATTTTCAGGCTCACTTTCGCGGGACTGGCAAGCCGGTAGCGAATATAGGTTTCCGGGTTGAAGGGATTGGGATAGTTTTGTGCCAAAGCAAATTGGCTGGGCAAATTCTTGGCAGTAGGCGGTTCATCTTCAATGCCGGTGACGCCGCCTGTCAAGGTCTTCAAAATGGTGCCGTATTCTCCCACAATCCAGCCGGTGTGAGAGTTAACCATGAAAATATCCGCCAGGTAATACAAGGGTGCGCCAGTTTGCGAACTCCAGCTTAGCCCGCCATTGGTCGTTTTGATAATTACGCCCCCCTGGAAACTCACTGCCCAGCCGGTGTGCGCATCGGTAAAATGGACCTCCGTTAACGTCGGCGCGCCGGTGTAAATCGCGTTCCAGTTTGTCCCCCCGTCAGTGGTTTTTAAAACAATGCCCAGGCCGCCTACCGCCCAACCGGTATCGGCGTCGAAAAACTGCACGGAAAATAAATTGTTGTTTGTACCGCTGGCCTGGGAATCCCAACTGTTTCCCCCATTAGTGGTTTTGAGAATAACGCCGCCGTCCCCCACGGCCCAGCCAGTGCTGGCCCCCGCGAAATACGCCCTGCGAAGATTCTCTG
>CAZFVV010000205.1:0-7950 GCA_964522165.1 uncultured Calditrichaceae bacterium
AAACGCTGGCGATGGCCGTTTTTAACCTTATAACCCTTGCGGCGCTTTTTCTTGAAAACGATCACTTTTTTATCGCGCCCGTGTTCCAGTACTTTCGCTTCCACTTTGGCGCCTTCGAGCAAAGGTTGGCCGATTTTTACCGCCGAACCGTCATTGGCCATCAGCACCCGGTCAAATTCTACCGTATCGCCCACTTCTTTATCCAGCAAAGGGACTTTCAGGGTCATATCCTTTTCAACGCGAAACTGTTGACCGGCAATTTCTACAATCGCATACATAGCGTTTTTACCTCAGCAATTCATTTGAGTTTAATTTTAAGCGGCGTGAATATAACTTTCAGGGGCAGGAGTGTCAAGACCAAAAAAAATCTCAGCCGGGGAAGTGCCATGTCAGTTCGCGAATTCCTCTGCCAGAAGCCGCAGCGCCTGGTCAACCCGGTTCATCTCCACGGCCAGCGCGGCATAAACACTTTCAACCGTGGAGAAATCGGCCCGGAATCCCCCCATTTCCAATTGATAGGCCAGGTTAACGGCGTCCTGTGCCCCGAAATTGCCCAGGGAGCCTTTCAGGGTATGGGCGGCTTTGCGCAGCCCCGGGGCATCCTGTACGGCGACGGCGCTCTCGATCTCACGCATCAAGCGATGATAATCCTCCAGGAAGAAGGCGATCAGTTCTTGCAGCAGCTCCACATCATGGTTGAGCCGCGCCAGCAGCGCACTGCGATCCAAAACCTCCTCGACGGTAATTTTTTCTTTCTCGATGGTATTGATTTTATGATCCTTATCCTGCATGTCAAATTCCCTTTGTGAAGCGTTTATTCGCCACCCTTCCTTGTGGCTGCGGCCGATACCGGATGCTTTGCAATTTCTCCGGGCCGGTTACAAGGTTAAGTTTCGTCAAATTTGCCGCAAACATGAAAAATTTATTGCATCCGGGCGCTTTTCGGCTCTATCATCAAACCGAATCGCCGGAGAAAACGTCTATGGACCATTCCGCCAGGAACGTTCATCTGCAAAAAGGGCTGGATTTTTTGCGGCAAGGCGATTTCTTTGCCGCCCACGAGGAGTGGGAAATCCCCTGGAAAAAGATGGCCGGCCGGCAGCGAAGCTTCTGGCAGGCGATGATCCAGTTGAGCGTGGGCGCCTATCATTACCGCAACCGGAATCTGACCGGCTGCCGGAACTTATGGAATAAAGCCTTGAAACGTTGCAACCAGCTTTTAGAGAACCACTCCGGGCCGCGTATGGCTCCCGTTGCCGAGCTTCGGGAAACCCTGCTCCGCTGCCTGGAAAAAGTAGCCGCGGGAGAGGACCCCCGCCCGGAAATCCACCGGTTTGCAGAGAATATCGTTCAGCCGGGGTGGTTTGAGTAAGCGTGATACGTGATACGTGATGCGTGATGCGTGATGCGTGATGCGTAAAACGTAATGGATGTAAAAGTTATGGAATACGCAGCTCGTATTTCGTATTGCGTATTCCGTCCTTTTTACGCTTTACGCTTTACGCTTTACGTTTTACTTCTTCTCCCCGCTATCTTTCCGGATAAACGGCGCAATGAGGTCGATCGGCACCGGGAAAATGGTAGTGGAATTGTGCTCCGTGGCGACCTCCGTGAGGGTTTGCAGAAAACGCAACTGCACCGCCACGGGATAATCGCTGATCACCTTGGCCGCCTCGCTCAGCTTATAAGAAGCCTGCAATTCCCCTTCCGCGTGGATTACTTTGGCGCGGCGCTCCCGTTCCGCTTCCGCCTGTTTGGCGATGGCGCGCTTCATCTCGATAGGCAGGTCGATTTGCTTGATCTCTACTAAGGTCACTTTGATTCCCCAGGGGTCGGAGTGGCTGTCGATCATGCGCTGCAATTCCTTGTTGATTTTTTCCCGCTGCGCCAGCAATTCATCCAATTCTACCTGCCCCACAATGCTGCGCAAGGTGGTTTGGGAAAGCTGGGAAGTGGCAAACAAGAAGTCTTCCACTTTAATGATCGCTTTCTCCGGATCTACCACCCGGAAATAGACTACCGCGTTCACCTGCACCGAGACGTTATCCAGGGTGATGACGTCCTGCGGGGGAACGTCCATCACCACGGTGCGCAGGCTGACTTTTACCATCCGGTCCACAATCGGGATCAGCAAAACCAGTCCCGGCCCTTTCACTTTAATAAACCGTCCCAGGCGGAAAATCACACCCCGTTCGTATTCCCACAAAATCCGCACCGCGCTGGCAATCAGCAGAATTCCCAAAACAACCAGGGTAATTATGGCTGGCATGGCTCCTCCGCTTTTTTGATTGTGTTCAGGTATTTTAGTGCTTTGGTGTTTTAGTTTTGGGATGGCGCAGGGGCCGGTACTATTACACTATAACACCTGAACACTATAACACTGAATAACACGCGAACACTGGGCACTCTTTCCGATGTTAATACCCGGCAACTTTTTTCACGGTCAGCTTCAGCCCCTCCACGTTCACGACTTTTACCCGGTCCCCCTTGCGGATGGCGTCGCTGCTTTCCGCCTGCCAGATCTCCCCTTCGAAGGTGACCTGGCCTTTTCCATCGCTAAAATCGTCTAATGCTTCGGCGCTGCTCTCGGCTAAAAATTCCCGCCCTACCACAGTTTTCTTTTTTTGGGCGCGGATACCCATTCCCACCGCGAAAACGAAGAACAGCACCGTGGCGGCGGTGACCGTGATGATCACTTCCCAGGAAATTTTCATAAACGGCACCTCCGTATCGAACAGCATGATCGAACCGACCAGGAACGAGATCACCCCCCCGATGGTCAGCACCCCGTAACTGGGAATTTTGACCTCCAAAAGGAAGAGAACGATGGCGAGCAGGATCAGCAGAATGCCGGCGTAATTGACCGGCAGGGTATTCATGGCGTAGAAGGCTAAAATCAGGCTGATGGCCCCGATAACCCCGGGGAATATCGCGCCGGGATTGTAGAGCTCGAAGAACAAACCGTAAATCCCGATGATGAAGAGAATGTAGGCGATGGTGGGATCGCTGATGACGTTCAGAATTTTAAAGCGCAGGGGCATATCGATATGCTGCTCCTCCGCCTCGCGGGTCGCCAGCTTCACGGAATCTGCCGCGGTTTTTACCACTTTGCCGTCCATCAGGATTAACAAGCTGTCGATACTTTCGGTAACAAAGTCGATTACCTGCAACTCCAGGGCTTCGGCGGCGGTCACGGAAACGGCATCGGTGACCGCCTTCTCCGCCCACTCCGCGTTGCGCCCCCGTTCCTCGGCAATGCTGCGGATGAAAGCCACCGCGTCGTTGGTGGCTTTTTTCAACATGGTGGCGTTGGCGCTGTCGGCGCCCATGCCCATGGCTACCACGCTGGCCGCACCGATGTTAGTGCCCGGGGCCATCGCCGCCACGTGCGCCGCCAGGGTGATGAACACCCCCGCGGAACCGGCCCGCGCCCCGGAAGGCGCCACGTACACCACCACCGGCAGCGGTGAATTCAGCATATTTTTGGTGATGTCGCGCATGGATTCCATCAGCCCGCCGGGGGTGTCCAACCGGATGATCAGGCAGTGGGCGTTCTCCGTCTCGGCATGCTCGATAGAAGATTGGATGAACTCGCTGGAAGCGGGATTGATGACCCCATCAATGGTAATAACATGCACCCGGTTTTGCGCCTGAACCGCCAACACCGGAAGCAAAACAGCCAGAATAAAAGCGATCCGTCTAAGGCTCATAGTTTTCTTCCAGTTTTAGTTGATGTTACGGCATCTTGAGGAATATGTCAAGTTCTTAATACCGCGCACATCTTCCAGACAGATGGAAAACTTACACCCCCATGTGCAAAATAAATTTTGCACTCCTCTTCGACAACTCAATTCTCTTTCGACGTGGCCATTTGCTCCGGCGTAATCAACCCCGCTTTTAAAAATTCTCGAATGACGATCTCGGTCATTTCGCTCCTAAAGGCAAATTCATAACGCAAATCCAGCACGTAAGCCTTCAGGCGCATTTTCAGCAGCGAGCGGCCTTCGTGAATTTCGTTTTTGAATCTCACCGCAATCGGTTTATTGAGATAGACATATTGGGAAACCGCCGCGGCGCGGTAGGCAATCTTCCGCGCTTTCAGCAGGTCTATGTCCGCCGGAAAATAAAACTCCGCCACCACCTGACAGTTGGATTCTCCGGAATTGGAGTTCGACACCGACTGGTTCATTATTTCCCCGTTAGGGATGGAAACCAGGCTGTCATCCGGGGTAACCACTCTGACTGTGCGCAGGCCGATCTGCACCACCTCGCCGTAAAAATCGCCCACCTGGATTTTATCGCCCACCTGGAAGGGGCGATCCAGCAGAATCATGATCCCGCCGAAAACATTTTTCAGAATGTCCTGGGATGCAAACCCCAATGCGATGCCGGCGGAGGCGGTAAAGGCCAGCAGCGTGGCAATGGGGGGCTGGATAATGCCCTGGATGATCACGAAAATAACGAACGTCCAGGTAAGCACGCGAAAAATGGGAATGAACCGCTTAATTAGCAAACGCAGATGCGCCCATCGCTCCGCAATCGCTTCCAGCAGGCGGGTAAAGTAGCGGATGATCAGTATCGAGGCGAGAATCACCACAATGGTCCAAAAAATTTTGCCAAAGGTCAGGGACCAGGGGATGGCCGGTTTGTTCTGCAGGATGGAATCTTGCAATAGTCTTACGGTGGTTTCTGCGGCGGCGCTGTCCGCGGCAACCCCGGGGGCTTGGTCTGAAATCGGTAAGTCCTGGGGGCCGGCGGCATGGCTTACCGGCAGTGTCATCACCAGCAGCAGCCAGGTTAGTGTGAGCGATTTTATGCCGGGCATTTCTTAGCTCCTAATGGATGATATTCAAACGTTTGAGCGCAACCAGGGCCGGCCGGTAAAGAAAGGGATGGATGCGGCAACCGTTTTCATTCTCCGTTATGATTCCCTTGTTGATCAACGAATTAAATAACATCACACTTTGCTGTTCGGATTGATGAAAAACCTGCGCGTGTTCCTCCGGCTTCAGCATTTCGTGTTGAATGAGCGCCCCAATGGTAAACAATTCTTCCGCGGAGAGTTGGTACATAAACGAATAATCCTGCTCGATCAACGGCCAGAGGGTAAGGCGGCTGTTTTCGATCTTGCGGATGGCGCGTATCCAGTACAGGATTGCCACGGAAACATTGCCGCTGGCCACTTCTTGAAGCTCTTTGAAAAAAAGATCCTGTATGTAGGCTTGCTGCGCTTCTTCGCCGGTTAGTTTTTTGAAGCGGCGGTTTTTTTGAATCTTCTCCGGTGTTTCGAAAAAGAGCCGGTAACCGGTAACGCGGTGGCGGCGCAGAATGACGTTTTCCATTTCATGGCGGGTAAGATTATCCAGGGAAAGCACCCGCCGGAAAAACCGGGAGATATTGATTACTTTATCCAGGTATGCCCAACTGTAGAGGGTGCAGGTGAGCACCCAGTAAACCTGGCGGTGGGTGCGGGAGATGAGCAACAAAAATTCTTCCAGGAGATCGAAACCGTCCACCGTTTTTAGAAACAGGTTCTGAGTATTTTCCACAATACAAACCACCGGCTCCTGGAGCTGAAGAAGGGCTTTTTGCATCTCCGGCAGAGTGCTCGCCCGGCATTCCGGAAAGGCGCTCTGAAGATGGGGAATAAAGTCTTCCGCCCGCCAGATGGTTGTTTTGACGTCGATCTCGCGCACCGGCTGGCCCGCAAAAATCCATTCCTTGGCAAAATTAATCACCGTGGTTTTACCACTGCCGCGTTCCCCGGTGATGGCGGTGGTGACAAAATATCCCTGCTGCCAAGTTTTAAAATCCTCGTTCAATTCGGAAAGCTCATCTTCACGGCCGGCAAAAAAGCGTTCATCGGTGAGGGGACGATTCTCGAACAAACGTTGATACACGTAGGGCAGAGAGGTTATTTTCCGGCGGGTTTCCGAGAGAAATTGAAACAGCGCCGCCTGGCTATCGAGGGCTGCCGGGGCCAGGCCGGTTATTTTGCGCAATTGGGAATATTTACTCCGCACCAGGCCGGCGGCCTGTTTCAGGTAAGACCAGATGCGCGGAATGATCAGTTTGAAGAAATTCCAGATTTTTTGGCGGTAGAAGTGAATCCGCTCTTTGGCTTTGGTATGCGCCAACTGGATTTTCAGTTTAAGGAGCGCTTCGTTATCCAGCAATTCCTGCACGTCCTGTATAAATTCTCGAACGATCCGGAACAGTTCGGTTTCCGATTGCTGCCGGAATTGGGTTCCCCGGTTGATGAACTGCTCTACCAGGCCGGCGGCGCGCTCCAATCCCTCCATGACGGTCTGAAAAGCCTCGCCGGTTTCTTTGCGCTTCTCCAACAGGTTCAAGGCCGCATCCAAATTGAATTCTACTACCTGGTCAACTTCGGAAATGTCGCGGATGATATTTTCGACCGCCTGGCGCAGTTCCTGCCGGTACTCCTCGATCTGCCGGTCGAAGGCCAACAGAAGCTTCTCATTGAACAATTCCCCGATGGGAACGTCGTCCACCTTCGAATCCGGCGGTAAATGATCCAGGTCTTTTTTGCGGAAGACGGTTTGTTTATCCGGGAGCGTTTTACCAAGCTGCCGGGTGGTTTCCAAAAGCGGGTTTAGCGCCTGGTCTAAGCGGGCCTCCAGCAGCGCATCCATCATTTCCGGCAAAATTTCGTCGCGCAAGGATTTTTGCAGGGCGCGATTCTCGGAGATGATAGCGCGTTTTAAATCCGCCCGTTTTTGCTCCAGGCTCTTGAATTTATCCGTGGAAGTACGAATCGCAGCGATTGCCGTTGAAAAAACCGGAATGATCTGCCCGGAAATTTTGGCCTGAAATTGCTGCACCGCTTGCAAATACTCTTTGCAAACGTTCAGTTGAATATTTCGCAGGGCGATTTCATTGATCCAGTCTTCCCGCTCCACGGAGAAATCCTGTATCCAGGCTTTTTTGTCGCGTTCGAACTGGTTTTGCACTCTCTTCCGGGCGTTACCCGACAGGCTGGCAATCCTTTTTTCCCTCAAAATATGCGTGCCGGCGAAATGCCATTGATCGTGGAAGTTCTTTTCCGTTTCCGCAAACCATTGTTCGAACCGTTCTAACATGGCCGGGCGGAATGCAGTGATCTCGTCGAACAACGCCTCGACGGCGGATGAAAATTCCCGCAGCGATTCGAGCCGGGCAGCAATTTTTGGTACATCGGCTTGAATCCAAACCTGCCCGACTTCCTCCAAAAATATCAGTTGGCTGTGCAATTGCCGGACAACTCTGTGCAACGCATCGATCTGGCGGCTGGCCAGGTGAAGGTATTTTTCCCATTCGCCCAACAAAAACCGGTCGAAGGGAACGCTCAAATAGCATTCGGAAAAAACCGCCGGGGAAAATGTCTGATAGATTTGGGGAACGGGCAGCGCCTGCCGGCGGAAAAGTTTGCGAAACCCGTTCCGCAGCGCATAACCGGCGCGAATAAACCGGTTTCTGGCCCGGCGCTGGTATTTCCAGAGCTTCACGTGCAGGGAATCGCCGGGCTGCGGCTCCCAATAGCTCTCCGATAACCCAATCTTTATATCCTTCGGGAAAGGTTCCCAAAAGGCGGCAAAACGCGCCTTCTCGCCTTGCAGAACATCATCAAGGGCGCTCTCTTCGCTAAGGTAAGTAAGTCTGCCGGTCCATTCCTGCAAGGCGTGATAAAAGTCGCCAAGCTCGCTCCAAAGCGCGTGGAGCAAATCATCCTGCCGGGAAAGTTTTTCCAGGCGCGCCAGGGTTTGCCGGAAGCGGTTTTGGAAAGCGGAGAGATTCTGCTCATGAAATCGAAGCCAGCCGGAAACGCGTTCGCTTAGACGTTCTTCGGCGACCGGCTTAAAGCGGGAGAGGATTTCATGCGGGGTTGTTTTCTGGCTCATTGCAGTAAGCTTGTTTTGTTCACTCACCATTCGCAATAGAATATATTCC
>CAZFVV010000206.1:0-7703 GCA_964522165.1 uncultured Calditrichaceae bacterium
TGATGAGGGGCTGCTGGGTAGATCGTGAGGTCGCACCAGCGGCCTACTCTACGAGATTCACCGCTACATTTTGCCTTTCAATAGTGGGTAGTGTTAAGCGACCGGCAGGGATGCCGGTCTTGCAATTGTGAATCGGTAAGGATGAAATTAGCAGTATGAGTGGCATCTCACCACCACGATTGATTGTACACGGCGGCGCCTGGAACATCCCCGGGGAGCTGGAAGCCGATCATCTTAACGGGGTTCGGAGGGCGGTGGAGCAGGTTTATCCCGCGCTGGAGCAGGGGATGTCTGCGCTCGATGCGGTCGAAAAGGCGGTGAACATCCTGGAAGAAGATCCCACCTTCGACGCCGGGCGGGGGGCGTTTTTGAACGAGCGCGGGGAAATCGAATTGGACGCCATGATCATGGACGGCGCAACCCTGAATTTTGGGGCGGTGGCGGCGGTTCAAAACATTCTCCACCCGGTCAGCCTGGCCCGGCTGGTGATGGAGAAAACCGAGCACCATTTCCTGGTAGGAAACGGCGCGCAGTTATTTGCCCGGCGGATGAACATACCGGAACTCGGCCCGGAAGAGCTGCTCACCGAACGGGAATTGAGCTTCTATCGCAAAATCAAGAACGACCCCACCTTTTACACCCGCAAACCCTTTGAAGCGCACCCTATGGATACCGTGGGGGCGGTAGCAATGGATATCCACGGCAACTTTGCCGCGGCCACCTCCACCGGAGGCACTCCCCGGAAATTATCCGGCAGGGTAGGGGACAGCCCGGTGGTGGGAGCAGGCGCTTACGCCGATAACCACTGCGGCGCGGTCTCCGCCACCGGCTGGGGGGAATCTATCTTGAAAGTTCTGCTCAGCAAAACCGCCTGCGATTTATTTCTGCACCACGCGATACAGGAAGCTGCGAAGCGGGCGATTGAACTATTGCGGCGGAAAGCCAACGGCCTGGGCGGGATCATCGGGATCAGCCGTGGGGGAGAGTACGCTTTCGCCCACAACACCCGTAAAATGGCCTTTGCCTATCCGCACCCTTCCGGCCAAATCGTTGCTCAAATCAAAGTATAGGCTTCAAGATACCGGTTTTGAGGGGCATTTTGTTAACAGGAGTGCACCGAAGGAGTGGTTTACCCCGTAGTTGGTGCTTTGCCACAGAATTCATTTTGCACAATTTGTAAGCTCTTTGGCATGCAGAATAAATTCTGCACTCCCGATACCTTAAGCCGCGTTAAATTCCCTGCAATTTGACATGCGCCCCCCCCAACCATGTAACAATTAAACCATTCAACCATCCATCAATCCACTCATCCAACTCCCTAACACTTCCGCTCTCACTTTACACCCGTTTTCTCCTTCCGCATCATAAAAACGAAAAATCGAAAGACGGTTCGCGTCACATGACAATTTAAATTAATTTGTTTACGTACGGCTATTTGATATTAAATTGGCAGCTTTGACGAAAAATTATTCTTCATCGGGAAGCGGCGCTGACCCATAAAACAGGAGGTAATAATGGCATCCCCAAAAACTCAAGCCGGGCGGAAGGTTCTTCCTCCGTTAGCCGGCAACGAAATTAAACAACTTGCCCTGGCGGCCAACACCGTACGCGGCCTGGCCATGGATGGGGTTCAAAAAGCCAACTCCGGCCACCCGGGAATGCCCCTGGGCATGGCCGACGCCGCAGCGGTATTATGGTTCCGGCACCTCAAATTCAATCCCGAAAATCCCCACTGGCCGGATCGCGACCGCTTTGTACTCTCCGCCGGGCACGGCAGTATGCTGCTCTATAGTCTCCTTCACCTCAGCGGGTATGATTTGCCACTTTCCGAATTGCAATCCTTTCGCCAGTGGGAGAGCCGCACTCCCGGGCACCCTGAATACGGCTTAACTCCCGGGGTGGAAACCACCACCGGCCCCCTGGGACAGGGCATTTCCAACGCCGTGGGCATGGCGCTGGCCGAACGCTGGCTGGCGAACCGCTACAACCGCCCGGGATTCGAACTGGTCAACCATTTCACCTATGTAATTGCCAGCGACGGCGATTTGATGGAAGGCGTCTCTCACGAATCCTGTTCCCTGGCCGGACATTTACGATTGGGAAAATTGATCGTGCTCTACGACGATAACCAGATCAGCATCGACGGTTCCACCAAATTAGCCTTCAGCGAGGACGTGGCAGCCCGGTTTGAAGCGTACGGCTGGCAGGTTCAACAAGTGAACGGGCACGACATGGCGGAGGTGGACGCCGCCATTCAAACCGCCCGGTCAGAGACCGCCCACCCCTCGCTGATTGCCTGCCGCACCGTCATCGGCTACGGCAGCCCCAACCGCGCCGGCACCGCCAAAGCGCACGGCGAACCGTTAGGAGTGGAGGAAGTGCGGCTTGCCAAACAGAAACTGGACTGGCCGGTAGAACCGCTTTTTTATATCCCGAAGGAGATGTCCTTTTTTACCGAGCAGTGCCGCAAGAACGGCAAAACCCGGCAGGCGGGGTGGGAACAAGGCGTGCAAGCTTATCAAGAAGCGTTCCCGGAGTTATCGGCTGAATTTGCCCGGGTGATCCGCAACGAACTCCCCTCCGGCTGGGACGCCAACCTGGCCGATGCTGCGCCCGACGCCTCCCAGGCCACCCGCGCGGCCTCCGGCGCGGTTCTAAACCTGCTCTCGGCGCGAATCCCGCAACTGTTGGGCGGTTCGGGGGATCTCACCCCTTCTAATAATACTTTTCCGAAGAACGAGAAGCATATTACCGCGGATGATTTTAGCGGGCGGTATATCCATTTCGGGGTGCGGGAGCACGGGATGGCGGCGATGATGAGCGGGATGGCGCTGCACGGGGGAATCATCCCCTACGGGGGAACTTTCCTGGTATTTTCCGATTACATGCGCCCCAGCATCCGCCTGGCCGCGCTTATGAAACTGCCGGTGATCTACGTTTTCACCCACGATTCCGTCGGTTTGGGAGAGGACGGGCCGACCCACCAGCCGGTGGAGCAATTAACGGCGCTGCGGGCTATTCCCAATTTGGCGGTTATCCGCCCCGCCGACGCCCCGGAAACCGCGCTGGCCTGGCAAATTGCGCTGCGGCGGCGGGAAGGGCCGACCGCGCTCATCCTGACCCGGCAAAAATTACCGGCGCTGGATCGTGCGAGAGAGGGGTATGCCCCGGTCTCCGGGGTGCTCAAAGGCGCGTACGTGCTGGCGGACGCCCCCAATCCCCGGGTTGCTCTCATTGCCAGCGGCTCCGAAGTACACCTTGCCCTGGAGGCAAAAAAATTGTTAGCCGCGCAGGGAGTCGCCGCCCGGGTGGTTTCCATGCCTTGCGGCGAGATATTCGATGCCCAACCGGGGGAGTACAAAGAATCCGTGCTGCCGAGTAGGATCAAAGCGCGGGTGGCGGTGGAAGCCGGGGCAACCCTGGGATGGCATAAGTACGTGGGGGAAAATGGCGAGATTGTAGGGTTCGACCATTTTGGCGCGTCCGCGCCCTATGAAGAGATTTACAAAGGTTTTGGCGTGACGCCGGAAAAGATTGCCGAGGCGGCCTTGCGCAGCTTGAAACGCGCTATCGAAGGCAAATAAATGAGGGGGGCCCCTAACACGCCAAAAAACCGAATCGTTGCACTTAGCACACTCAGTCATTTCCTCCACGGGCGTGAAGCCGGTGGGGGAAATAACAAAAACTGCCCCTGCCAACTGCCCCTGTGCTTACTCGAATTGTTGTTTGAATTGCCGGAATTGCTCTTTCAGTTCTTGAATCTCACGGGTGAGCATTTCCACCTTCTCTTCCAATTCCGTCAGGCGGGAGTTTCCTGCCGTTTGCGGGGCGGCGGAGGCCTCCCGGGTTGCCAGGGCTTCCAGATCCGTTTCGCCAGAGAGCAGGTGAACGTAGCGGCTTTCCTTTTGCCCGGGCATACGGGGCAGCATCATTGCCAGCGGGCGGGGGGAGCGCTCCGCGGCGGAGAGATCCCGCAGGGTTTCCTCCACTTCCGCCAAATCGGTGAACTCCGCCATCCGGTCGGTGCGGCTGCGTAATTCTCCTAATGTTTGAGGGCCTCGCAGCATCAGCATGGCTAAAAGCGCCTGCTCTTTTTGGTTCAGAAAGAGGGCTTCGCGCAGTTTGTGCTCATATTTCCGCACCCTGCTGCCCCCGCCGGAAACCACCAGCGCCAAACCCTTACGGCGCAGGCTGTCCAGCGCTTCTAAAACCGCCGCTTCCTGGTACTCCACCACCGGCTCGCGGTTGGATTTCTGGTTGCAGGCCACCTTCACCGCGTTCAGCGACATCGGGTAATATTCCGGGGTGGCCATCTGCTTTTCCGCCAGCACGCCCAGCACCCGCACTTCTTCTTCCATCAGGATAAGATTCATAATTACGCCTTACGTTTTACGCATCACCCTTCGACAAGCCCAGGGTAAACTCTTTCACGCATCACGTTTCATGCTTGCCTGCACGTTCGCGCTAAAGCGCGACAATCAATCATCACGTTTCACGATGCCGTTCTTCCCGTTTTCCCCCCGCAGCTTCTGAATCGCATCCATCAAAAAACCGGGGAGAATGGTTCTCCGGGTCAATAAAATGTTGGCCGGATCTTCCAGTTGGGCGATCATTTCTTCGTACTTCTCTTCCCCGTATTCATCCACCACCTGCTGTTTCCGTTCCGGCTGGCGGAAGTGATAGAGCATGCTCACCGGGTCGGCTTCCGGGTGATATTGGGTGCCCACCATTTCACCGGAGATGCGGATGGCCATCAGGGCGCGCTCCAGGCCGGGGTCTTTGCGCGGGGTTTCGATGGACAATATTTGGGCCTGGAGTTCCTCCAACCGTTGGGAATCTGGGGAAACCACTTCAAACTGCCGGAAATCCGCGGCGTAATAGGGTTCGGGGAGATTCCGGAGGAGAAATTCCTCCCGGGCGTTCTCGGTTTTGTGCACCGGCAAAATCCCGAAGGAACGCTTGCTGCGCTTCTGCACCGTCGCCAGGTTGAAAAAGCGCGCCATCATCTGGAAGGAGTGGCAGATGAAGAAAACATACTTTTTGCGGGTATGGGGCTGCTGGTTATGGTTCCAGATCTGGTCCAGCAGGTGGAAATATTTCTGCTCCCAGGCCGTTCCTTCCCCGTCGAAGGGGCTTCCCGGTCCGCCGGAAGAGATGTAAATATCATATTCCAGCCCGGGCGTTTCCGCCTGGTAGCGGGTTTCGTACACCCGGTATTCTACCGCCTGCCCGGGAATTTTTTGATCGCATTGGGAGACGATCTCCCGCAGGCAGCGCATGCCCTGGTTGGGTTCGTTATTGTATAAATCCAATATGGCTATTTTAATGGGCGCTTGTTTCATAGGTGTATCCCGCTTTTTACAATTTTCAAACCGTTGCGCTGCGGCGTTGCCGCCCGGCGCGGCGTATTAATCGCCTGCCCGCCCTCCCCGGCCTGAACGCCGGCGAACGGCGGGCAGGTAATGAGTGGAAAGATACCATTCCCGGGCAGAATTCACAAAATTTTTTTATGATTTACAAAACCCGTTTTTCAAACTTCTCTATTGCCCTTGTAATTGCCCGGCCGCCAAAGATAAACCGCGAATCCGCAACCCCTGTGAGAAGTGAAATAGTTTCCCGAAACGGTTTTGAAACACCCGGCGATGAGATAGAAATGCCTTGTAAGTGGTGCAAAAGATTGCTATTTTTTTTCAAAAATGAGGCCGGCAATGAAGTATGCGACGTTCGTTACCGAAATGAAACCGGATATGACCGTGCAAATTCCCCTGGAATTATCCGAAAAATTGGGATTGGAACCGGGAAACCGGGTAGAAATTTCGCTCAAGAAAATCAAATCCACCAGGCTGGAACTGGTTTTGTCTGAAAATCCGCTCCATAAACTGATCAACCTTGCCAGGGCGGCGGATCTGTCGGAAGGTGGTTAAATGGCTGGATGGTTAAATGGTTAGTACGTCTCCCCGGGGCTCCGCCTCGAATTCGTGCAATTTGTACCGCGCCCCCCTTCAACCATTTAACAATTTAGCCATTTAACAATTCAACCATGTAACCACCAATCCAATGCTCCTGCAACCTCAATTAGGCGACCTGTTAAGCTCCAGAGGAAAGAATGAAAATATTCGTCGATGAAACCGGCTGGATTCAACTGCTCCATGTAAAAGCTCCCTTTCACCGCCAGGTTGCCGGGGAGATCGAACGGGCGGTGCACAATGGGGATACGCTTTTTACCCACAACATCGCCGTGGGCGAGGCGTTGAGCGAAATTAAAAAGAACTTAGGCAGCGAAGTCGCCGGAAAATTCACCGATGTAATCGAGGAGGCCTATACCGGGGCCTATCTGAACATCTTGTGGATCGGCCGCAGGACCCAAAAAGAAGCGGTGCGGATGTTCCGCCGCAGCCCGGAAGTTCCCCTCGGCCTGTATGATTTTGCCGCTTCGATTTTTATGAAACGGCGGCGAATCCGCATGATCATTACCACCAAAAAAGCGTTTGCCCAGTTGGGGCTTAAAGTGCTCCCGGAGCCGGGAGAGTAAACGCTTTATCAAATACTTATTCAGGGATAAAGGTTGAAGGATTAAGGATAAGTAAGGCACTCAAAAACGAGCGATTGAATTTGACAGAAAATGCAGCTTTCAACCCTTGATGAGAACACCTACCAGGATGACCAAAAAGAAGCGAGCGCCTCATGGATGATACCTCTAAAATTATCGCCATTTGTGGGGGCGGGGAGGTCGCCAGCGCCGCCGCCATCCGCCTCTTCAAGTGCGGATACGACGTGGTGATGTTCGCCGACCGGGAAGAGAATTTGCTGCGCTACCACCTCTGTTTGGGAGACGCGCTCTTCCTGGGGCAAAAGACCGTGGAAGATATTACCGCGACCATCGTGCCGGAAGATGTGCTGGCGGAGCAGCAGGAAAAGTCGTTTGACGATCCGCTGTCAGGCGGCATCCGCTATCTTTTGAAAGATCTCAAAATTCCGGTGCTGGAAGCCGCTGAGTTTGAAAAAACGATTGCTTTGTTGTCGCCGCAAGCGCTGGTGAATGCCCAGCCGGCTTCGAAAGCGGCCATTCCGGTCTCGATTGACCATGCGCCCCTGGTGATCGGGCTGCACCCCTTCCACCAGCCCGGGGTTGAGTGCCATTTGGCAGTGGAATCGCGCTTGAATTACTTCTTGGGGCGGGTGATCTCCACGGGGATTCATTTGCCGGAGGAATTCTCCCCCAGCGACTTTTTCAAAGACCCCTTTGCGCACTGCCAGACTCCCGTGGAAGGGTTGTGGCTCTCCCTGAAAGCGATCGGCGACGGCATCCGCTATAACGAAGCGATCGGGAAGATCAACGAGATCGAAATCCGCTCCCCGCACGACGGGCAGCTTTGGGGACTGGCGCACAGCGGGCGCTTCCTCCCCGCCAAAAGCCCGGTGGCGTTGATTTACCAGGGCAAAGCGAGCGAGCAGTACCGCTATCTCAGCTTCCGGGAAAACGCCATTGCCGGGGGAATTGTGCAGGCGGTGATGCAGTTTGGGGAGTAAAGATATCATATCTCAAAGGTTTTGTGGGGAAGGCCATCCCTATTAAGAAGTATGAGTTATTGATAAGTTCTAATTTATTATGGCTTTAAGATGCAGAGACAATCTGGTGAAGAAAGAGACCCCCCAACAAAAATTCCGCGCCCTCCTCAAGCAAATCTTCCAATTCGAGCACG
>CAZFVV010000207.1:0-7699 GCA_964522165.1 uncultured Calditrichaceae bacterium
TATTGCTTTACATACATGGCCATTTTTAAAAAATGGATAAAGTCGAGCTAAGAAGTGAATAATCGAGAAGGAACCGTACCCTGGCTACATCATTTCACTCTATTAAAACCTTGCGCCGCCTCCTGGTCCTGCTGGCGCTGGCCGCCTTGCTTCCCTTTTCTGCCCGCGCCCAGGCGGATTTGGAGTCCGCCCCGCTGCTGCCCTCCCCATCGCAGAAATTTGAAGGCGAATACGGCCTGTGGGTGGAGCAGAAATCCGGCGAAGTGGTGGTGCACTGGATCACTGCCCCGCAGGAGTCGCCGGCGGAAGCGGATTCCGGCTTCCTGGAGGTTTTCCGGGAGGATCAACTGATCTACCGCGCCAAAACGCCCCCGGCGTCGGCGCACCGGGCCGCCTTTCCCTACCGGGAGAAGCACGATCTGCGAATTCGCTATGGCGGATTTTCCGACCCGCTCGACCGCCATGAGACCACGCTGTATTTCTCCAAAGAACCCGCCAAATCGCCGGTTCAGTTCGATAAAGTGGATTCGGTGTTCGTGATCGGCGACATTCACGGGCAGTATGATAACCTGGTGCGCCTGCTCAGCAATGCTAAATTGATCGACGCCGACCGCTCCTGGCAGGCCCGGCGGGCGCACCTGGTGCTGTTGGGGGACCTCTTCGACCGCGGCGATGACGTGACCCAATGCCTCTGGTTCCTGTACCGCCTGGAAAGGGAGGCGGAGGCGCGGGGCGGCAAAGTGCACGTCATGTTAGGCAATCACGAAGTCATGGCGTTTTTGAACGATCTGCGCTATACCTCCGAAAAGGAGAAACGGATCGCGCAATACCATCAAACCGGCTATACCGCCATGTTCCAGGTGCGGGAATCGGTGCTGGGGCGCTGGCTGGCCTCCAAACCGGCGCTGATCAAGATCAACAATATTCTCCTGGCGCACGGCGGGGTCAGCCCGCCCTTCACGGCCTTTACCCTGCAATCCTTCAATGATTCGCTATATGCCTTTTTGCAGGAAGAGGAGTTCCCCTCCCTGCTGCAAGAGGGGGTTGCTACGGTGCGCGGCGACGCCACCCTCTACGCCCGGCGGTTATATTTCTTTTTCGGCGACAACAGCGTGTTCTGGCAGCGCGGCTACATCATGTCCGACACCTTGAAGAACGACCTGAAAAAAACCCTGGAGCGCTTCAAAGCCAAGTACCACGTGGTCGCCCACACCCCGGTCACCCGTATTCAAACTTTTTACGGGGGAAAGGTCTTTGCCGTAGATTTGCACAATCCTGCCACGGAAATGCTCCTGATCGTCAGCAATCCCTACCGCGATAAAATCTACCGCTGCCTGTTAGAAGGGAAGCCGGAACCGCTGTTCTGACTCGGAAAATTACCCCGCGAACCCGGCTGCTTGCGAATTGTAAAATTCGCGCGAACCGGCTGCCCGGGGTTGCCCATACCTGGAAAAAAATTGTCCGGCTGAGAGTTTTTGTAAAAAATCTACCTCTAATAAAGCGAAAAATCTGTGAAGGGAGGGGAACGCTGCCTTTTCAGCGCCCGGAATTACCCCATAACCAACTTTCAGGAGGTATGATATGAATCGTTTTTTGCAGGCAATTGCCATTATATGGTTTTCGATATGCCTGGCAACGGGCGGCCACGCCCAGGGTGAGGACCGGCTCTACCCGGTCAAACCGGTTTACCCACCGGAGCTGGTTCGCCCGGAGATTACGCCCTCCGTCCAGGCGCTTCCCGCGGAGACGGCCGGGCAGCTTCCCGCCTACGATGGGGAATTCTTTCGCATCAACCTGAAACCCCGGGCCGGGGTGCAGGCCAGCGCCCAGGGCGCGCAGGATATTTTGGGAACGGTTCTCAACGCCATCGGCTGGACCCGCAACCGCGAGGAGTTGATACTTCAGGAACCGCAGCGCGCTCCGCAAGGAGACCCCGGGGCCATCGAGGATGAAATCAAACGTGCGGAAGAGGAAACCCGCAAACGCCTCAGCGGCGAGTACGGGAAGATCAATGAAGCCACGGAGAAAGCCCTCCGGGAGCAGGCGGAAGAAGTTCGCAGCCGCGCCAACACCCAGACCACCATCTACCGCTACGTTCAGCACTACCAGGGAGCGCCGTTGGAAAATACCGCCCTGCAAGTGATCTGGCAATCCGGCAGGGGATTTAGCGCGGTAACCGGGCGGGCGTTCAACGAGGTGAAATTGACCAATGCCCGCCGCCTCAACGCCGATGAAGCGCAGAGCGCTGCGGAAAAATACATCGGGCAATATACCGAGGTCTCCGGCGCGCCCAAACCGCAACCGGAATTGGTGATCCTTCCCTATGGCGAGGGCTTCAAATACGCCTGGCGAATGGAAATCACTGCGGTCGATGGCCCTTACCGGGTGTGGGTGGACGCCCAGAACGGCAATGTTCTGCAGCTCGATCCGCTCTATTTTTTTGACGGCGGCCGGGGGCTGGTGTTCAATCCCGATCCCACCACCGGCGCCGTGGAAAAAACCTTTGAAGTGGACGCTCCTTCCGGGGGGCAGTACCGCCTGCGGCTTTCCGGGGTGTTGGACGTCAACAACAGCGGCGCTGACGGGGTGTGCAGCGGGGACGTGACCATTGCCGACGCCGGCACCGGGGAGGCGAATTTCAACGTCGCCCCTATCAACGGGACCGTGGTGCAGCAGGTGAACCAGGCCAACTATAACTGCCGCTTCCAGGAGGTGAACGTGTACGCCTGGCTGCACGAGCACATCAACACCATTACCAATAGCCTGGGCGGGAACGCTTTCGGGACCATTACCGCGACCGTCAACCACAATAATCCGTGCGGATTTGGCATCAACAACGCCTGCGCCAGCGGCACCACTTCTCTCTCCTTCGGCATCGGCGGGGGAACCGCCAATAACAGCACCAACTTCGATGATCTGTTCAACACCGCCATCGACGCCACCGTGGTAACCCACGAATTCGGCCACCTGGTCAATAATAACAATTACGGCAGCAACATCCGCGCGTTTATGAACGAGGGCCTGGCGGATTTCTGGGCTTATACGTTCCATAACCTCAATACCATCGCGGCCTGGTCAGCGCAGAACCGCGGCGCTTCGGCAAATAACGGGCGGCTGCCCCGCCAGGCGGACGTGCAGGATGTTTTTCCGGAGCACCGCTCCATCGCCAACAGCGCCCACGCCGATGGGGAAATGATTGCCTGGGCGTTGTGGAGCGCCCGCCTGGAATTGAACGCCATCAGCGCCCTGGGCACGTTTGACATCAACAACAATTTGATGGCCGCCATCGCCACCGCCGGCGGCACCACCGGCACCACGGACCGGATCGTTCACGATAATTACCTGAACCTGCTGCAGCAGCTGGCGCCCCGTTATAGCACCAGCCGGAATATCCACAAAATCCTGACCGGGTTTGCCCGGGCGGGAATTTACCTCAGCGAACGCGACGCGGTTATCGACATCAGCGATGATTTCCTGAATCGCAATGACGCCGGCGGCCCCACCTTTACGGTGTTTACCGGGCGGGATTATACTTTCAACGCCGACGGCTCGGCCAATACCGGCAACCAGCCCTTCAATACCCGCTTCACCGTTGAAGTGGCCAATGACGAGGCGTTCACCGTCAACTTAGTATCCAGCGGGGTGCAGTCCGGGGTGGCCGCCAGCAGCGGCGGGGTGGGCAGTTGGACCCTTCCGGCCGGCGATTGGAACACTTTGAAGGCGCAGGAGCAGATTTTCTACCGCGTTACCACCACCAGTAACACCGGCGGCAACGTGCGCACCTCCGGGAATCCCGGAAACGGGTTTTTGGCCAACGTGCCCCCCGGCCGGGCGGTCATCAACGAAACCGGCGAGTGCGAATGCGCCTGCGGCGCCTCAGCGGCGACCCCCCGGGGCGTGGCCGCGGTTACGCTCCTGCCGGTGGCGTTCGCCCTGTTCTGGCTGCGGCGCTTGAAAAGGAAAGAAAATCGGTAAGGGTTGGAGAGTGTTCAGGTGTTCTGGTGTTTTGGTTGGGAAGGCATGAACGTCCCCTGCCGCCTAATCACTATAACACCAGAACACCTGTGCACCTGAACACCTTAAAACTCCACTAAAACGGAATGACATGCGTCCCAGGATCATAGATTTTTTGAACCATCTCTTCGGGGTCTCGATTTTCGGCTGGCTGGTGCCCGATCCTTCCACCATGTACGCCGTTGCCATGCTGGTCTGCCTGATCGTCTTCGTGCGGCGGGCCAAAACCGCACCGCTCTCCCAGGCCGACGCGCTCAAAGCGGCCATCTGGGCGATGTTAGGCGGGCTGGCGGGGGCGCGGATATTCTTTTTGTTGCAGCATCCCGGCTGGGTGATCGCCCGCCCGGGGATTATTTTCAGCGTGTCCGGGGGAACCGCTTCCTGGGGCGCTTACCTGGGAGGGATGCTCGGATTTATGGGATATTTCGCCCACCGCCGGGAATCCGCCCTGCCCTATCTGGATACGCTCGGTTCCATGTTAGGATTGGGGCCTTTCCTGGGGCGCTGGAGCTGTTTTTTGAACGGGGACGATTTCGGCGTTCTTACCGGCCTTCCCTGGGGGGTGGCATATCCGCACGGCAGCATCCCCTTTGCCCACCAGGTGCAGCAGGGATTGATCAGCCCGTTGGCGGATCTTTCGCTGCCGCTGCACCCCAACCAGATCTATCTCTCCCTGAACGGGCTGCTTTTATTCTTCCTCTTCACCTTTATCTGGAAAAGATACCGCTTTGCCCCGGGGGTATTATTCTGCCTGTACTGGGCGGTCTATTCATTCAACCGTTTTTTCCTGGAGTTCTTCCGCGGCAGCTCCCCCCGGGAATACCTGGGCATTCTCTCTTTTCCCCAAATTATGACTCTGGTGATTTTTGCCGTAGCCGTAAGCGGGATTTTTTTCTTCCGGCAATCCCGCCTCTCTTCCGAGAGAATAAAAGTCTCCGCACCGGACCGTTTGGATTGATGGAGTGCTGGATTAATGAGGCGCCGGCGTGAGGGCTGAATTGTTAACCAACCATTTAACAATTTAGCCATCCAACCATTCAAGCATTTAACCCGATAAGGAGCCGAAAATGAATCGAAAGATACTCTACCCGATCATCATCGTTTGCTGCATTATAATTATTGCCTGCTGGTATCATTGGTGGTTCAATCCCCTCACCACCATTATCCTGGTGCGCCACGCCGAAAAAGGCCCCGGCCAGGATCCCCCGCTGACCGAAGCCGGGCATAAACGCGCCGGGGCGCTGGCCCACGCGGTGAGCAGCGCGGGCGTCGATGTGATCTTCGTAAGCGATGCCTTGCGCACCCAACAAACCGCGGATTCCGCGGCAGCCTTGCTGGGATTGACTCCTGAAATCATTCCCGCGAGCTCGGTAGATGAGCTGGCGAACCGGATCAAATCCGACCACCAGGGCGAGGTAGTGCTGGTGGTGGGGCATTCCAATACCGTGCCGCAAATCATCGAAGGATTGGGCGTTTCCTCTCCGCCGGCCATCGCGGAGACGGAATTCGACAACCTGTTCATCGTGCACCGGCATAAATACGGCCTGCGGGGGCTGACCCACCTGAAGTACGGGAAGCATCTGTGCCCTTGCAGTGAATAACGCAGCGGTTTTGCCGCCGCCCCGGCGAATTATCACTGAGGTTACGCATTTACGACTCGTTCACCCGCTCTGCGGGTGAACGCCGCTGATGGCGTTCTGCGCCGAGTCGTAACATGACGCGATGCAGAGCATCGCGCAGCGCGTTCCACCGGAGACCGGTGGAACGAGAATTCGGCCATTCTTGAAACGGCAGAATTATCACGAAAACTTGAAGTTTTCGTGAGGATTGGAATCCCTCCCCTACCCAACTTCTCTTCCCATATTTAGCGAGCCGGAGAATGAAAGAACCGGAGAATGGGAGATTCGCGTCTCCGTTTCTCCCGCTCTCCCACTCTCCGGCTCAATAGCGCCACCCTGCCGGCGGGAAATCGTTTGTAATTTTTGCGCCTGCTGGTTAATATTGGCGTCCTTTTAATACTCCGCTTTGCCGGATCAACATCGGGAAGGAAATGTGTTAGATACCATCGTGTTATCTCTCTACCTGATCTCCCTGTTGGCGCTGGGATTTTTCGGATTGCACAAGTATTTTTTGCTGCTCACTTATCAGAAGTACAAAAAACGTGCCCTGCCGGAACCGCCGGAAGTGCAAGACTGGCCGGAGGTTACGGTGCAATTGCCGGTTTATAACGAGCGCTACGTCATCAAACGGCTCTTAAAAACGGCGGTGAATTTAGATTACCCCCGGGAGCGGCTGCACGTGCAGGTGCTGGACGATTCCACAGACGGCAGCGAGCGCCTCGCCGCCCGCCTGGTGAAACGGCTGCAAGAGCAGGGATTTCGCATCGAGCACCTCCGCCGCCGGGAGCGCCGGGGATTCAAAGCCGGGGCGCTGGCGCACGGGTTAGAGCGAAGCGGGGCGGAGTACCTGGCCATTTTCGACGCCGATTTCGTTCCCCCGGGGGATTTTCTGAAAAAAACCATTCCTTACCTGGCGCAGCCGGGCGTGGGGATGGTGCAAGCCCGCTGGGGGCATCTCAACCGCAATTATTCCCTGCTCACCCGCCTGCAAGCGATTTTTTTGGACGCCCATTTCCTCATCGAGCACCTGGCGCGCAACCGCTCCGGGCGGTTTTTCAATTTCAACGGCACCGCCGGGGTGTGGCGGCGGCAGGCCATCCTGGATGCCGGGGGCTGGCAGCACGACACCCTCACCGAAGACCTGGATTTGAGTTACCGCGCCCAATTGGCGGGATGGAAATTTATCTACCTGCCGGAGGTGGTCGCTCCCGCGGAGCTGCCCGGGGAGATGAACGCCTACAAAAATCAGCAGCACCGCTGGGCCAAGGGCGCGGTGCAAACCGCCTTGAAATTGATCCCCCACATCTGGCGCTCAAAATTCCCCTTCCGGGTGCGCCTGGAAGCGCTGATCCATTTGAGCAACAATTTTGCCTATCTGCTGATGGCCGTTCCCGCGCTGCTGCTGGCGCCGGCGGTCAAAGCTCAGCTTCACTCAGGAGAAGCGCCCCGGCAATTGCTTCTCCTGTATTTGCTGGTTTTCCTGGCCGCCACGCTCTCGGTCATTTTTTATTACGCCGCGGCGATCCGGGAATCGTGCGGCAAACTCTGTCCGCACATTCTCTATGTGCCCCTGGTGATGGCGCTGGGGATCGGGTTGTCGCTGAACAACGGGCGGGCGGCCCTGGAAGCGCTGTTCCGGCGCGGCGGGGAGTTCCGGCGAACCCCCAAATTCCGCCTGGAGGGGCAAAAGGGCACCTGGCGGGGCAAGCGCTACCGGCCGCAGCGCACTTACCAGCACTTTTTCGAGCTGCTGATCGCGGGGTATTTCACCTGCGGATCGCTCTATTTCCTTGCCCAGGACGTTTACTACTCCCTGCCCTTTTTCCTGCTCTTTCAATGCGGGTTTTACTATACCGGGCTTTCCTCCCTGCTGCAGCGGTTTACGCCGGCCCCGTCTTTCCGGGGGAAGCATTAGATTCTTCAAGCCGAAATCTGAAAGGCTGTTTTATACCGTAGGCATGGCTACGCCAAAAGTTGTGACTACGTCCCAAAGACGCGAAGGAATCACAAAGAAACAATGGTAGTCCTACATCGTTAATGCTGGCATAAGATTCCTGCATTCGCAG
>CAZFVV010000208.1:0-5717 GCA_964522165.1 uncultured Calditrichaceae bacterium
CACTCCTACCGCACCACCACCTGCACGGCATTTTCCGCCTTCAGATACTTATTGGCGACCCGCTGCACGTCGGACACGGTGACGGTTTTCAACTCGCTCAGGAAATCTTCGTCGTGCTCCACGTCGCCGTAGAAGTAGTAGGAATTCCCCAGGTAAAAAGCCTGGTTGATGCCGGAGAGGCGGCGGAACATCATCCGCCCTAAGTACATGTTCACGGTTTTTTCCAGCTCTTCTGCGCTGAGATCGCTCAGCAGCTTGGGATCGAAAAAGCCGGGATACTGGGGCAGCAGTTTATCCACGTTTTGCGGGCGGGTTCCCATGCGGATGTAGAACAGCGCCTTATCCTGCTTCAGGTCGATGCCCGCGCTCATGCGGTAAGCCATCCCCTGTTTTTCGCGGACGTCGAAAATGATCCGGTCCGCCAGCACTAAGGAGAGCGCCTTCAGCGCCGGCTTGTCCTGCGCCTCCACTTCCCGCAGAAATCCCCAGAACAGGTAGGACTGCTCCCCGCCGCCCGGTTTTTCGACGCTCAGCGCTTCCACGGGCATTTTGAAGCCGCGGTCGAATGCCGGGGTCGCGGCAAATTCCGGTCGGGCGGCGCCGGCGGAGAATTCCCTGAACAGCCGGTTGAGGCTGTCCGGCGCGACCGGCGACACCGCGGAAATAACCACGTTGCCGGGCTGAAAATACTCCTTCGCAAAGGTTAGCAGATTTTCGTAGCTCAGCGCCGGGCCTTCCGGGTAGCGGTTTTCCTGGTAGAGGATGGCATCCACGGTCTCGTCGAACATTTTACGGGCCGCCTGGCCGCCCATGGCCATTCCCCCGTGCTTGAATTTCTCCTGCGCCTTGCGGAACTCTTCTTCCGTGGGGATGAAGCCGGAAAATTGTTGATTCAAATACCCGATCGCCCCGGGCAAATCCTCCGCCAGCCCCTCCACCCGGATGTAGCCGAAATCCGGGTGCAAATAGATATCATCCATGGGGATCATGGGATTGTCGTTCACGGTGTAGGTAAACCCGAAACGGCTGCTGCTCTTTTGATTCTGCTCCGATTCCAGCCGCTGCCCCAGGCAGTCGTGGAGAATTTTGGCGGCGTCTTTGCCGTATTTAGATTCTAACATGGCCTTGCGCCCCACCAGGTAGTGCACCGCTAACAGGTCGCTGACTTCATTTTGCACCGCGATCACCGTTAGCCCGGAGGGATCATCGCTGAATACCCCGCGGCTTTTCTCCCCGCCGGCCGGCGCCGCGGCAGCTTGGGGCCGGGGATGCTGCACCAGGATCACCGGCGCTCCGATCAATTTCAAGCCCCGGATTTGCTCCGCCGCGGGGTAGTAGCCCTTCCCTCCGGCCGCGGCCAGCGCCGCATCGACGCCCCCGACCGCCAGCAACTGCGCGTTATAGATTCCGAACATGTGCGGCTTTTCGATGTTTTTTAGAAAATCGGTGCGCGCTTTGATCGCCTGCGCCTGCACGGTCTCCCCCGGCAGGGCGAAGCTCACTCCCGCGGCGCGGCGGGCCAGCGCCGCGCTGATTTTTTGCGCCTCCGCGCCCGCCCCCAGCGCAGCGCTAAACTGCACGTAATTCCCCAACGGCGAGGGGCGGGTTCCCGCGCTCAGCGATTTCACCTCTTCGGGGAATTCCTGCTGAAGCAGGGTTTGCAATGAATCGGTCTGGCGGGAAAGGGCCAGGTCGATCAGTTCCAGCGCCTCGGGTTGCGGGAATTGCGGAATGGGGAAAAACATCTGCAATTGGGTATCCGCCCCGCCGTAAAAACGCTGCTGCACCCGGTTGTCGAGGGGCGGCATCTGCGCGGGGCGCTGAAACCCGGTAGCCCACTGCGGATCGCTTTCCCGGCGCACCATCCCCGGGGCGGCCTTCCCGTAAATCTCTTTGATCGCCGCCAGCATGCTGTCGGAGCGGAAATTTCCTACCGCGGTGAGGATCATATTATTGGGAACGTAATGGTTCTTGTAAAAGGCGTACACCGCGTCGCGCGACATATTCTGAATGGTGTTGTAGGTGCCTAAAGTGGGCAGGGAGAGGGCGTGGCCGGGATAGAGCGCCGCGAGCACGTTGCGCTCCGCCTGCTCCCCGGGGTTGGCTAAGCTGCGCGCGATCTCCTCTAACACGATGCCCTTCTCCTTCTCGAACTTATCCCCCGGCAGCAGGGAGTTGAAGAGCATGTCCGCCTGGATTTCCATGCCCCGGCGGACGTGTTCCGCGGGGGTCACGATCATAAAATTGGTGTAATATTCGGAGGTGTTGGCGTTGTTGTACGCGCCGATGCGGTCGGCGTCATCGTACAGCTTCTTCTGGTCGCGGGTGGCGGTGCCGTTGAAGAGCAGGTGTTCCAACATGTGGCTCATCCCGCTGCTGGCAAAGGTTTCGTAAGCCGAGCCGGTTTTCACCAGCACGTTCACGCCCACCATGGGCAGGGCGGGGTTCTCGATCAGCAACGCCTCCATCCCGTTATCCAGCCGGTACACTGAAGCGCCCTTGGGCAGCGGGGTCACGCCCGGTTGGGTGCTGCCCGCCTGGGCGACGCCCGGTTGGGCGTGGCCCGGCGCCGCTCCTTCTTCCGCAGCCGCCCGGGTAGTTTGCCGGGCCGCGCAGCCCATTATCAAACTTAGCAATACCATTAAGGGAATGATCTTTCTCAACGCCATCGGGTTTCTCCTTGGTATGATTCGCTCGTTCTTTTTTTAATTGGAGTAATGGAGCATTCCCATCACTCTATATACTCCATATACTCCATACTCCATTGCTCCCCTCCTCCGCCATAGGTGTCAAGCCAGGGGAACTTCCGAATAAATTCCCCTCCTTGATAAGCTGGGGAATTTCAACCTGCGCTACCCTTAGCTTCACATCTATGCCCTCCCCGCCTTTTTAGCGGGGTAAAATACGAAAAGATTCGCGGATCATCAAAAGGGGAGAAAAATAATTGGGCGCGGGGGAAAAAGTAAAGACCTCAAAGGTTTTAAAAACCTTTGAGGTCTTTTCCTTCTTGATTTTCTCCCAAATTCTGCCGAATATTCCTTCCGGCAATTCCGAATAAAGGAGGGATCATGCCCCGCATTTTAGATTTCCACATCGAGCCGCAGGGTGAGGCGCACCGCTACACCGTGAAGGTACACCCCCGCGGCGATTCTCAACTGCTGGCGCAGGATGATTTCGCGTTCCCGGTCGATTTTATGGCCGGCTTCGAGGTTTCCCGCATGGACGCCCAGGCCGGCGACCCCCGGGAGCGCCTGGAACGCCTCACCGCTTACGGGCGGAAGCTCTACCAGAAACTGTTCACTCCCGCGATCCAAACCGCCTGGGAAGAGGCCGCCGGCGGGGATGATTTCCTCACCCTCTGCCTGCGCCTCGCCCCGGAAGCGCAGGCGCTGGAAGCCCTGCCCTGGGAAACCCTGCACGACGGGCAGGAATTTATCGCCGCGGGAGCGCGCAGCGGCCTCTCCCGCCTGCCGTTGGATATTCCCCCGCGCCCGCCCGCGCCCCCCCTTCCCCCGCCTTTGAAAATGCTCGCCCTGGTCTCCAGCCCTTTGGATTTGCAGGAAACCGAGCGGCTGCAGATCGAGCGGGAGCAGGAAATCCTGCTCCAGGCGGTCAACAGCCCCGCGGGGCAGGGGTTCATCGCCCTGGAGTTCGAAGACGAGGCCAAACTGAACGTCATCGAAAACGCCCTGGAAAACCATTACCACATTCTGCACTACAGCGGGCACGGCATTGCCCCGGAGCACGGCGGGGGGCTGCTGCTGGAAGACGCTAACGGCAACCGCCGCCCCGTTGCCGTGGCCGAAGCGCTCTCCGCGATCCGCAAAAGCGGGGATTCCCTGAAATTAGCGGTGCTCTCCGGCTGCCAGACCGCCCGCACCCTGCACAGCGGGGGCTTCCGCGACCTGGCCCGGGGGCTGGCCCGCCAGGGAGCGCCCGCGGTGATCGCCATGCAGTTCTCCATTACCGACGACGGCGGGCTGCTCTTTGCGGAGCAGTTCTACCTCCGCGTGGCCGCGGGCCTGCCCCTGGAGCTGGCGCTCAGCGCAACGCGCCGGCAGATGCTCTACAGCGACAAGCCCCAGGTGCAGGCCGACGCCCTGGCCGCGGTGCTGATCGCCGCGGACGGGGACTGCCTGCGGCGCGGGGAAGCGCCCCCGGCGCAGGAGGCCGCCTCCGCCCCCAAAATCGACTTCAGCTTCCACCTGCCCCTGGCGCAGCTTTCGCAGGGGTTTTACGGGCGGCGGAAGGAGTACCGCGAGATTCGCGACGCGCTGGTGTTCCGCGGCGACCGCGCGGTAATCGTGCACGGGATCGGGGGGATCGGCAAGACCGCCCTGGCCAGCTACAGCGCGGAGCGGCTGCGCGGGCGCTTCAAGGGAGTGTACGCCTTCAACTGCTCGGTCGGGGCGCTGGCCCCGGAGCGCATCCTGTTAGAGCTGCACCGCTATTTCGAGCGGCTGGGGGTGAACGCGCTGCAAAATTTGCTGCATCAAAGCATCCCCCCCGAGCAGTTAGCGGCTTACCTGGCGCAAATCCTCACCCAATGGCCGCTCTTGTTGATTTTCGATAACTTCGAATCCCAACTAACCCCTGCTCCTGCCCCTGCTCCTGCTCCTGCTCCTGCTCCTGTTCATTCCATCGCCGACCCCAACCTGCAAACCTTTTTAACCACCCTGGTAAAGGCCACGGCGAGCGGCACGCGGTTTTTGTTTACCACCCGCTACCGTTTCGATTTAGAGAGCAAGCGGGTGGGCAACATCCGGGAACTGCCCCTGCACGACCTCAGCCGCCCGGAGGCGCCGGGGCTGATGCAGAAGCTCCCCCACCTGGGCGGGGCGGATTTCCCGGAAAAGCTAAGCGCCTTTAAAACCTTTGGCGGGCATCCCTACGCCCTGGTGGCCCTGGACCGCCACTGCGCCCACCAGCCCCTGGCGAAGGCGCTGGAGAACGCCGCGGAGCTGCGCGGGGAGCTGCGGGAGTTTTTAGTGCTGGAGCTGAACTACGGCCAGTTAAGCGAGCGCGCCCGGGAGCTGCTGGAGCGTTTGAGCGCTTTCCGGGTTCCGGTAGCCCCGGGGGCCGCGGAGTGGGTGATGGGGGAGAAAGTGAATGTAAACGCTGCCGCCGAACTTTTGAAACGGATAGACCGGGAGAAACTGCCGGAACAATTTAAAAACTTGGATGATGTTAAATTGTTAGAATTGTTGGAAGAAAGCCTCCCCGAGCAGCGCAAAGCGGAAAACCTTACCCAACCGATTAAAGAGTTAGCGGACTGGGGCCTGCTCACCCCCATTTTGGAAGCGGGCAGCCTGGCGCAGGTGGCGGTGCACAGTTTGGTGCGGGATTTCTGCCGCGAGCGCCACAACAAAGAAGCGTGGCGGCTGCTCCTGCGCGACGCCGCGGCCTTCTACACCAACCAAACCAAACTGTTGGGCGAATACGACAAATCCCCCGCCGCGGTATGGTCGGAAATGGAGGCCCTGGAGCTGCGCATGGAGGCGGGGGATTGGGAAGCGGCGGCGAATTTGTTGATGAGTGATACGGTATTGTTAGACCGCTGGGGATTGGGGCGCTATTTGGAGAGCCAGTACAACCGGTTGCTCGACAAAGCCGATAAGCCCACCCTGGCGAAAATCGTCCACAACCGCGCGGTGCTGCTGCAAAACCGCGGGGATTATGGGGCGGCGCTGGAGCAGTACCGCCAATCCCTGGAGATC
>CAZFVV010000208.1:5817-7663 GCA_964522165.1 uncultured Calditrichaceae bacterium
GCCGGAGGAGTTAACAGAATAGCATACCCGGAAGAGAGTTAAAAATGGCACACGGATGACGCGGATGACACGGATATGCACGGATAAAATGCAATAACAATCCGTGAAAATCTGTGTCATCCGTGTTATCCGTGTGCTATAATCAAAGATGTGGATAAACCCGAATTCCAAAAGGACAGACAGGGAAATTCTGATGGCAAAAATCATCAAAATCAAATGCAACGGCCCCGGGCAGCACCTCAATGAGGTGAACCTGGAGGAGGCGCTGCAAAAACAGGTGGTGTACCGCGGCCCCCAACCCGCCCCCGGGGAGCTTCCGGAGCGGCTGGTGCTGCCCTGCCGGGAGTGCACCGCCGGCAAAGTCATCATCACCCGGGCAATGCTGGAGAAAATTCTGTAAGACCTCAAAGGTTTCCAAAACCTTTGAGGTCTTTTTCGCCCGCAAGACGCCGGGTAAAATTCGTTATCGCGAATTTATATCCTCCCGGCTTAAAGCAGCTTCTGCGAAGGAAACCCGGGTATGATCACATGAATTGGGGAATGGCACACGGATAACGCGGATGACACGGATATTCACAGATTTATTTTTTAACTCTGACCAAAGATTTTCTTACTGTAAAATATTCTGTGATCGTTTTGATTAACCACAGAGCCACAGAGGTCAGAAAAACAAAGTATCTCTGTGGCTCTGAGTCTCTGTAGTTAAACTTTTATCACCGGAAATTTTACAGGTTGAAGTTTTTTGCAATTTAAGACCATGGGAATGACACTGATGACCCGGATCAGCACGGATAAATCAGTGAAAATCAGCGTTATCCGTGTCATCGGTGTGCTATAAATAACCAGCGACAAATTCTCAAATTTCGGCATGAAGAATCTACACGAGGAGGGCTTTCAATGTTGCATGGAGAGATAACGGATAAAATTATCAAGGCATTTTACAAGGTCAATAATAGTCTTGGTTTTGGATTCCTGGAAAAGGTATATGAAAATGCCATGGCCGTCGAATTGCGTAAAATGGGCTTAAAGGTTCTTAACCAGAAGAGTATCAAAGTGTATTATGAGAATGAAGAGGTGGGGGACTATTATGCGGATTTACTCGTGGATGATTTGGTGATCGTGGAATTAAAATCTGCAGAAGCTCTTTGCGAAGATCATGAAAAACAACTGATAAATTATCTCAAGGCAACCAACATCGAAGTCGGTCTGCTCATGAATTTCGGCATCAAGGCGGAGTTCAAGAGAAAGATATTCACCAATAACCAAAAATAAAAAATCCGTGCAAATCCGCGTCATCCGTGTCATCCGCGTGCTATAACCCAGTTTTTGCTTGACCTGATTCGTGCCATAAAACCGGAAAAAGATATGTCTGAAAACAACGAAGAAATTTTCCAAAGCCCGCCCTCGCAGCCGGAGGACGATTTCTGGCTGGAGCAGGGGCGCAAAATGGTGGAGGATTCCCTCCCGGCCCTGCGCAACGCCGCTTCCGCTTTCATCGCCGCCCTGGGGGTGTTAGAAGCGATCTACTTAGGCGTTTTGGGGTTCGCGGATTTCATTCCCCCGGATATCCCCCTGCATTGGAAGGGGGTCTTCATCCTGCCCCTGCTGCTCTGGCTCATCGCCTTCTACCTCTGCTTAGAGGTGCTGATGACCCGCAAAATGGAGATTTTCCTGCACTCCCCGGAGCACGTCCGCGAGCAATCCGCGCGCCTGTTAGCGGAAAAGCAGCGCCGGCTGCAATGGAGCTTCTGGCTGCTCTTCGCCGGGATCGTGCTGGCCTTCCTGCTGCTGATCGCGCGCCTGCAATCGGGATAGCGCGCCGGCCGCGCTGCAATTTCCCTTTTCC
>CAZFVV010000209.1:0-7650 GCA_964522165.1 uncultured Calditrichaceae bacterium
TATTAACGCCGACGGCTTTAAAAAATGCTGCGACAAGATAAAAAAATGAAACATTTTTGACTAACGCTGGCGGGACAAAGATGCGCGGCGGCGGGACATTTGGGGGGATTATATGGTTGGAACTTGTGCCGGGAATGCGGCATGGTTGGATGGGTGTGGGGATAAATTTTTTGAATCCATTGATATTAAATGAAACGCAGACTATTTTGATGGGCATGAATGATCGAATGGAAAAATTTCAAGCGGTGCTGAAGGCGTTAAGCGAATGCGAAGTCGATTATATTTTGATTGGCGGTCTGGCTGTGGCTTACCATGGCGTACCAAGATTCACGGAAGATATTGATATCTTTGTCAGGAGGAATCCTGAGAATATTTCCCGGCTAAAAAATGCCCTTCGTACTGTATTTGATGATGAATCTATTGACGAAATCACTTATGATGACCTGGTAGAATATGCCGTTGTTCGCTATGGAACGCCGGATAATTTTTATATTGACGTGATGGATCGAATTGGGGAAGCTTTTTCTTACGAGGATATTGATTTCGAGATCATCGAAGCGGAGGGAATTCAGGTGAGGATTGCGACAATTGAAACCTTGATAAAGCTAAAAAAAGGCACTTTACGGGAGATTGACAAGTTAGACTTAGCAATGTTAAAAGAAAAACTAAAAGGCAGGAAATAGTGCCGGTTTACAAGTACAGATCATTTCAAGACGCTCGAGAGCACTTAAAGGAACTCCAGCCGCCATATCCTCTCAGAAGTCTGTCTAATCTTCAAGAACTTCTTTACGCTTTAAAGCCTCAAAAACCCTGCCAACGGGGTATCTTTAAATTCAAAACTCTTGAGGAAGCTAATAGACATCGAATGGCTGGATGGTTGGATGGTTAGATGGTTAAATGGTTGGAACTTGTGCCGGGAATGCGGCATGGTTGGATGGTTGAATGGTTGGATGGTTGAAATGTTGAGATGAAAGAAGAATTAGAGTATTGTTTACATCTTTTAAATTCTCTGCTATATTGGTAGCCGGATAGGTTAACTTTAAAATACTGAAAATATAAGAGCATTCAAGAGTATGAAAAATGCACAAGAAGTTAAAGAATTGCTCTCCGGATTAACGAGAGCAGAAAAAGCAGAATTATTACAATGGGTTGTTCGTGAATTGGGTGATGCCTTTCCCGGTATCGAAAGCACACCGGGGGTATCCGGTGGAGAACCATGTATTGTCCGTACCAGGATTCCCGTGTGGTTATTAGAGCAAGCCAGACGTTTGGGAGCCATGGAAGCTGATTTATTGCGAAGTTATCCTGCATTGAGGGCGGAAGATTTAGTAAACGCCTGGGCGTATGCCCGCGCCCACCGGGCGGAAATTGACCAGCAAATTCGTGAGAATGAGGAAGCATAGCTAATGGCGCGGCTATATGCGAATGAAAATTTTCCCTTTCCCGTTGTCGAAGCACTCCGGAAATTAGAGCATGACGTACTTACCATCGAAGAAACAGGTAAATCAGATCAATCGTTTCCGGATGAAAAGGTTTTAGAATTTGCAACTGCTGATAAAAGAGCGGTTTTGACTTTCAATCGTAAACATTTTATTCGACTGCATAAAGCGCAGTTTAAACATGAAGGCATTATAGCATGTACGTTTGATATTGATTTTGAGGCGTTGGCAAAAAGAATACATGAGGCATAGGAACTAAAGTAAGCCTTTCCGGTCAGCTTATCAGAATAAATCGTCCTGCATCTTCGGAATTGAAAAGTAAGTGAAATGTAAAATAAAGAAGGTTGGCTGGATGGTTAGATGGATAGTTTTTGATTGGTAAGTTTGATAAGGCCGTTGATTTCTTTGGGGAGGAAGGGCAATTGTTGGTAAATATGTTCGTATTCTTCCGGTTTTAATAGATTGCGAACTTTGGATTTTTCATTCCAGTCAAAGGACTCTTTTACAAACCCGAAACTGTATCTGTAAAATTTTACTTTGTCTTTTTTGTGGTACCTGCCAAACCCTCTGCAATATTGGCTGAAATCGAATCCACTGCATCTACAAATTGCCTTCCAATGGTATTCTGCGCAAACTGATCCCATTTGATCACAATATCCCAAACATAATTTGATAGATGGAAAGCTATTTTGTAAGCGGAGATATCGTTTAGGGTGAGGTATTTACGTCCCATGATTTTGTTCCATAGTTTCATTGTTAAATGGTTGAATGGTTAAATGGCTAAATGGTTAATCGGTCCAACGCCCCCGAACCATCCAACCATCCAGCCATCCAACCATTTAACCATTCCCCTTATACTCCGACGGCGCCACCCCAAACTCCTCCCGGAAAATTTTGGCAAAGTGGGCAATGCTCTGAAATCCCACCTCGTAAGCAATTTCGGTGACGGTACCGGACTGCCGCTGCAACAGTTGCGCGGCGCGCTTGAGCCGCAGGGTGCGGATAAACTCCCGCACCGATTGCCCGGTGAGGGCGCGGAGCTTTCGGTTGAGGTGGCGGCGGCTGACCCCGGCTTCCCGCGCCAGGTCATCGGTCTCGAAGGCAGGGTCGTCGATGTGGGCTTCTACTGCTGCCATCACTTTTTGGAGAAACGCCTCATCCATGGAGGTAACGGTGACTTCCGAGGGCTGGATCACTAATTCCCGGCGAAAACGCTCCCGCAGCCGGCGGCGCTGCTCGATCAGATTTTTAACTCGTATCCGCAATTCTGTTGCATCAAAGGGTTTGGTCAGGTAATCATCCGCCCCGGTCTCCAGGCCCTCGATCTTGCTCTCCCCGGAAGCGCGGGCGGTCAGCAGAATTACCGGGATGTGGCTGGTGCGCTCGTCGGTCTTGATTTTTTCACAGAATTGGAACCCGTCCATGTTGGGCATCATCACGTCACTGATGATCAAATCCGGCGCGTGTTTGAACGCCTGTTTGATTCCCTGGACGCCGTCTTCCGCTTCCACAAGGAGGTAATGCTGCGAGAGGTATCCGCGGATGTAGGCGCGCATGTCGGGGTTGTCCTCGACGATCAGGATGATTTCGTTGGTTTCCGGGGTTTGCTTGTTGGGGGTTGTGTGGGGGTGTTGGGGCGAAGCATCCCTGGCAAATTCTTCGATATATATTTCCACTTTTCGCGAGGGATGCTTCGCCCCTACCGCCCCTGCGGTGATTTCACCACCAACAATTTCTTCCGCCCGCAAATGATCTTTCCCCAACGGCAGGCGAACCGTGAATGTGGTTCCTTTTCCCACTTCGCTTTCCACGCTGATTTCCCCGTGATGCAGTTCTACCAGTTCTTTGGCGAGTGCCAGCCCAATGCCGCTGCCCTGCGCGTCTTTGGCATAACCTTCGCCGGCCTGGTAAAACCGGTCGAAGATGTGCGGCAAGTCGGCGGCGGGAATGCCAATGCCGGTGTCTTTGACGCGGATTTCTAACATCCCCCTTAATCCCCCTTCAAAGGGGGAAACTGGCCCTGCTCCCCCCTTTGAAGGGGGGACAGGGGGGATGTACACCATCACGCTTCCTCCCTCCGGCGTGAACTTCAAGGCATTGAACAGCAGGTTGATGATGATCTTTTCGTAATGCTCGCGCTCTAAATAAACTGTCAGCGGTTCCTCCGGGCCGATGAATTGCAGGTTTATACCACGCACGCTGGCCAGGGATTCAAAGGTCATGGTGAGCTGGCGGGTGAGAGTCACAATATCCTGCGGGCTGGCCTGCAAAACCATTTTGCCAGATTCTAATTTGGAGAGGTCTAAAAGCTGGTTGACCAGCCGCAGCAAACGATTGCAGTTGCGCAAAATAAGGTGGTACTGCTCGCGAATATCGCCTTTGAACTCCCCGGTCAACAGTTGCTTTACCGGTCCGCTGATTAGCGTGAGCGGAGTGCGGAACTCATGGGAGATGCTGGCAAAGAAGCGCGATTTCAGCCGATCCACTTCCTGAAGCTTCTCTGCTTCCAGGTGCTCCAATTGCAGGTCGTGCTTCAAATTCTGGCGATTCAGTTCGTAGCGGCGGGCGCCATAAAGCAGCGACAAAGCAAAAAGGGCGTACAGGGCGTAGGCCCACCAGGTTCTCCACCAGGGCGGATGAATGATGATTTTCAGCGAAGCGCCTTCTTCATTCCAGATCCCGTCGTTGTTGGAGCCTTTTACCCGAAGATTGTAATTGCCCGGCGCCAGGTTGGTAAAAGTGATGGAGCGTTGATTGCCTAAATAAACCCATTCCTCTTGAGCGCCTTCTAACTTGTAGGCATATTGGTTTTTTTGAGCGTTTCGGAAATTCAGGGCCACAAATTCAAAGGTAAGCGTTTGGTCGCCGTAAGCGAGTTCGATTTGCTGCTTCTCGGAAATTTGTTCATCAACAACCGGCTCGTTACGGGTGTAATGGGTAAATCTTGTAATAAAAACCGGCGGAATGTAGGGATTATTTTTGATACTGTCGGGATGGAAAAAATCAATGCCGTTGCGGCCGCTAAAAAACATCTCCCCGCTGCTGTTTTTGCCGGGCGCGCCAAAACTAAACGCGGCGTTCTGCAGCCCGTTTTCAACATAAAAGTTTTTAAATGTTTCCGTTCGCGGATCGAATTTTGACAACCCATTTATGCTGGCCAGCCATAAATTCCCCTGATTATCCTCCAGAATTCCATGAATCACATTATCAGGAAGGCCGTCGCTTTCCGTATAATAGCGAAACTGCCCGCTGTCGCGCTCAAAGCGGTTGAGGCCCCCGCTCGTAGCGATCCAGATCGCGCCGGTTTGATCTTCATGAATATCCCAGGTGATGTTGTTGCTCAAACTATGGGGATCCTTCGGATCATTTATGTAATGGCGGAACTGCCCGCGCTGGCGATCAAAGTGTTCAACGCCGCGGCCCCATGTTCCAACCCAGAAAATGCCGCTGCGGTCTTCAAAAACAAAGCTAAGGGCATCATGGCTCAGGCTGTGGGGATCGTCGGGATCGTGGAGAAAATGGTCGAAGTTCTGGCGCTGGCGGTCAAAGCGGTTAAGTCCCCCGCCAAAAGTGGCAATCCAGATATTGCCGCTGCGGTCTTCATAGAATGCACTGAGGCGGTTGTGGCTTAAACTGTAAGGGTCATCGGGATTGTGGGCAAAGCGGGTAAATGTTCTTCCATCGCTTTCCAGGCGGTTAATGCCAAAGTCAGCGGTGCCGACCCACAACGTTCCGGCGCGGTCTTCATAGAGAGCCATAATAAAATTCTGGCTCAAGCTGCGGGGATTCGAGGGGTCGTGAACAAATTGCCGAAACTGCCCGCTTCGACGGTCGAATTGGTAAAGCCCATCGTACACGCTGCCGATCCAGAGCATGCCGCTGCGGTCTCCCAGGGTGGTATGGACGGGAAAGTCGCTCTCGTTTCCGCGGGTTGCCGGATCCGGCGCTAAATGATGAAACTGGTCCTGCCCGCGATCAAAACGGTTAATGCCGAATCCGCCGCCCTTTGCGCGCCTCCACAAGTCGCCGGCTCCAACCCAGAGCGCCCCGGCGCGGTCTTCAACAATCGAGGTAATATAATTGGAACTCAGGCTGTGGGGATTATCAGGATCGTGCATTATGCGGGTAAACTGCCCGCTGCTGCGATCCAGGATATTCAGGCCCCCGCCTTCGGTGCCAATCCAGAGCACGCCGGCGCGGTCTTCATAAATCGCCCAGACAACATTATCGCCCAGGCTGTGAGGATTTCCGGGATCGTGGATAAACCGGGTAAAACTCTTATGCTCCCGGTCAAAGCGGTTAAGACCGCCATAAGTTCCGATCCAGAGCGTTCCGGCGCGGTCTTCATTAATCGAAGTGACGCCATTATCGCTCAAACTGTGGGAAGAATGGGGATCATGAAAGAAATGGATAAAGCGTTCCTGTGCGCGGTCAATAAGGTTTAACCCGTTATCGGTCCCAATCCAGAGGCTCCCGGAGTGGTCTTCGTAGATTACCTGAGCAGTATTATCGCTCAGGCTACCGGCATTCCCCGGATCATGCACAAAGCGGGTAAAGCGGTTCTGCTTTCGATCAAACCGCAGGAGCCCTGCGCTGGTGCCAATCCAAAACATGCCGGAAGGGTCTTCATAGATTGAATGGACTTGGTTCACGACGCTGTTGGGATTTTCCGGATCGCAGGGGAAGCGGGTAAACTGCCCGGCGGCGCGTTCGAACCGGTTGAATCCGTGGATCAGGGTGCCAATCCACAATGTGCCGGAGCGGTCTTCATAGATACACAGGATGTCGTCGCTGGATATTGAGGTGGTATCCCGCACATCGTATGAGTAAACGGTAAAGCGGTAACCGTCATATTTATGCAGCCCCGTGCGCGTGCCAAACCACATAAAACCCAGGCGGTCTTGCAGAATACAGATTATACCGCTATAGTGGATTTCCTCCTCGCCTGCCAGATGTTCAAATTTGATGTCGGGTTGTAAACCTCCCAACGCGCTCTCGCTCTGGGAAAACAAAACGGCGGGAAGAAGAAAGAAAAAGATCATTCCCCACAGAAAACTGGTATTCAGTGCCCTGCACATATCAAGCATATTCCCTGGAATTTTCGGGCGAAACGCTGCCTGCGATACTCTAATACTGAGGGTTTTCTAAAGCCGTTTTTCTCTAAAAATTTTCTGATAATCAATACACGTATGAGCGATTAGAGTATATCACTCGGATAAATTCTTGTCAAGAAAAAGTTTGGAGGGACAGATTTTTACAGGAGATGTATAACTGGTAAAAATATTTTGTAATTGGTCAAAAAGCAAAGCCCCTGTTCAGGGGCTTTGCTTTTTTTCAATGCAATTGTGATAATCTTGATAAACCATAACTCATCACTCAAAAAACCGGCAAGCGCTTACTGGGACTTGTGATCATCCCGGCATATATGATAAACCACCGGCGGCTGTTTGGGCGCGCTTTGAAGAAGAAGCATGGCATCGAAGCAGGGTGGTGTATCAGGATAGTTCCTGAGCAAGAACTCTTTTAATGGGGATAGATCGAATTTGCGCACCTGCGTCACCCACTGATCGCAAGGGTCATTAACGGGAGTGTGAAATACTTCGCCCGAAATTCGAGGCTGATCAGTATCTTCAAATGTGGTGGACACCACCAGCCTAAATTCATGGGGTACACATCCCCCGGTATAAGAAAGGGTTACTGCCAATATATCACCCTCGATTGTGGACTGTTCCAGGTCAAAATAATCCGTCGGCCAATCCGGAAGAGCGGGAAGCAATATACACTTCGGAATATTGGCATCAGCGTCATCATCCGCAACCACCGCTAACGAATTATGCTTTTCCACAGCTTGCGGGGGTAAAACCGCAGCAGATCCGCTTTGCTCACGGTTGTCTGGATACTTCAGCGGGTTTTGGGTTTGCTCCTGGCAACTGCTGATAAGAAACGCCATCCCCACTATGAACATCACGACTATATTTTTCATGATGCACTCCTTAATATAATGGATTGAACATTGAATGATTTAGTGTTTAAGGAACCCGGTTTTTTTGAACCGTTCCTTTACTTTAAGTAGGTCATCTTCCTCACCGCGCTAAACTCTCCCATTTGAATCCGGTAAAAATAGATTCCCGAAGCCAACAGGTTGCCGTTGTTATCCTTCCCGTCCCACACCGCAGAGTATTCGCCGGTTGATTGATACGCATCTACCAGT
>CAZFVV010000210.1:0-7630 GCA_964522165.1 uncultured Calditrichaceae bacterium
TCAAAGACGCGGGGGGAAATTTGTTGAAGGATTTGTTGAAGAAGCCGTGAGGCGCAAGGTTGTGCAGGCGGGGCCCGGTTAACCGCTAAATAATAGTCATATGCCAAAACATTCAAAATCTAACTCATTAAATCATTATCTTTAAGGCCATATTTTTTCATTTTCCGAGACAAGGTGTTTTTTGCAATGCTGAGTAACAAAAAGAATTCAGCAAGAAGCAATATGTCCTCGGTACGCTCACGCAAGGAAGACTGCAAAAGGGTTGATTTATCAACCCTTTTGCATAATACGCGCCCTCGTAAATCGAATTTCAGGCGAATCTTCCGGCTTTGGGTGGTAAAGGGAACTCCGCCTGCCGCGGCACGTTTATATGCTCTCCGTTTGCAACGGAGAGCATAATTCGACAATGTCACATTTCAGGTTTTACCGCAGAGAACGCGGAGTTCGCAGAGAGATATTTATAAAAAAAACTATATTTCTCAGCGTTCTTTGCGGCCTCTGCGGTTAAATGTGACATTGTCAAGATAAGTGAACCGTGAAAATCAAACTGGAAATTGATAAAATGGACTCCTTGACGCAAATTACCCTCGGCGCCGCGGTCGGCGAAGCAGTGCTGGGAAAAAAAGTGGGCAACAAGGCGCTGCTCTGGGGAGCGGTCGCGGGCACCATTCCGGACCTCGATGTGGCCGTCGCCGCCTTCATGGAGCCGGTGCAGCGTCTGGTTTTTCATCGCGGGCTGTCGCACTCGATCCTGTTTGCGATATTGTTCGCTCCCCTGTTAGGCTGGATCATCAGCAAAATCCACCGCGACGAGGGAGTGGGATGGAAACAGTGGGCGCGCTTGAGTTTCTGGGGGCTGTTTACTCACATGCTCCTGGACAGTTTTACCACCTACGGAACCCAGCTTTTTTATCCTTTCAGCAACTACCCGGTGGCCTTCAACACCATTTTCGTGATCGATCCCCTGTACACCCTTCCCTTTTTGGCTTGCGTGATCGCGGTGCTGTTTTTCAGCCGCACCTCTCCCCGGCGGCGTCTCATCAACTACCTGGGAATTGCTCTCAGCACCGCTTACTTAGGGTTGACCGTGGTGAACAAACTGCACGTGGATTCGGTCATTGAAGCGTCTTTAGCACGGCAGCAGATTCGCTATGATTCGTTTATGACTGCGCCGATGCCGTTGAACAACATTCTCTGGCGGGCGGTAGTGATCAGCGGCGACCGGGCGCTGAGCGGCTATTACTCCCTGTTAGACTCCGACAAAACAGTAACTTTCCGGGCCATCGACCGCAACACCGGCCTCATCGAACCCCTGCGCAATGATTGGGAGATTTCCGAGCTGATGCGGGTTTCCAAGGGCTACTTCGCGGTGATGCGCGATGAACGGGGGCTAATTTTCAATGATCTGCGCTTCGGGCAGTTCGGGTTCGAGGATAGCACGAGCAAAAATTACGTGTTTGCTTTCAACATACAGCCCAACGGCTCCGGGGTGGAGGTCCGCCGGGCGCCCGCGGAGATACGAATCAGCCGGGAGCTGCTGCGCCGGATGGCAGAGCGGGTGCTGGGGAATTGAATTGGCAGCTTATTCAAACTGCTTTTTCTACCTCTCCGGAACTGTTTCCATCTGAGATGGGCAATGGGTTTCAACTGAACGGTAAAACACCGGTTTCCCAAAAATTAGGAATCCAAATGCGCAAAATAAAAGTAGCTGCTATCAGCTACCAGATTCGACCCTCAGCGGTTCTCCGGTACATGCGTGCGAAGACCGATAAGGTATATAAGGCTTTATTCTTACTTCGATTTGGAGTTCCCTTCCGGGCATTGGCCTTGTATTTGGCCGTAATGCCATGTATTGGTATCGTGCCTTCCTGACATTTGCCCAATTCAGTGTGGTTGGCAGCACCATTCGCCATCCTTCTAAATTACCCGCGAATGTGTTGGCCGATGAACATCATGTTCATATTCAAGGTAATAAAGCATACATTGCTACCACGATTGCCCAGGACTGTATTCTGGGAGTCGATTCACCGGTTCATCTTCGAGGAATCGGCAAGCGCTATCACTCTCTCGACATCCCCCGCAGAATCAGCAGGCGTACCAGGTGCATGGCGGAGACCGCGGCGGCGGCCACGTAGGTGAGGGCGGCCGCGTTCAGCACCGATTTCGCTCCCCCGGCTTCCTCAGTAGTGATATAACCTCCCCCGGCAAGTTGCTTGATCGCCCGGCTGCTGGCGTTGAACTCCACCGGCAGGGTAACCAGGTGAAAAAGCACCACCCCGGCGAAAAAGAGGATGCCCAGGTCCATCATCAGCGGGCTGCGGAACAGAAACCCGATCATAAACAGCGGAAACGCCGCCCAGGAGCCTAAATTGGTAACCGGCAGAATGGAATGGCGGATTTTCAGCGGCGAGTAACCGGTGGCGTGTTGAATCGCGTGTCCCACCTCGTGCGCCGCCACGCTCAGCGCCGCTAAGGAAGCGCCGCGGTAATTGTCAGTGGACAGGCGCACGGTTCTATCGCGCGGGTCATAATGGTCGCTGAGGGTTCCCTGCACTTCCTCGACGTTCACGTCATGGAGATTGTTCATTTCTAAAATGCGCCTGGCGGCCTGGTAGCCGGTCATTCCCCGCCGGTTGGGAATCTGGCTGTACTTTTTAAAAGCGCTGCGCACTCTTAACTGGGCAAAAAACGCCAGGGCCAGCGCCGGTATCAGCAGAAGAAAAGTTGGATCCAAAAACATTGCAAACCTCCTCGGGTTAATTTTCTTGCCAATTTAATGTCCTTTCTTACTCTTAACCGCTTATATTTTACATTCCTTAGATTATCCAAAAGGATAACAGGTTACGCTCGAACCGCCAGGCGGCTCCGGGCCGCAAAAAGGAGGATAGATGGATAGTGTTGCGTATTTTCAGAAATTGTTCGTTTATGATCATTGGGCGAATAGAGGAGCGCTCCGGGCGCTGCAAAAATGCGCCGCTCCGCCGGTAAAGGCGCTGCAACTGCTGGGGCACGTTCTGGCGGCGGAAAAAGCGTGGCGCGCCCGCCTGCTGGAACAGGATAGCAGCCGGCTGCCGATTTGGCCGGATTATTCATTAGGAGAGTGTGAGACGCGTATCGAGAGGGAGAAATCCAATCTGCAATCCGAAATCCCAGATCCGGAATCTGCAACCCGACCCGCTTGCGCCTTCGGCGCCCCCCCGGGGAATCCCGAAACCTACCTGGGCCTGTTCATCGCGGTGCTGGCGGTTTCCTGGGCTTCCATTTTCATTCGCTGGTGCGAAGACGCTCCCGTGCTGATCATTGCGTTTTACCGGATGCTCTGGTCTTCCCTGCTGTTTGTCGCCTGGAGTTTTCGTCAACCCGGGGCCCGGCGCTCCTTGGCCGGGTTATCCGCCCGGGAGCGGGGATTGATCCTCGCCGCCGGATTTCTGCTGGCGCTGCACTTCGCCGCCTGGATCGCCTCCCTGAAACTGACCACCATCGCCCACTCCCTCACCTTAGAATCCACCCACCCGGTGTTTGCGGTGCTGCTCTCCCCGCTTTTGTTGAAAGAAAAAGCCGGCTGGCGCTCCGTGGCCGCGGTGCTGTTCACCCTGGTGGGCATTATTATTATCGGGGGGCAGGACGTGGCGATTGCCGCCGGGCAATCCCTGGGGGAGTATTTTTTCTCCGGGCAGTTTTTAGAAGGGCAGCTCTACGGCGACCTGCTGGCAGTCGCCAGCGCCCTGTTCTTAACCCTATACCTGTTCATCGCCCGCTATTTGCGCAGCCGCATCGACCTGGTGTTCTACCTGGCCTTAGTGTACGGGACGGCGGCGCTGATCCTGCTGCTGTTCAGCATGATGGCCGGGTATCCCTTGCTGGATTACCCGCTGCGGGTGCATATTTTCATGCTCCTGCTGGCGCTGATTCCCACCGGGGTGGGGCACTCGCTGCTCAACTGGGCGGCGCGGCGCATCGAAGCTTATAAAGTCAGCCTGGCGGTGTTGGGGGAGCCGGTGCTGGCCTCGCTCATGGCCTATTTCTTTTTCGGTGAAACGCCCTACGGATGGTTTTACGCCGGAGCGGGGTTTATTTTAGCGGGGATTGTTTTAGCGATGGGGGAGCGAAGGGGATGAAGCCGCTTCCCCGCTCAGAACCCCGTTTTTTACTCCTTGAATCCTGGTGGAGCGAAGCCTAAATTATTCCCAAAATGATTCAGAAAGTAAAGATATCACGAATATGCAAAGACGTTCTGATGAAAGATCCATGGCCCTTCACCGGGAAATTGCAAAAAAGCTAAGAAGTCATCCCGACCTCTGGAATATTCCCATAAATAACATTATCAAATGGAGGAAGCTGAGAGGCGGGCTTGCCCCGGCGCTTATGGAATGGGAGCATATTTTGAATACCAGTAATAAAGAAGAAATTCTGTTGATATTGGAAAATGATTCCGAAGAATCCATAATGTTCTGCGGTTCGTGGTTCATAGAAATAAAGGTCAATTTTATTTTTCAAGAGATCGCACATAACAACAGAAAATACCGCCCAAAGATTAAAAAAAGGGTAGTGGTTATATTTTGACTGATAACGCCAGTGTTCTTTAAACAGGAGCGAACAGAGATAACAGAGATATTATTCTGGCTAAAACATGGATTCCAAAAACTCTGTTGCCTCTGTTTTCTCTTGTTCAAAAGAGAAGGTGGCGCCCCCCCTTTCATCAGTCAAAATCTAACCACTACCAACGGGTATAAGCCCGCTCCGTTTTTGACGTTCTGCACCCCGGCATTCGCTGATGATGCTACTTAAAATTTGAGTTTGCGACGCTGCGCGTAGGGGCAAAAAAATTATAAAAATCCAATACTGTGTATTTTATCAACACCGGCTTCATATCCTCTTCATAGTATGTTTCCCTGCGTTGATAATAGTTATCTTGAATTATGATCGTTTGACTGAGAGCATGGAGACTCTATCATCTGATTTCGCTCTTCCGGAATCAGGTTTAAAATATGGGTTTGATGCTGGGTAAAACTTACCGTATAGATAAATCGGATGGCGCGGTTTCACGCGATAAAAAACAAAAAAAATATTAGAGCCTGGATCAGCCGTCGTAGCGGTGTGCTATTTTGTTTATCGCGAGAAAATAGTAGCGCCAATATTTATACCCATGCCCTCCCCGGCAGGAAAGCCTCGGCTCATCAGCAGCGTTTCTGTATAGATAGACCCGTCTCGAAGTAATCTGGCGAATAGCGCTCTGGAAGATATAGCGTAAAGGATGCTGAGATGCGTTCTGGACCAAAATGCTTATTCCCGGCCATATATTTCTTTTTTAAGGGTATTCTTCTCGACTTATTGCTTACCCTGACGCCGTTTGAATCATTGCAGCAAATCCGCGCTGAGAATCCTTCTGCCCAACACGGTTTATCTCCCATCCGTATCTCTTCCATTCTTCAAGATTGGCAGGGGCTTATATGGATGGCTATCCGCGACGGCCTGCCCGGCTGCGGCGGAAGCGCTATCAAAACCCGCGAAATTGTTCGAGGCGATTTTCCGTTAACCAATACCCAGGTCCCTAAATTTAGCGACGAGCGGAATGAAGAAGGTGTATCCGTTAACGGTACCCGCTATCCTCCCTGGTGGAAAACCTGGTGGGCCTATACGCTGTATTTCCTGGCTATTATGATTGCGCTGTATTTCATCCGGCGCTTCGAATTGAACCGGCAGCGCCTCAAGCAGCAACTGGCCCTGGAACACATCCATGCCGAAAAGCTGGAAGAGATCGACCGCATGAAATCGCGCTTCTTTGCCAATATTTCCCACGAATTCCGCACGCCGCTAACGCTGATCCGCGGGCCGGTGGAGCAACTACTCTCCGGCGCTTTCCAGGGCAACCTTAAATCACAATACCAGATGATTTTGCGTAGTTGCGACCGCCTCCTGCAATTGATCAATCAACTGCTGGATCTCTCCAGATTAGAATCTGGGGGCATGAAACTGCGAGCCTGCCCGGAAAACATTGTGGAATTGACCCGGGGGCTGGTCATGTCATTCGAATCCCTGGCGCATCAGAAGAACATCGATTTGCAATTTCATGCAGAGGAGATCGGCCAATCTCCCCTGGTCGCCTACATCGACCGCCAGAAATATGAGGAGATTGTGACGAACCTGTTGTTGAATGCGTTCAAATTTACCTCGACCGGGGGCGTTATTTCTGTGGCCGTGGCGCGCGGCAATAGCAATCGAAGCGATGCCGGGTTAGAGATTCCCCCTGGAGGTGCCGAAGGCGCAAGCGGATCGGATTTGAAAAATCGAAAACCCGCAATCTCAGCGTGGCCGGCGCCGGGGGACAGCGCAGGCGCACGCTTTCCGAAATCCGAGACCGGCGAATTTGTAGAAATTCGTATAAGAGATACCGGCATCGGCATTCCTGCCCGGCACCTGGAAAAAATTTTTGACCGGTTTTACCAGGCGGAATATTCCCCTTATCACGAGCAGGGCGGCGCCGGCATCGGCCTGGCGCTGGTCAAGGAGTTGGTGGAGCTGCAAAAGGGGGAGATTAGCGTCCGCAGCGAGGTGGACAGGGGAACGGAATTTATTGTGCGCTTGCGATTAGGAACGGGCCATTTGCGGGAAGAAGAGATCCTCTCCGAAGCCGAAGCTACGAAAAGCGGGGAGGGTGGCGGGTGGAGCGATCAACTTTTCCCCCTCGCCCATCCAAAACCGGCATCGCCGAACCCCCAATCGCAATTAACCGCCAATCAACTGCTGACAATCTTAATCGTCGAAGACAACCCGGATATGCGTGCCTACCTGCGCAATTGCCTGGACGGAAACTCCTGCATCATCGAAGCGGAAAACGGCGCTGCGGGATTGAAACAGGCGCGAAAAGCTTTCCCGGAATTGATCGTCAGCGACGTAATGATGCCGGAGATGGACGGTTTCGAATTTTGCAGAAAGATCAAGACGGATGAACGCACCAGCCATATCCCGGTGATTTTACTCACCGCCCGGGCCGACCAGCGGGATAAACTGAGCGGGCTGGAAATCGGCGCGGATGATTATCTCATCAAACCGTTCGACGCCCGGGAATTACAGGCGCGCATCAAGAACCTGGTGGAACAGCGGCGAAATCTGCGCGAAAAATTTCAAAAGAAATTATCCATAGAACCGAAAGAGGTAACCGCCACTTCCATGGATGAAGCCTTTCTGCGCAAGGCATTGGATACCGTAGAGGCGCGCCTGTCCGACGAAAAACTCGATACCGCCGCCCTGGCCAAAGCCCTCGGCATCAGCCGCGGGCACCTCAACGCCAAACTGCGGGCCATTACCGGCCATTCTACCCGGGAGTTCATCTGCACCCTGCGCTTAAAGCGCGCTGCCCAATTGTTAAAGGATCATTCCGGGACTATCTCGGAAATTGCTTACAATGTGGGATTCAATAATCTCTCCTACTTCGCCAAAGCTTTCCGGAAGCAGTTTGGAGTGCCTCCTTCGGAATATAAATGACCGGGCTTTTTACACTCCGCGAGGCCATATTCTGAGCTTTTCCAATGTATACTCGTTAAGGGTGAGAATTACACACAATCATGTCATTCCCGCGAAAGCGCATAAGCGTAAACCTAAACAAAATCAGGGCGAAAACCGCACTCAA
>CAZFVV010000211.1:0-7509 GCA_964522165.1 uncultured Calditrichaceae bacterium
CTACAGAGGGATCGCAATTGTGAGTCAGTATATCAAAGTCTTAAAGTAGAATTAAGTATGATGAAAATTTTTGCAGTAAGGAGAAAGCATCATGCAACAACAACGTAAGCACCGCCAGGGAAAAGGGGTTGGCGGAACCTGTGTGTGTCCCAAATGCGGAAAGAAAATACCCCATCAAGCAGGGGTTCCCTGCCAGGAAGAGAAGTGCCCGAAATGCGGGGCAAAAATGTTACGGGAAGGTTCTTACCATCATCAACTCTGGAAAAAGGAACAACAAGGAAAGGAGCAGCCATCATGAAACCGTTGCTGGGAAAAAGAATTCTGGTCTGCGGGAAAGGCGGCAGCGGAAAAAGTTCCGTCATTACCCTGATGGCGAATGAGCTTCAGCGCCGGGATTACATGGTGGTATTGTTAGATGGCGACGCTTCCAATCCCGGGGGGCTGGCGCGCCTGGCCGCGGGCGCGAAACGCGGCCCCCAGCCGCTGATCGATTTTTTCGGGGGCAGGGAGAAAGTCACCTGCCCGGTGGATGATCCCTCCCCGCTGCTCCGCTTAAGCGACGCCTCGCAGGTGGTGGAGGCGCATATTGATCTGGCGGAAATTCCACCGGCGTATTTTATTCGGAAAGATAATTTGCTACTGCTTCAAGTCGGGAAAATTCAAAAAGCCTATGAGGGCTGCGACGGCCCGATGTCGAAGATTACCCGGGATTTTATTGTCAAGGGTGATTATGTCACGCTCATCGACGTGGAAGCGGGCATCGAGCATTTTGGCAGGGGGGTGGAAAAGCACGTGGATGCCGTTTTAATCGTGGTCGATCCTACCTTCGAATCGTTCGAAATTGCGGAGCGGGTGACAAAACTGTGCCGGTTAATGGGAATAGAGCAAGTTGCGGCCGTTTTAAATGGCGCTCAAACCGCGAAGATGGAAGCGATGATGCGAGAGGCACTGGCAAAGCGGGAAGTGAAGATCCTCGGCAGCGTGCGCTACGACCCGGAAATACGCAAAGCCGGCCTGGAAGGCAGCGCCCTGGGATTCTGCGCAGCCATGGAAGACCTGGCAAAAATTACCGGGAAATTGGAAGCGCTTCCCAAAGCGGAGGCAATTTCGTAAAAAATACTGGTGACCCTGAACAGTTAATGCCGTGATGCTCTTTGATCATCTATCCTGTCATTTCCGCGAAAGCGGGAATCCACTATTTCTCGTGAATTTATGGATTCCCACTTTCGTGGGAATGACAAATACATTGTTCTAAGCAGCATTAATCGTTTAACACTACCAAAATACTCAGACATGAAAGAACCACTGGAATTGAAAATTTACCCGGATTCCGTGCTGCGCGAAAAATCCCTGCCGGTTAAGGATTTCAATGAGGCAGTGCGCGATTTGATGGAGGGAATGGCGGGAATCATGTACGCCTACCAGGGAATCGGGCTGGCGGCGCCGCAGGTGGGTATTTTACAGCGGGTGATTATCGGCGACATCGGGGAGGGACTCATTTCCCTGGCAAACCCGGAAATCATTGCTGAAACTGGCGAGGACCTGCTGGATGAAGGATGTTTGAGCCTGCCGGATATTCAAGTAACCGTGCAGCGCAGGCAATCTATTTTTGTGCGGGGAATCGATGCAACCGGGAAGGAGATCGAACGGGAATTGAGCGGATTGATGGCCCGGGTCATCCAGCATGAGATCGATCATTTGAACGGGGTGCTCATCATCGATTATGCCTCATTAATCGAAAAATATCAATTGCGGAACGCCCTGGCAGAATTGGAGACGCGATGCAAACATCCGGCATAAGAATTATTTGTTTTCTGCTTTTAATGGTTTGTTTACCGGAATTTTTTTTGCTACCCACAGAGAGGTGTATTATGGCAGAGCAAGCTCATCAAGACACAACCCACGCGGGTTCAACCGGCCTGCGCCTGACCGTGGTATATGATAATAATCCCCTGAAACCGGGCTTACAAACCGCCTGGGGATTTGCCTGCGTGGTGGAAACCGGGAAAACCAAAGTGCTGTTCGATACCGGCGGCGAGGGCAAAATTCTTCTGGCAAACCTGCAAAGCCTGGGAATTGACCCGACGGAGATCGACCTGGCAGTTTTATCCCATTTCCATTATGACCACACCGGTGGTTTGGCGGATTTTCTGAAAAAGAATCCGCGTGTGACGGTCTATGTTCCCAAATCATTCCCGGAGAAGATAATTGAGGACATTAAAGCAGCCGGCGCGACTCCGGTAGCGGTGACTTCATTTGCGAAACTACAACCCAACATTTTTACATTGGGAGAAATCGGCGGAGCAATCCCGGAGCAATCCCTGGCGATCCGAACCCCGAAAGGTATTGCCATCATCACCGGCTGCGCCCATCCCGGCATCTTAACCATTTTGCAACGCGCCAAAAGTATATTTCCTGATGAACCCTTATATCTGGTCATCGGCGGGTTCCATTTGGTCAATGCCACGAAAAAACAAATCTCAGAAATTATTGATGGTTTTAAAGCGCTGGGCGTTCAGAAAGCCTCCCCCTGCCACTGCTCCGGCGATGAGACCCGGAAAATGTTCAGCGAAGCTTACGGAAACGATTTTTACGAAATCGGGGTTGGTGGAATCATCGAAATCAGATAACCTTAACGATCAAAGCAACCCTCTCAGAGCGTGTTTGAAAAATCAAAAATTTGCCACGGAGGCACCAAGACACTAAGTTTTCACTAAGTTTTTTTAAGATTTCTTTGTGATTTCTTCGAGACTTCGAGACCTCGTGGCGAATTTTCAAACACCCTCTCAGCTCGACTTTATCCATTTTTTAAAAATGGCCATGTATGTAAAGCAATACGTTGATTTTTTCGTGTTTGACTTTTTAAACATCGTATACGAACAATGAGGTTGAAAAAATTAACGTTGTAAATTAAGGGCTTATATAGCAACAATTTCCCTTCTCTCGAAAATGGATAAAGTCGAGCTCAGAAACGGATTAGCGAAAAAGGAGGATAATCATGAAAATTGCCGTCGCCACCGAAGATGGGAAAACAATTTTTTCCCATTTCGGGCGCAGTCCCTATTTTGCCATTTTTGAAATTGAGGAAGGCCGGATTATCAATCAAACCATGCGGCAAAATACTTTTACGGGGCATTTCAGCCGAACGCATGAGCACCATCAGCATGGAGAACATCATCATGGTTCGGGCGATCCCCACGTGCACCAATCGGTGGCGGAGGGATTAAAAGACTGCCGGGTGGTGATCAGCCAGGGCATGGGCCGCAAAGCCTGGGAAGACCTGCGGGCGCGGGGAATCGAAATGATCGTCACCGATGAATCCGGTGTCGAAAACGCCGTGCAAAAGTATTTAGCAGGTGAATTGACCGACCGGGTGGAGAAGCTGCATTGAGAATATAAGCGTCAGGAGTGCCAAATCCGGCGCTCCGTATGCGCTTAAATATTTGGGGGGTTGCTTGTAAAATCCGTTAAATTCCCCGCCTTGATAAGGAGGAGAATTTTTCCGCTTTTTTTCCGCAAAACCTACTAAGGTTCACATCCATGTGGCGCACCTGATGGCACTCTATCTAAAAACGCCAGGAGAAAATCCGGAAAATGGCCGCAATCATCGAAGTTTTCAACCACACCCTCATGATTACCGGCTTTGTATTCGTGATGATGCTGGTAATCGAATACGTCAATGTGCTGACCAGCGGGAGCTGGCAGCAGCGGCTGGCGACCGCCCGCGCGGGACAATATCTCTTTGCGGCGTTGATGGGCGTTATCCCCGGCTGCCTGGGCGCTTTTATTGTGGTAGCGATGTATTCCCACCGCATGTTATCCCTGGGCGCGGTGGTTGCCGCGATGATCGCCACCAGCGGCGATGAGGCTTTTGTAATGCTGGCGCTGTTCCCAAAAGAGGCGCTCTTGCTCCACGCCCTGCTGTTTGTGATCGGGATTATAGGGGGCCTTTTTACGGACGCTATTTCCCGGTGGTATAGAACATCCCCGCGGCTTAAGCCGCCACTTGCGTGGCTGGCCCCTGCCGCATTCCCGGCACAAGCTCTTCAAAAGGGGGAAATTTCCGGGGATGAGGCGTGCGAGGGCTTTCAGGTCCATACTTTTGAAAGCTGCCAATGCTTTCCGCGCGGGCAAATTCTGGCGCAATGGAAAGAGCGCTCCCCGTTTCGCACCATTCTAACGCTGACGCTCGCTTTATTTATTATTGCGGCGCTCAGCGGGCAGATCGGGCCGTCGCAATGGAACTGGGTGCGTGTTTCCATTTTACTCGTCACGGGACTGGCGCTGTTTATCGTCGCCACGGTGCCGGATCACTTTTTGGAAGAACATCTCTGGAATCACGTGGCCCGCAAGCACGCGCCCCGCATTTTTCTGTGGACTTTCGGGGCGCTAATCGTCACCCATTTGCTCACCGGCCAACTCCACCTGGAAGCAGTAATCCGGGAAAATCAATGGATGATGTTGATCATTGCCTCCCTGGTGGGAATTATCCCGGAATCCGGCCCGCATTTGATTTTCGTGACCCTGTTTGCCGAGGGCGCTATTCCCTTCAGCATTTTGCTGGCCAGTTCCATTGTGCAGGACGGCCACGGCATGTTGCCCATGCTGGCGCATTCCCGGCGGGCGTTTCTGATTATCAAACTCATTAACCTGGCGGTGGGAGTCGCCATCGGGGCGGTGGGATTGAGTTTGGGATTTTAGGAGGGAGATAATCTTGGCGAGGTTAAATTGAGGTTTTTTGACAGGATTTACAGGATCAAACAGGATTATATTACTTTTGATCATTCTTTTGGCCAAAATCCGGTTAATCCTATTCATCCGGTCTAAATTTTCTGAAATTTCACATTATCAAGTAATTTAGCGGTTTGCTCGGAAAGGATCATTTCCATGATTGTCTTCGGCCCGGTGCCCTCCCGGCGGTTGGGACGCAGCCTGGGCATCAATAATATTCCTCCGAAAATCTGCTCCTATTCCTGCCTGTATTGCCAGGTGGGGCGCACCGATCAACTGCGGATCGATCGATCGCCTTTCTACTCTCCGGAAGCGGTGTATGAAACGATTTGCCAAAAAATAAACTCCGTGCGGGAAGCCGGCGAAACGATTGATTACCTCGCCTTCGTTCCCGACGGCGAGCCGACCCTGGACGTGAACCTGGGGCGTGAGATCGGCCTGCTGCGCGATTTGGGCATAAAAATCGCCGTCATTACCAATGCTTCGCTGCTATGGCGGGAGGACGTGCGAAATGATCTGGCAAAGGCGGACTGGGTTTCACTGAAAGTCGATGCGGTTGATGAGGAAATTTGGCGGCGCATCAATCGCCCCCACGGCCGCCTGAATCTTGCGGACATTATGGAAGGAGCGCTCCGGTTCTCTCACGGTTATTCCGGGGAATTGACCACGGAGACGATGCTGGCGGCAGGTGTGAATGATAGCGAAAACCAGTTGAAACAAATTGCCGCCTTTTTGAAGCGCATTCATCCGAAGGCTGCCTATGTGTCCATCCCCACCCGGCCGCCCGCGGAAGAGGGGGTAGCCCCGCCGGATGAAGTGGCGCTCACCCGCGCCTATCAAATTTTCGCTGCTAAACTTGCGGATGTGGAACTCCTTACCGGCTACGAGGGCGACGCTTTTTCCTTCACCGGGAATGCAGAAGAAGATTTGTTGAGCATTACCGCGGTGCATCCCATGCGGGAAGAGGCGGTGCGCGCGTTCCTGCAAAAATCCGGCGATAGCTGGTTGCTGATACAAAAATTAATCGATCGGAATCAACTCACAGAGATAACGTATGATGGCAAGAAGTATTATTTGAGAAAATTACCCGGGAAAACGCCATGATTCTCATTGCCGGGTGGAGGCACAATGCTTTTAAAATAAGCGATGGTGCTTGCCATTCCCACGAAAGCGGGAATCTATAAGCGTCTGTTTTTCTGGATTCCCACTTTCGCGGGAATGACATTTTGATACCACATTTTCTTAACTTAACAGCAGCGAGGCGGAGGAAGCAAACTCATGCAGAAAATAATTTATTGCCCGATTGGCGTCATTCACACGCCCTTTAAAAGCCCATCGGAAGCGCCCATTCAGCCCTCGGCGGGCAAGGGAATCCGCGCGAAAGTTGAGATTTTCCCGGAATACCAGGAAGGTCTGGCGGATCTCGATGGTTTTTCCCACCTTGTTTTGATCTACCACCTTCATTTAAGCAAACCATACTCCCTGAAAGTCAAACCGTTTCTGGATGATCAATTGCGCGGCCTCTTCGCCACCCGCGCCCCGGCGCGTCCCAACCCCATCGGCCATTCCGTGGTGCGCTTGATCGGGATAGAAGGGAATATTCTCTTGATCGAGGACGTGGACATGCTCGATGGAACCCCGCTGCTGGATATCAAGCCCTATGTCCCGGAATTTGACCGGGAAGAGACGGTGAAGATCGGCTGGCTGGGAGATAAAGTTAAAAACACCCCGGGCAAGAAAGGCGATGAGCGGTTCAGGCAATGATCGCCAGCGGTTCAATATTGGATAGCTGGCGCCAGCCCGCGGTCTATCGTTTGCGGGATGAGGGGCGTTTCCGCGCTTGCAGCGCCCGCGCCTTCCTTTCGCTCAGGCCGGAGATCAACCAGATGGCCGCCCACATGCCCGCGGCAATCCACCAGGCATAAATCAGCAAAGCAACCGTATTGATCGCGTAGAGCAGGTGATACACCCATCCCGGCGTGGCTCGATTGCGCGTCCATTTCAGCAATTCCGGGTTGAAAAACACCGCCGCTTTCAACAGCAGCATCAGGGAAGTATAAATCAACACCGGGATTTTTAACCATCCCAATCCACCGGCGGTCGCCGCCACGATCAACAGGGTTACCAGCACGTCCAGCGCCGCTTCCTTTACCCATTTCATCCCGTACCTCGGTCGTTAAAAGGTTCGCTGGGGATTATCGGCAGGGGCGGCGGGAAAATGAGCGGGGCGGGCCTGTCAGTAGGCAGTAGGCAATAGGCAGGCGCACAGCGCCCTTCTGCCCCCTGTGGCTCAACCTACTTTCTCTACGATAAGAAGAAAATTCACCCGGTGAATCCAGAAAAAACCCATAGTAACGTTGGGAATGATGGCCACTACTTCGCCCTCCAGGCTATTCAGGAATTTTTCGAGTTTATCCTGTTCCCTGGTCATACTCAGGTCGAATCGGTGAACCCGGTATTTCATTTTCTTTCCTCCTTTTTATTGAGAGCATCAAAGAACCGCATCAAGGATATAATTATTCACGATGCGGTAGAACATGTCATAATCTCCTGCTTCGTAAGCGCCGGCGGTAAGTACGACGACCATTTCCGGATCCGGTAAAACAAAGGTTACTATTCAGCCAGCAATTTGACTTAGGGGGAAGATTTTTTCAAATCAATCTCCTGCGTCACGGTAAGGTTGATAGAAATTTCGTAAAATTGAATGGAAATAGAAAGTAATCATTAAACCTTATTCTCTTCTAAGTGTTTGATATTCTTGAGAGTAGTTATAAATGC
>CAZFVV010000212.1:0-7475 GCA_964522165.1 uncultured Calditrichaceae bacterium
TGACAAAACAGGTGGTCGAAGAGAATAACGGCATTACCTGTTTAGGACTACCAAAATTTTTATACTACCTCTACCCCCCCCTATCTCTGTCCTTGCTACTGTCGCTGCCACCTGTTCCTGCCCCTGCCCTGCCTTTTTATTTACCCGCCCGGCAGGCTGTGGCAGGTATCACGAAAAATTGGGCAATCCGTTCTTATCATAAATGTATTGAAATAGTAATTTACCGTCTTTGGAACAGGGTGCATGTCAAACTGCGCGGATTTAACGCAATTTGATGTAGCAGGAGTGCCCCGATGGCGCACTCTTGTGATGCCATTTGCCATGCGCCCTCTGGAACTTCTTCCTTTTTGACACTCTCCCAACATCACTGCAAGTATGGCAGGGAAGTGCTTGACCGATCTTGTGCAACGACGATACATTTTTTGAAGGCAATCCGGTTTCCCGCTGGTTTGAGAAATCGGATTGCTTTTTTAGCCGGTTTTATGGAAAACGGAAAGGAGTAAGCTTGAAGCGACTGCTATTATATCCGGCATTGATTTTCATATATTTTCTTCTTCTTGATCAAAACGCCCTGGCGCAAGGCTCCACGGTCATTTTTTCCGCGACCGGGGACGTCCCTTACGGCAGCAACGAATACCCGATTCTCGAGCAGCAAATCGTCGATCATAATTTATACAGCCCCTCCAAATTCCTGATTCACGTGGGGGACATCAAAGAAGGAACCTCCTCCTGCCCGGAATCCATATACGAAGATGTTTCCGCCATGCTCAAGGAGCTGGCGGTTCCGGTCTATATCGTTCCCGGCGATAACGAATACAACGACTGTTCCAATCCCACCCAGGCCTGGCAGTACTGGACCAACTATTTCATGCACTTCGAAGAGAATTTCTGCGGCGCGTTTGCCACCGAGCACCAGAGTGTTCGCCAGGAAAATTTTGCATTCGTATTAGACGGCGTGTTGTTCATCGGTATCAACCTGGTGGGTGGGCGGGTGCACAGCCAGTCGGAATGGAACACCCGCATGCAGCAGGACGCCGACTGGGTGGAGTTTCAATTTCAGGATAAAATCTCCCAGGTACGGGCGGCGGTGGTATTTGCCCAGGCAGGGCCCGGCAACAGCAACCGGGACCTTTTTTTCGACCAGTTCGAGCAGTCTGCCGCCGATTTCGCTAAACCGATCCTGTTCCTGCACGGCGACGGCCATTCCTGGAAAAACGATAAACCGTTTCCGCAGCAAAACGTGACCCGGGTGCAGGTAAATATGGGCGGCAATGAAGATCCGGTGCAAGTCACCGTGAACATGAACTCGAGCAATCCCTGGGTGTTCAAACGCAATCCCTGGTCCAGCAATCCCCCTCTGTACAATGTCGCGCCCTGTGTGGAAGCGGGCGCGGATACCACGGTAACCATGCCGGCTTCGGCCAGCCTGCACGCCCGGGCTTCTGATGACGGGGTGCCTCTCAATCCCGGAAATATAACCCTAGCCTGGAGCAAAACCAGCGGTCCCGGTACGGTCACCTTCGGAAATCCTTCTTCTGCGACCACCACGGCCAGCTTCTCCGCCGCGGGAACTTACGTACTGCGCCTCACCGCCAACGACGGCGCCTTGCAGAACTACGACGAGCTTACCGTGACGGTGCAGGGCCTGGGCGCTTACCTCTCCATCAATGACGTGGAGGTAACCGAAGGCAACAGCGGCAGCGCCAACGCGGTGTTTACCGTGACCCGCGTCGGCGGCTCCGGAATCTCCTTCACGGTAAATTACGCCACCGCCGATAGCACCGCCACCCAGGGAATCGATTATACCGCCGTTTCCGGAACCCTCTCCTTCTCCGGTTCTACCACCACGCGAACCATCACCGTGCCGGTGCTGGGGGAAACCCTGATCGAGCCGGATGAATATTTTCTGGTGAACCTTTCCAATCCCAGCAATGCCACGATTTCGGACGGCAAGGGGATCGGAACCATCCTCAATAATGATTTCCCGCCGCCCCCGACCATCAGTTTTTTTACCCCTTCGGAAGGGCCGGTGGGAACGGAAGTGAGCATTAACGGCGCTAATTTTATCGATGTTACCGAAGTAGCCTTTAACGGCCTCGCTGTCGAGGACTATGTGGTAGAGTCCGCCACGCTGATCCGCGCCGTTGTTCCCACCGGGGCAACCACCGGCAAAATTCGCGTCACAACCGCAACCGGCACGGTTCAAAGCGCCAACAATTTCCTGGTGAAGGCGTCGCTTTCGCTGGTAACATACGGATCCGGCAGCGTCGCTTTGAATCCCCCCGGCGGCATCTATAATGCCGGCACCGTGGTCACCTTGACTGCCACTGCCGACCCGGGGTGGGCGTTTATCGGCTGGGCCGGGGATTTAAGCAGTACGGCCAACCCCGAAACCGTCGCCATGAACGGGGATAAGTCGATTATCGCCTCCTTTGCCCAGGAGGGAGTCGGCCCGGTAGTGCACCAGGAAACCCAAACCGGCGCTGCCAGCGACACCGATAAGGTCAGCCTTTCCGTCCCGATTGCCGGCGTTAGCGGCCAGCTATACCTGGCGGCGATCTCTAACCGGGGAAATATTCCGGTCACTTCCGTAACCGGCCTGGGTTTGAGCTGGTCTCTGGTGCGCGCCCAGTGCTCCGGGCGGGATATTACCGGGGTGGAAATCTGGATGGCCCTGGGAACTGTTGCCGGGGGGGACATTGTTACCGCAACCTTCTCCGGAAACCCCGCGAATGCGGTGATGGCGGTTTCCCGCTATTCCGGGATTGATATGAATGATCCCATCCGGGTAATCATTTCCGGCAACACCAACGGCGAGGAGGGGGCGTGCGCCGACGGCACCGACAGCGATTTTTATACCTTCGATTTGCCCATTACTCTCTCCCGGGAACTGGTTTACAGCGCCGCGGCCCTGCGCAACCGCACCCATACGCCCGGCCCCGGTTACACCGAGCAGGCGGAAATTTCCCAGGGCAGCGGCAGCCAGATGGCCGGCCTGGCGGTGCAAGACCAGGAAGCATTCCTGCCCGCGATGATCCCGGTGGCAGGCTCTTTCGGCTCGGACGTGGACTGGGCGGTAGCCGGCCTGATTCTGCGCCCCGGCGTTCGTCTCATTCCCAATTATACCCTCACCCTCAACACTGCCGGTTCAGGCTCGGTCAATCTCGATCCCGCCGGGGGAACCTATGACAGCGCCCGGGTAGTCACCCTCACCGCCATGCCGGATTCGGGATGGAGCTTTGACGGCTGGAGCGGGGATTTGAGCGGCGCAGCCAACCCGGACAGTATCGTGATGAATTCCGACAAAACCGTAACCGCGACCTTCAGCGAGCTTCCCCAATATACCCTCACCCTGAACCAGGTGGGGGCGGGCGTTGTTACCCTCACCCCCCCGGGCGGGGTGTACTACCAGGGCAGCGCGGTGATTTTGAGCGCCGTACCGGATTCCGGCTACGTCTTTAGCGGTTGGAGCGGGGATTTGAGCGGTTCCGCCAACCCCGATACCATCATCATGAATGGCAATCGCACCATTACCGCCACTTTCACCCAGTTGCAACAATTCACCCTGGAGGTGGATACCGTGGGATTGGGAGCCGTGATCTTGAACCCGCCCGGCGGCCTCTATTATACCGGAACGGTGGTCACCCTGGCCGCCGTCGCAGATTCCGGTTATGAATTCAGCGGCTGGAGCGGGGATTTGAACGGTTCTGCGAACCCCGATTCTATTTTGATGGACACCGCCAAACAGGTGACCGCGACGTTCACGGAACTGCCCCGCTACACCCTCGCGGCGAACAGCAGCGGCGCGGGCAGCGTCACGCTCGATCCTCCCGGGGGAACCTATTACGCTGGAACCGCGGTGGTCCTGACCGCTGTGCCTGATTCCGGTTACTTCTTCAGCGGCTGGAGCGGGGATTTGAGCGGCGCCGACAATCCCGATACGCTGGTGATGAACGGGAATAAATCCGTGACCGCTGCTTTTGCGGATCTTTCATCCCAGCAGTTTACCCTGACGGCCAGCGCCAGCGGTTCCGGGAGCGTGCTATTGACGCCTCCGGGGGGCATTTACAGCGGCGGCACAACCGTTACCGCCACGGCAATTCCTGCGCCCGGCTTCGATTTCCAGGGCTGGAACGGCGACCTGAGCGGCTCGCTCAACCCCGATGCGGTTTTCATGGATTCGAACAAGGATATCACTGCCGAGTTCGTGCCCCGCGGGGAAGGCTCCGTCACTTTTGAAGAGGTGGTAACCGGGGCAGCCTCCAACAATACCACTGTTACCACATCTGCGCCGCTAACCGGGGTCAGCGGCGATTTGTACCTGGCCGCCATCACCAGCCGGCAAAATGTGGCGGTAAGTTCGGTAAGCGGGCTGGGATTAACCTGGACCCTGGTGGACGCCCAATGCGCCGCTCGCAGCGTAACCCGGGTGGAAGTATGGATGGCCCAGGGAACTCCCGATCCTTCCGGCACGGTTACGGCAACTCTTTCAGCGAGCGTATCGAATCTCCTGATCGCGGTTTCCCGGTATTCCGGGGTTGACCCGCTTGCGCCGGTCGGGGCAATTGTCTCCAGCAATACCCTGGGAATCGATGGAGACTGCACCGGGGGTAACGATACCAATGGTTACGCCTTTAACCTTACCACTACCCGCGACAGTTCGGTGGTCTATGCCGCTATTGCGCCGCGCAATCGAACCCATACCCCGGGGGCCGGTTATATTCAGCGTGCCTTCAGGCAGCAGGGAAGCGGGGGCGAGATGGCCGGTGTGGCGGTGCAAGATCAAAAATTTGGCGGGCCTGCCCCGGTGCTGGTTAATGGCTCTCTCAGTGGTGTAACGGACTGGGCGGTAATTGCGGTAGAGATCAAACCCGGCGAAACCGGCGGAACGCCTACCTATGCACTCAACGTGAACACCAGCGGCGCCGGCAATGTAATTCTTGATCCGCCCGGTGGATATTACAATGATGGGCGAGTGGTGACCCTGACGGCCACGCCGGATTCGGGATATGTCTTTACAGGATGGAGCGGGGATTTGATTGGCTCCGCCAATCCTGACAGCGTGGTTATGGATGGGGATAAAACTGTTACCGCGATCTTTTCCCCCCGCTATGCCTTGACGGTGACGGTGAACGGTCCCGGCACGGTTGAACTCGATCCTCCCGGGGGAATTTATGACAGCCTGGCAGTGGTGAGATTAACCGCCATTCCCGATTCCGGGTATGCTTTTTCGGGCTGGAGCGGGGATTTGAGCGGCGCAACCAATCCGGATTCGCTGCTGATGGATTCCGACAAGTCGGTAACTGCGACCTTCACGCGCCAATTCAGCCTGGGCGTGAGCGTGCAAGGCGGGGGAACAGTGGCGCTCGATCCCTCGGGTGGGATTTACGATAGCTTAGAAGTCGTTACCCTGACGGCGACGCCAGATTCGGGGTGGGTATTCGCGGGCTGGAGCGGGGATTTGAGCGGCTCGGCCAACCCGGATTCGCTGCTGATGGATGGGAACAAATCCGTGACCGCGACCTTCACCCGGCAATTCAGCCTGACGGTGAATATCGAAGGCGGCGGATCAGTGGCGCTCGCTCCTCCCGGTGGGATTTACGACAGTCTGCAAGTGGTGAGGTTGATCGCCACGCCGGATTCCGGCTGGGTGTTCGCCGGTTGGAGCGGTGATTTGAGCGGCTCAGCCAACCCCGACAGCTTAGTCATGGATTCCGACAAGTCGGTAACTGCGAGCTTCACGCGGCAATTCAACCTGGCGGTGAATATCGAGGGCGGCGGCGCGGTGGAGCTCGATCCGTCAGGTGGGGTGTACGACAGCTTGGAAGTCGTTACCCTGACCGCGACGGCGGATTCCGGTTGGGTGTTTGCGGGTTGGAGCGGGGATTTGAGCGGCGTCGCCAATCCCGATTCGCTGCTGATGGATGGGAACAAATCCGTGACAGCGACCTTCACGCGGCAATTCAGCCTGAGTGTGAGCGTGGTGGGCGGCGGCGTGGTGGCGCTCGATCCTCCCGGCGGGATTTACGACAGCTTGGAAGTCGTCACCCTGACGGCGACGCCGGATTCAGGTTGGGTGTTTGCGGGCTGGAGCGGCGACCTCAGCGGCGTCGCCAATCCCGATTCGCTGCTGATGGATGCCAACAAATCGGTTACCGCGACCTTTACGCGGCGGTTCAGCCTGGCGGTGAATATCGAAGGCGGGGGCGCAGTGGCGCTCGATCCATCGGGCGGGGTGTATGACAGCCTGCAAGTGGTGAGACTGACGGCGACGCCAGATTCGGGGTGGGTATTCGCGGGCTGGAGCGGGGATTTGAGCGGCGTAGCCAACCCGGATTCGCTGCTGATGGATGCTAACAAGTCGGTAACCGCGACCTTCACGCGCCAATTCAGCTTGAGCGTGAACGTGGCGGGCGGCGGAGAAGTGGCGCTCGCTCCGTCGGGTGGTGTTTATGACAGCCTGCAAGTGGTGAGACTGACCGCGACGCCGGATTCGGGCTGGGTATTCGCGGGCTGGAGCGGCGACTTAAGCGGGTCAGCCAACCCGGATTCGCTGCTGATGGATGCTAACAAATCGGTAACCGCCACCTTCACGCGGCGGTTCAGCCTGGCGGTGAATATCGAAGGCGGCGGCGCGGTGGCGCTCGATCCCTCGGGTGGTATTTATGATAGCTTAGAAGTGGTTACCCTGACGGCCACGCCGGATTCGGGCTGGGTATTTGCCGGTTGGAGCGGCGACTTGAGCGGGTTAGCCAACCCCGATTCGCTGGTAATGGATGCCAATAAATCGGTAACCGCGATCTTTACGCGCCAATTCAGCCTGGCGGTGAATATCGAAGGCGGCGGCGCGGTGGCGCTCGATCCTCCGGGCGGCGTGTATGACAGCCTCCAAGTGGTGAGATTGACGGCCACGCCGGATTCGGGCTGGGTGTTTGCCGGTTGGAGCGGAGATTTAAGCGGTTCAGCCAATCCCGATTCGCTGGTAATGGATGGCAACAAGTCGGTAACCGCGACCTTCACGCGCCAATTCAGCCTGGCGGTGAATATCGAAGGCGGGGGCGCAGTGGCGCTCGATCCATCGGGTGGAGTGTATGACAGCCTGCAAGTGGTGAGACTGACCGCGACGCCGGATTCGGGCTGGGTGTTTGCGGGTTGGAGCGGAGATTTGAGCGGCGTCGCCAACCCCGACAGCTTAGTAATGGATTCCAACAAATCGGTAACCGCGACCTACACGCGCCAATTCAGCCTGAGCGTGAGCGTGGAAGGCGGCGGCGCGGTGGGGCTCGATCCTCCGGGCGGGGTGTACGATAGTTTAGAAATAGTAACCCTGACGGCCACGCCGGATTCGGGGTGGGTATTCGCGGGCTGGAGCGGTGACTTAAGCGGGTCAGCCAATCCCGATTCGCTGCTGATGGATGCTAACAAGTCGGTAACCGCGACCTTCACGCGCCAATTCAGCTTGAGCGTGAACGTGG
>CAZFVV010000213.1:0-7413 GCA_964522165.1 uncultured Calditrichaceae bacterium
AGCTTGATAAGTCTTCACTTTTGCTCTTTTCCCTCAAAGTCTTAAAGTAGAAATAAAATCAAAATAAAATCATTTGTCAGGCGGAGATGTTTACATACTTTGAATAACTTTTGGGTTGGGGAATTTCATATCCTTCTTCCCGCAGCCCTTCCAGGTGAAAGGCGATGGCCTCCCGCATGTTTTTCTCCACTTCTTCCCGCGATCTCCCAGTGGCAATACATCCATCCAGGTCCGGTGAGTACGCGGAATATCCACTATTTGTTCTCTCAATGATAATAAGATACTTTTTCATTCTTTTAACCCAGCTTGTTTTAAAATGCTATTTAACGTACCGGGCGCCAGGTCATCGCCTGGTTTTCCGGCAATGGTTACTAATCCTTTTTTGATGCCATGTTTATATTGGCGGTGGCTTCCCCGTGTTCTAACCAGATACCATCCATCTTTTTCTATCAGTTTGATAACATCTCTTACTTTCATTGTCTAAATTAGACATCTCCGCTTAAAATGTAAACAGATTATTTCCCGCTTTCCGTGCGACGGTTATTTTTACCCCATCAAATCAAAATCCCCGCCTAACACCCGGTCTAACCGCCCGGTGCGCCAGTTTTTGACGCCGTCGCGCACTAACGGGGAGGGTTCCTCCCGGTAGCGGCGCACGATGGTGAGATGTCTTCCATTCTTCGCTTTGGCGAATTCCAAACGCGCCTGTTTCAGCAGCGCGTCCGGCTCGTTGCCGGCAGGCTCCGGCGGCTGGGGAATGACTTCCACGTGGGCTTTACAACGGCGGAAGGATTTATCGGATTTCCCTCCCGCGGGCATCTCGAACACGTGCAGCCCGGCCTCCTTTTCCAGGATGCCGTAAGCGCCGTATCCCGACACCGCCAGCATTAAACCGGCGGGTTCTTTACCATCCCCGCCCTTCTCTTCCAGAATTTTGTGGCGCATGCGCCGCTTTTCCGCCCACTGCAAGTACATCCGGCCCAGTTTTTGGGCAAATTCATCGTTCAGGTGATCCGCAATCGCGGAATCCCGCCCCGCCTCGATGCGCAAAAATGCGTCCTGCGGGCGGTTGCCGGCCACGTCGCGCACCGCCGCTTCCAGGAGATAAATCTGGTGCGCCAGCGATTTCACCAGGGATTGCGAAAATTGCTTGCGCTCCCGCGGTTTGGAACCCACCAGACGCTCCCACAGCCGCCCGGCCGTGGCAAACCCGGTTTTGATCCGGTCCATGTACTCCGCCAACCCCAGGATGGCGTAGCGCTCCGGCGATTGCCAAAATTCCGGCGCGGCGGTGCGGGCCAAAGCCCCGGCCTTTTGCAGCTCCCAACTCTCTCCTTTAATATGTTCCGCCAGCCGGTCATAGGCCGCTTTCAGAAATTCCGCTTCCGCAAGGGTCCCCTGGGAATCCAGAATGATTTCTTCCAGGCGAAATTCTCTTTCGATCCCTTTAGCTTTGCCTGCCCCTGCTCCTGCCACCTGCCCCTGTAGTCCCTCCGGCGCGTCGGGATCCACGAATTCCACTTCGATTTCCTTGCCGTTGCTGCGCACGAACAGGAACTGGTCGCCCTCCGGGAACTGGTGGTTCACGATGGTGAGCGCCAGGGGCGAGAGCAGGTAGCGTTCGATGGCGCGTTTGAGCGGGCGGGCGCCTAAGTCCGCGGTAAATCCCTTATCCAGCAAGAATTCCAGTGCGGAGTCGTGAAATTCCACCGCCCAGGCGCGGCTGCGCAATCCCCGGCGCTGCGCTATTTCATTCAATTCCTTGCGCAGCACCTCGCGCATCACCGCGCGGCTGAGGGGCTGGAACACCACCACCCGGTCGATGCGGTTGATGAACTCCTTGCGGAAGGTTTGCTCGATGGCTTTGGCCACCACCTGGGGCGTGAACACCTTCTCGTCGCCGGTAAACCCGATACTGGCGCCCCGGGGAATCACTGCGCCGAGGTTGGTGGTCATAAAAATGATGCAGTGCCGGAAATCCGCGGTATTACCTAACCGGTCGGTCAACCGGCCTTCGTCGAACACTTGCAGGAAGACGTCCCAGACGTTGGGATGGGATTTCTCGAACTCATCCAACAGCAGCACCGAGAAGGGCTGCTTGCGGATGAGGTCCCCTAAGGATTTCTTCTGGGTATCTTTCTCACTTTCACCTAAGATGCGCTCCAGGGAATCGGTATTCTGGAATTCGCTCATATCTAAGCGGATCATCCGCCGGGGGGAGCCGAAGAGGAATTCCGCCAGGGTTTTGGCGATCTCGGTCTTGCCGGTTCCGGTAGGCCCGGCAAAGAGGAACACCCCCGCGGGGCGGTTGGGATCGGTCAACCCCGCCTTGATCATGGCCACCCGCTCCACCAGGCAGTCCACCGCTTCCGGCTGCCCCATCACCCGCTTGTGGAAGAGTTCCCGCAGGGCGTTCAAATCCAGCCCCTGGCGCTCGTCTAAAATGCTGAGCGGCAGGCCGGTAAGCTGGGATAGGGTCACCAGCAAATCCTCGATGATGATTTTATCCGGGGGCGCGCCGCCGGCGGAGAGGCGTTTCCAGGTCAATTCTAAGAACATGAGCAGGTTGCCGGGCGCGGCTTTGTCGCCTAAGTATTGCTGGGTGAGTTGAAAAGTCTCCTTCAGAGTTTCATCGGAGATGAGCGGGGCGGCGCTTTCGCCGTTGACCGCTTGCAGGCGGACGCTCCATTCCCGGGCCAGTTGCAGGGTTTCATTGCGCGAGAGCGGCTGGATGAGGTGGGTGTCCAGGGCGGTGCGCAGGCGCGGCAGGGTTTGGATCAACCGCTCGTAAGCAATCGGCTGGGTTTCTCCTAACAGGGTAATGTCTTTTTTCTCCAGGTAGGGGAAGAGCATGTCCATCACCCCGCTGGGATTGTGCCGGTGGGTTCCCGCCCAGGCCAGTTCGTGGAAATTGGGCACGATCCAGAGCACTTTGCGCTTTCCCCCGATCTTGCGCACCAACTGCTGCACCCGCTCCTCCAACATGCCGATGTAAATCTGCCCGGCCAGCAGGTCTGCCGCTCCCGCCTCGAAAATGGTCCAGCCGCGCTGGCGCATCCGCCAGCCTAACGCCCGGGCAATGGCGGTCTTTCCCACGCCGGATTCTCCCACCAGCGCCAGCGAGCGCGGGGAGGATTCCGTCAGCGCCGCTTCCAACTCCTGGACTTTTTTCAACAAATATTCATGTTTGATCCAGATTTTATCCGATTTTTCCGGGTCCTCATCCCAAAAATGGCCGAACGATCCTAAAAAGGGGCGGTCGATGCGGGTTAGCTGCCATTGTTGCAATTCCGTTTGGAGGGGTTTCTTTACCTCTTCGCCCAGGTCGTTGAGAAACCTTTCCAGGAAAAGCAGACGCTCCTCGTCAATCCCGCTCAGACCATTTCCAAAGCCGGGAACCTCGCCCTGTTGCATGCGCTCGCGGATGAATTCCCTGAGACTGCGCTGGGGAATGGGATCCCGCCAGGTATCGTCGATGCGCAGCAAAATCGCCCCCATGAGAGGCTCCTTGATCCGGGCGTTTAGCAGCCGCAGCACGAAGTAGCGTTTCCAGTAGTAGTAGTCGTTAATAATGGAAAAGAGGGTATTGCGCAGGGTGTTTGCATCCGCTTCTTCGCGGCGGGAGAGGGCTTCCAGGGCCAGGCAGCCGATGACCGAGTTGGCGCCGGTGGCGTAAGAGAGCAAATCTCCCACGGAGTAAGCCGGGGAAGCCAGCAGCTCCACTCCCCGGTGGAAATCGGGGTGCTCCAGCAGGTCCGAGGGATAGGCGGTGCGCTTGTTGAATTCATCCAGCCTTTCCGCCAACTGGAACAACTCATTGGGGGAATCGGAAACCGCCGGTTCTTCCTGGCTCTCCCCTTCCCAGGGAGGCTGGTATTGCGGCGCATCCGTTCGCCTGAGCAGTTGATTGCTGATAACATAGAGGATTGCAATAATAATCACGATAATGATCAACGATTCCAATGCTGCCCTCTCTATAAGGTTAAAAAAGTGCTCAAGTGTTTTGGTGTTCATGTGTTCGGGGAGGATTACCAAAACACTATTAATGCGAATTACCAGTTGAAAAATTATGGCCACGAAAACACCAAGACGTTAAGGAAGCACAAAGAAATAGAAGAAATTTAAGGATATAAACGCTAAAACCTTTGTGAAACTTCCTGTCTTGGTGTCTTGGTGGCAAACTTTCTTCAATGTCATCCCCAACTGGTAACTGGTATTATAACACCGGCAAACCATCTTTCATATTCAAACGAACGTTGCGATTTCACTCAACGCTTTTTTATTAATATCCGGTACTTTTGCATTCTCCGCCGGGTAACCGGCAATTAGGAGCAGGTAGGGGCGCTCGTTTTCCGGGCGGCGGAGAATACCGTTCAGGAAGCCCATGGGGCTGGGGGTGTGGGTGAGCGTAGCCAGCCCGGCGTGGTGCAGGGCGTTGATCAGAAAACCGGTCGCGATGCCCACGGATTCCTGCGCGTAGTAATTTTTTAGTTTTTTGCCCTCCGGGGTTATTTCGTAGCTCTGCGCAAAAATGGCGATCAGGCAGGGCGCGGTTTCCAGAAACGGTTTATGCTCGTCCGTGCCCAGGGCCTCCAGGGCTTCCAGCCACTCTTTGGGAGCGCGATGGCGGTAAAATTCCCGCTCTTCTTTTTCCGCGGCCTCGCGGATTTGTTTTTTGATTTCCGGGCTGCCGACCGCTACAAAATGCCAGGGCTGGCGGTTGGCGCCGTTGGGAGCGGTTCCGGCGGCTAACAGGCAGTTTTCAATGACCTCCCGGGGCAGCGGGCGAGGGGAGAACTCCCGCACCGTGCGCCGGCGGCGAACCTCGGCGTAGAAATCCGCAGCGCGTCGCTTCATTTCCGTTTCGGAATACTCTCTGTAACCCGCTAAGGGAATAAATTTCACTTTGGCCAAAGGAAATCTCCTCGAATTTTCAATCGGCAGGGGGTATTGATTTTGTTGCCAAGAGCCAGCGACAATTTAGCACCGGATTGACCGGTGAGAAAACAGAATTTTTGCTTACCCGGAAAAATATTGCGCTGATTCCTGAACAGCAGGTGGCCTCGCGAAAAATCGCCGTTTGGTTTTAGCGCGTTTTTTGATAAATTATACTTCCAAAAAGGGAGAATCGTTTAGTATGAGAGGTTCCGGCGGCAGCGAAGGCGGTGTGAGTACTTTTTTTATCGGGTTGATTATGTTGGCCGGGGGATGCTGGCTGTTTCTCGATGCGGTGTGGGTTGACACCGCTTCCTTCGGATATTTCGGGCGCTACGTGGGTGGTTCCACGCTGATCGTGCTCTTCCCGCTCATCTTAGGGATATTCTTGCTGTTTTGGAATTCCAACAGCAAGATCGGCTGGGTTGTTACCGGCCTGGGATTCCTGATCATCGCTGCGGAGGTTTTGAGCCGCCTGCAATTCCGCATGTCCATGAAACTGTGGCACCTGGTCATCCTGTTAGTGCTGATTTTCGGGGGATTCGGCCTGATTGTGCGTTCTTTTCGAGAATCGAAGTGAATGGGACCGGACATGGGGTATAAGGTGTAGGGTATAGGGTATAAGGCTTATCTAACGGCGCGGGGCAAATTTGATAAGGATTTTGCCATGAAAGTTCCATCATTGTTAATGGCTTTGTTCTTTCTCCTTCTCGCGGGCGGTTGCGATAAAAAGAAAGATTCCCCCGCAAAAATTGCAGAGATTGCCGGGGTGTATGAAGGCGTCATTCCCTGCGCCGATTGCGAGGGCATCCGGGTTACCCTGCGGCTCGATCCGGATTCTACATTCCTGGCGGAAAATACCTACCTGGAGGCCGAAAACCGGCGGGATAGAAGCTTCTATGAGCTGGGGCGGTGGGAAATTTCCGGCGGGAAAATCGCCTTGCGCGACGGGGAAGAGGAAAAATTTTATCGCCTGGTGGATGGGCAGCATCTCCAAATGCTGGACAGCGAAGGGCAGGAGATCAACTCCGCGGCCAATTACACTCTTGCCAGGAGCGCTAAAACTTTCCAGCCGGCAAACCCCTTTCCCCTGGAGGGCATGTATTCCTACCTGGCCGACGCCGGGCGGTTCAGCGAGTGCCGGAGCGGTAAAACCTGCCCGGTGGCTTTCAAAGCGGAAAATGCCCGCGTGGAAAGCGAATATTCCAAAATTCGCGAGGAGCCCGATGAAAAAATCTTCCTGAGCGTGGAGGGATATTTCGCGCTGCTGCCGGATATGGAGGGAAATCTAAAAGAGCAATTGGTGATCACCCGTTTTATCCGTTTTGAACCGGGTAAAAGCTGCGCCGGGGCAGAGATTTTTCATCATCCCGGCGCGGGATTCCGCTTTCGCATTCCTTCCCAATGGAAAGCACGCTACCGGGCGGGGGAAACGAAGCCGGAAATGCTGAAAACCATTCTTCCCGCCGCCGCTTACATGGTTGAGTTCTGGTATCTTCCGGTGGATAGCGCTTACATTCCCCAGGCGCTGCTGGCCATCGCCGCCGTTCCCCATGAGAACATCGACGCGCTGTTAGCCGAACCCGGCCCGCCCGCCGGGGAAGTGCTGGGGAAAGGGGCCCGCTACACCTACCTCGCCTCCCTGCCCCAATCGAATCCCTTTATTCCCGGCAGCGAAGATTATAAAAATTTTCAGGCCATGGAGGTGAATCTTGGAGAGATCAAAAATTTGCTGGAGTACCGCTAAATGGCTCCCGGAGTGTCAAACTTTAGTTTGACGTTTTAGCGCAAACGTGCCCGGCGTTAGGCAGAAGTTTAACACTTCAACCATCCGAAACCGCAAAAATCAACCTCTCAGACAAAGATATCTTTCAATTCCAGGGCGTCGCGAACCAAAAAATCCGGCTGGTGGAAACGCAGCTCTTCCGCGGAGCGGAATCCGAAGGCGACCGCGCAGGTGTGAATTCCCGCGGCTTTTCCGGCGTCGATGTCGCTGGCGGTATCCCCGATGATGGCGGCGCGGCCCGGCTCGACTGCCACCCGTTGCAGGATGTCGAGAATGGGCTGGGGAGAAGGTTTGCGCTCCATACCGGGCTGGGAGCCGAGCACTACCTGAAAATAGGATTTGATCCCCAACTTTTCCACAATCGTCTCGGTGTAGGGATGGGATTTGTTGCTGAGCACGGCCATTTTTTTAGCGGAATAGTGCTCCAGCACCTCCCGCACGCCGGGGTAGAGTTGGGTGGTATCCAGCAGGTGCGCGGAATAGAATTCGTGGAAGGATTCCCGGGCTTTTTCGAATTCCTCAGGGGTGAATTCCTGCAGGGCGCGCTCTAACAGTTTATTTACCCCGTTGCCCACGTAACTGGTGACGGCAGCCAAATCCAGTTGCGGGCGGTCTAACTGTTTCATGGCGTAATTGACCGCGTTGGTTAAATCCTGCCGGGTTTCCGCCAGGGTTCCGTCGAGGTCGAAGAT
>CAZFVV010000214.1:0-7360 GCA_964522165.1 uncultured Calditrichaceae bacterium
GTTACGTTTCACGCCTCACGTATTATTAACCGCAAAATTGCACAACAAAAGAATTCTTCCCAAAATAACTGAGGTAAGCCGACATGTTTAAAGCCAGACGGAATCCCACACTGTTGATCATATCCGTGATCCTGTTGAGCGTTACCGGGTTCTTGCTGACCCATAAGGTATTTGCCGATATCCAGCAGGGAATCGACACGCAGCTCAAAAAGCTGATCAGCGTGGCCCGGCTGGCGCAGGTGTATTACGTGGAAGACGTGAACTGGAATGAAGCGGTGGAAGGCGCCATCAACGGCATGTTGGAAAAAATGGATCCGCACTCGGTTTATATCCCGGCGGAACGCGTGGAAGAGAATAAAGAGAATTTCAGCGGGGAATACGAAGGGATCGGGATCCAGTTCGACGTGCTGGACGGCTATTTAACCGTCATCGCCCCGATCCCAGGATCGCCTTCGGAGCAATTAGGATTGAGCGCGGGGGACCGGATCGTCAAAATTAACGGAGAATCGGTCATCGGCATTTCCCGTGAGGAAGTTCCCAGGAAGCTGAAGGGTCCCAAGGGAACCACGGTCAACGTCACCATCCTGCGGGAAGGAACGGAGCAGCCCCTGGAATTCACCATCACCCGCGACGTGATTCCCATTTCGACTATCACGGCCGGTTTTATGGCCGATGACAGCACTGGTTACCTGGCCGTCAACCGCTTTGCCGCCATTACCGTCAAGGAAGTGGAAGAAGAGCTGCGGAAATTAGAAGCGCAGAAGATGAAGCGCCTGGTGCTGGACCTGCGCTGGAACTCCGGCGGCTACCTGCACGAAGCGGTAAAACTGACCGGGAAATTCATCGACGGCCACCGGCTGATCGTTTATACCCGCGACCGTTCCCAAAAAGTGGATGAGGAATACTTCTCGGACCAATTCGGGCGGGGAGAGGTGCGAAATTACCCCCTGATCGTGCTGATCAACCGCGGCTCCGCCTCCGCTTCCGAAATCGTTGCCGGGGCGATCCAGGACTATGACCGGGGATTGATCGTCGGGGAAAACAGTTTCGGCAAGGGGCTGGTACAAAAGGAATTCCCCTTGCAGGACGGCTCCGCGGTGCGGATTACCACCGCCAAATATTACACCCCCTCGGGGCGCTGCATCCAGCGGGATTACAAAGGCAAAGACGTGGATGAGTATTATGAAGAAATTCCCGATTCCAGCTGGACCAGCGAGGATAGCCTGAAGAACCGCCCCTTATTCTATACCCAAAAAGGCCGCGCGGTATATGGCGGCGGGGGCATTCAACCGGATGTTTACGTGCCCGCCGGCCAGCTTTCCCAATCGCCGGAATTGATCAATAAACTCTCCCAGAAACGGCTCTTCTTTGACTATGCCAATCATTTCGCGGCAAAACACCCGGAATGGAAAACCTCGCTGGTTAAATTCCGCGACAGCGTTCAAATCACGCCCCAACAGTTGGAAGAGTTCAAAAAGCTCTGCCGGGAGAAAAAAGTGGAGTTTGCCGACCGGGAATTCGACCAGGACGCCGAATACCTCAAACTGCGCTTGAAAGCGGAGATCGCCCGCCGGTTGTGGGACGCCAACGGCTACTATTACATCACTCTCGGCAGCGATCCCCAGTATCAAAAGGCGCTCAGGCTCTTCGGAGAAGCCCGGCGGATCGCCTCGCTGCAATAAGCCGGGCGGCGGGAACAGGAGGAGGGGGGCAGGAGTGCAAATTTTAATTTGCACTGTTCACCATTTTCACCCCCGCTTCCGGCGGTTGGTGCTGTTATCCCTGCAAAACTGAAGTTTTGCACTCCTGCCCCTAATAATTGCCAATTGCCAATTTCATCCTGCCTCTGCTACCCTAAACCCAAATTAAGATTTGACTTGGAACTCCCCGGCAGGCCGCCACACATAAAAAGATATTGACTTTTTGGGAATGAATCCTTAATATTTGCCAAACATTAGGAAACAACAAGTTAATCGAAGCGAGGAGGCTCGAGCTTATGGTCGATTTGTATATTCAGGGCGGTGCATTTATGCATCCCATTCTGATTCTGTGGATTCTCGGTTTGGCGATTGGCATTGCCAAGTTGATCCTGCTGTTCCGCGCGGGTGTAAACACCCGGAAATTTATGGCCCAAACCCGTGTAAAACTCAAAGAAGAAGGAATCACTGGCGCATTAGAACTTTGTGAAAAGACCCATGGCCCGGTAGCTTCCATTATGCACGCCGGATTAAGCCGGGCAAAAGACGGTATTGAAAGTGCAGAAAAAGCCATTACCAATGCCGGCTCCATCGAAATGGCGTTTTTGGAAAGAGGCATGATTTGGCTTGGCTTCATCATTGTTGTTGCCCCCCTGTTAGGGTTTACCGGAACCGTGTGGGGAATGATCGTGGCCTTCGATGCGATTAAGGAAGCCAACGATATTTCTCCCGCCATCGTTGCCGGGGGTATTTCCCAGGCTTTGTTGACCACTTTGTTCGGGCTGATTGTGGCAATGACCATCCAGCTTTTTTATAACCTGGCCACGACCAAAATCGATAAATTGATTATCGACATGGAAGAAGCCTCCGCAGAACTGGTGGATACCTTGATTGATATACAAGGCGCCCGCTAATCACCGATTTTAGAGAGGTCGAACGTATGCCCCTGAAAAAACGCCAAAAAGAAGATGTCGAAATCCCTTCCGCATCGCTTGCCGACATTGCCTTTCTTTTGTTGATCTTTTTCCTGGTTTGTACCACCATCGACGTGGATAAGGGGTTGCGCCTGGTGTTGCCGCCCCCGGACGTGACCGAGGAAAAAATCCCCAAGAAAAATATTTTGAACATTCTGATCAATGACGCCGGGGAAGTTTTACTGGAAAATGAGGTCGTGAACGTGCGCGACGTGGAGCGTATCGTGCGCGACAAGCTGAATGAAAATGACAAGCTGATCATCTCCGTGAAAACCACCCGGCTGACCAAGTACAAAGTCTATATCGAAGTTCTCGATCAGCTAAAAAGAGCCGATGCCACGCGGATTTCCATCGCGGAGCCGGAAGAGGTGTAATTTCCGGCAACTTAACTCCTAAAATCATTCGCTCGTTATGGGCAAGGAGAATTCATGGCAGTAAAGATCCAGAGAAAATCCCAGTTGAAGATCGGCATTCCTACCGCGTCCATGCCGGATATTATCTTTCAGTTGCTGATCTTTTTTATGGTCAGCACGGTGTTGCGGGAATATACCGGGCTCCAGGTAAAACTGCCGGAAGCTGCCAAGATTCAAAAGCTGGAAAGTAAAAGGAATGTCTCCACGATATGGATCGACCGCAAGAACCGGGTGGTCATCGATGATGTCACCATTAAAGACGTGAATGAACTGCGGACGATCGCTTATCAAAAACTGGTTGAGAATCCCCGCCTGGTAATCTCCCTCAGAGTTGACGAAGGGGCTGATATGGGGATTGTCATCGACGTTCAGCAAGAGCTCCGGAAAGCAAATACCCTGAGAGTCAATTATTCCGCCCTCCAGAAGGTAGGGTAAGGAGGTCTCAATGGCGCACCGTCAATTAATCTATAAAGAACCGGAAGCGGACTTGCGGAAAAGGTATCCGAAATGGTTCGAATTGGCGTTAATTATCGCCCTGATTTTCACCATCGGAATCTTTTACGCCTTCAAAAAGTTCGAGTCTTCCGTAAAGCTGGAAAAGGTGATCGACCAGAACATCGAAACGATCGAGATCCCGCCCACCCAGCAAATTCAAAAACCGCCTCCCCCGGCCCGGCCTAAAATTCCTTTGCAATCGGAAGACGAGGAGCTTCCCGAGGATTTGACCATCGACGAACAGATGTTCGAATTCGATAAACCTGCCGAGGAGCTTCCTCCCCCGCCCCCGGAAGAAGAGGAAGAGCCGATTGTACCCTTCTATGCGCTTTCCGAGAAACCGGTAGAGGTTAAGCGGGTGGAGCCGGTTTACCCGGAACTGGCCCGCAAGGCGCAAATCGAAGGAACCGTAGTGGTAAAGGTGCTGGTAACTACCCAGGGAGACGTGGAAAAGGTGGAAATCTTGAAATCCCATCCCCTGTTGGATGACGCCGCCATCGCCGCCGCCAAACAGTTCAAATTCAAGCCCGGCAAGCAGCGGGATAAATTTGTGAAGGTGTGGGTGAGCATTCCCTTCAACTTTAAGCTCAAATAGCTCACCCGCCCGATTGTATCAGCGATGCTAAAAAAGCAGTGTTGAGTTGCAGCACTGCTTTTTTATTTGGGAAAAATGAACATGAAAACAGTCCTGTTTGAGGATCACCACTACCTCAACTTGCTCCCCCTGGTCTATTTCCGGCCGGTGTGGGAACTGCGCTGCGGGGCGCGAACCCTGCAAGAAAAAATCGAAGCGCAGTTGCAGGAAAGGTGCTATTTTCTGGCGCGAAAATATCTGTGCGACTTTTACCTGGAGAATTCGCGCTGTTTCGACGCCCTCCCGGCGGGGGAAGAAGTTCTGTTGGTCAACGGCCGCTGGCTGGCGGGCGGGGAAGAAACTGCGGCGTTGCAACGCCTGGAGCAGGGCGCTGCGCTTTTATCCGGCGCAACCCTGCTGGCCTGGCGCGCCGGCGCCGGCGCAGTAAAACGTTTTGTAAGCGAGGAAGGAATGGATACCCGGGCAATCGTGGAAACGCATTTGAACTCCCCGGAAAGCCGCCGGGAGTTCCCCAACGCCCGGTTGATCGAATACCCCTGGGATGCAATTTCCCGGAACGGGGAAGAGATTGTACAAGATTGCCGGCGATTGGCCGAACCGGGCAAAATTGACGGCACAGTGTGGGAAGGCGTGCACGTCCTCAGCCCGGAAAATGTGACCATCGAAACCGGGGCGGTAATCAAGCCGGGCGCGGTGATCGACGCGGAAAACGGCCCCGTATGGATCGATGCGGGGGCGCTGGTGATGCCCAACGCGGTGTTAGAGGGGCCGCTGTACGTCGGCAAGCAATCGCGCATCAAAATCGGGGCGAAGATTTATGAGAATACCAGCATCGGCCCAGTGTGCAAAATCGGCGGGGAGGTCGAGGAATGCATCGTGCAGGGATATTCCAATAAGCAGCACGACGGCTTTTTAGGGCACGCCTACTTAGGCGCCTGGGTGAACTTAGGCGCGGATACCAACAACTCCGATTTGAAGAACAACTACGGCGTTATCCAGGTGCTGCTGAACGGGAAACCGGTGAACACCGGCAAACGCTTTGTGGGATTGATGATGGGCGACCACTCCAAGTGCGCCATCAACACCATGTTCAATACCGGAACGGTGGTGGGGGTGAGTTGCAATATTTTCGGAGCGGGAATGCCCCCCAAATTCGTGCCTTCGTTTTCCTGGGGAGGGGCGGAAGGGATGGCGATGTTCGACTTTGACAAGGCAGCGGCGCTGGCGGAAATCGTCTCCGCCCGGCGAAATGTGCCGTTTACGGAGCGCGACCGGGCGCTCTTCCGCGCCGTTTGGGATCTGGCGAAGCGGGTGGAGGCAGGCTCGCTCCTTTAACGGCTGTTTTAAAAGTTGCCTGCCTGGGCAGACAGGCTACTAAGTCCCAAAGACGCGAAGGAATCACAAAGAAACACTGAATTCCTTAGTGAAACTTGGCGTTTTTGTGGCTTCGTGGCATAAGTTCAAACTTTTAAAACGGCTTTTTAGAGGACACGTAAAAAATCGAAAAACTTGCCACATAATCATCGAAAACAACTCCATGCCCGAAAAAATCATCGAAGTCAGCCGTCTCTCCGCCGCCTTCGGCCAGCGCTCGATTCTGAAGGAGGTTTCCTTCAGCGTGTACCGCAACCAGGTCACCGTAATCCTGGGAAAGAGCGGGTGCGGGAAGACCACGGTGCTGAAACACTTGATCGGTCTGCATCCCATCCAGCAGGGGGAAATCACCATTATGGAGGCGGCGCTGGGACGTTTGGAAGAGCGCCAGCAAGCCCGGCTCTCTCTGAAAATGGGTGTGCTCTTTCAGAACGGGGCGCTGCTGAATTCCCTCACCGTGGGGGAAAACGTCGCTATTGCCTTAGAGCAGCACACCCGCCTGCCCGAAGCGCTGATCCGGCAATTAGTGCGCCTGAAACTGGAACTGGTGGAACTGGGCCACGCGGTGGATCTGTTTCCCGCCGAGCTTTCCGGGGGAATGCGCAAACGCGCCGCCCTGGCCCGCTCCCTGGCCCTGGACCCGCCCCTGCTATTCTGCGACGAGCCGGCCGCGGGATTGGACCCGGTTACCCTTGCGGCGCTGGATAACCTGATCCTCAAGTTGAAAAACCAGCTCGGCATGACCATTGTGTTAGTGACCCACGAAATTCCCAGCATCTTTCGCCTGGCGGACCGGATTATTTTTCTCCATGAAGGCCGGGTAGTCTATGAAGGAGGGCTTCAGGAGGCGCTGCAGGCCGGGGTTCCGGAAGTGGAGCAGTTTTTTAAAACCGCCCCGGGGGCGCGATGAAACTGCAATTTTCTATCGCTTCCGCGAGGTATGAAATCGACGCCGCCCATCCCATCGACATTTCTATTCCCCTGAATTTCAACGGCGAACAGCCCAACCACTTCGGGGCGGAGCCGGCCGTCGCGCAGGCGCTGGAAATGGGCGGTTTCATCGGCGATACCCGCAGAGGCGGAAGCTGCAACGTGGAAATTTACCGTTTCATTCCCCACTGCAACGGCACCCATACCGAATGCGCGGGGCACATCACCGGGGAGCGCATTTCCGTGGGCGAAGTGCTGCGCGACTGCTTCATCCCCGCCACCCTGGTGACGGTGCAGCCCCTTGAAGCGGCGCAGACTTCCGACACCTACCAACCTGCAAAACAGGTCGGCGATAAACTGATCACCCGGGATATCCTGGAAACCGCGCTGCAAAACTCATCCGGCGAATTTTTAGAAGGGCTGGTCATTCGCACCCTGCCCAATGATGCTTCTAAAAAATCCCGCCGTTACGCGGAAACGCCCCCGCCTTTTTTCTCCCTTGAAGCGATGCGCTTCCTGGCCGGTTTGCCCTTGAAACACCTTTTGGTGGACATTCCCTCGCTGGACCGCATGTTCGACGAGGGGCAAATGAACGTGCACCGCATTTTCTGGAACATCCCGCCCGCCAGCCGCGCTCTTACTGTCGAATCCCGCCCGGATCGAACCGTTACGGAAATGATTTACGTTCCCGATGCGGTTACAGACGGCCAGTACGTGGCGAGCATTCACATCCCTCCTTTTGTCGCCGACGCCGCTCCCAGTAAAATTTCATTATTCCCTCTAAGGGATGCTGATTTAATTATTTCCTGATTTAACATTTTTGGCATTATCTTTGAAATCAACTCAACATGTCACCACTACGTGGTTTTTTAACTAAAGGGA
>CAZFVV010000215.1:0-7293 GCA_964522165.1 uncultured Calditrichaceae bacterium
AAACGGGAGTGTATTTCTACTTTAAGACTTTACCACGCACCAATTGCCCAAATTTAGCGGATCAAGAGCATCTTCTTCACCTGGACCTCCTTACCCGCGCTCAGGCGGTAGAGATAGAGCCCGCCGGCGGCTGATTCGCCGGCATCATCGCGGCCGTCCCATCGCGCGGTGTGCAATCCCGCAGGCTGGGCATGATTAAGCAGGGTTCTGACCCTTTGTCCTAACAAATTGTAAATGGTTAACTCCACGTCACCGGGAATTGCAAGCCGGTAGCTGATAGCGGTTTCCGGGTTAAAGGGATTGGGATAGTTTTGATAAAGCTCAAACCCTTCGATCCTGCCAGGCTGCTGCGCCAGCGGTATTCCCACCGGGGGGAAATCCAGCAGGGCGGCCCAGATGCTCAGGTCGAAACCGTCCATGCGCATCCAGATGGGATACACCTTGCCGTTGCGCGCAGCGACGTTGGTGTAATCTCCGAAGAAAATAAATGCAGAGGGCGTGAAAGGGCTCTGGCTCACCTTAAAATTGCTGAAAGTTTCTCCGCCGTCATCGGATTTGGCAACATAGACGTCCGTGGCCAGGCCGGGGCTGTTGCGGCGGTCATAAAACACGTAATAGATGCTCCCGGTGACCTGGTCCACGGTCATCCAGGTAAAAAACTGGTGAGTAGTGGTGGCATCGTCGTTTACCCGCCTCACCTCGCCCCAGGTTTCTCCGCCGTCCGTGGATTTGATGAAGAAAACATCGGTGTTGTTGGTTCCGTTACGCTGGTCCGACCAGGCGATATAGACGTTGCCCTGGTAGGGAGAATCACTGATGTCGCTGGCGGTGATGGGCAGCCCGTTACAGCGATAAATGCCTGGCACGTCGAAATCCCAGCCCCCCGGTTGCCCGGTCACGTAAATATCCGTTCCGAAAGTGGCCCCGCCGTCGCCGGATTTATCAAACATGATCCCTAACGGCCCCGACCAGCTTACATAGATTTCTCCGTTGGGGCCTACCGCCGGCACCGCGCCTTCCACGGTATTGTCGCTGTCGATGCAATCGCCGCCCACGTCGCTCACTTTCAGGGGAGTTGACCAACTCAGCCCGCCGTCAGTAGAACGGGAGAAGAGAATCCGGGTGCTGTCGTTTGGATTGCCGCTGCCGTAAGCGTCGAATTCCGTCCAGGACATATACAAATTGTTGCGATACGTTGAGAAAGTCTCATCCACCGCCAGCCACTCCTTGTCCTGGTCTTTGGGGGGATTGAGGCCGATCCCCGCGCCGTTGTTCCAGGTAATGCCTCCGTTGGTGGATTTTTGCACCACGATGCGGTCCAGCCAGTTTCCGCTTTGGGGATTGGAAAGATGGCCGAAATATAAATTTCCATCCACGTCGAAAATGACGCAAGGATCTCCCCACACCCCCAGGGAGGATGATAATTGCCCTTCCGTCCAGCTCAACCCGCCGTCGTTGGAATAGTAATAATAGTTGATATTCGCCCCCGCGGCCAGATTCAGGGGATTGAGCGGATTTATGGCGATGACCACTTCCTCCGGATCGGTGCTGCCCGGCTGGCTAACCCGGACGTTGGGGTACTGGGCAGTAAGATGGGTTAAAAAAGCAATTCCGAAAATCAAGGTGAAAACTCTGAGATGAAATGACATTTTAAGCCTCTTCATTTGGGGTAACGGATCCGAATTGTTTTTCGGGAATCTTCTTCAGGGTATATGAAAGGGGATTTTTCGAATGGCGGAGGAGCTTCCGAATGTTTCATGTGTGCATGCCCTTCTCGATGAAGCATTCTCCCACGCAATCTAATTCAGCCAGGCAAACTATGCAAGGAATTAATCTCCCCGCCCCTGCGCCGGGCAAGGAAGCGCCGGGCGGAACTTAAAAAAGTGATTCTTGGGTTTTGGGGGAAAGATAGATAAATTCTTGCCCTTTTGGGGTGGAGCGCTTATGTATATACCAACTGAAAGTTAGATTTCATTCAAATATGCGTTTTCAAACCTTTAATAACCCGCAATTCCGGGAAGAAGCCCGGAAAACCGTGCAGCTCGCCCTGCCGATCACCGCGGCGCAGTTGGCGCACCAGTCGCTCGGTTTCATTGATACGGTGATGGCCGGCAACCTGAGCGCCCGGGACCTGGGCGCGGTCGCCATCGGCAGAAGCCTGTACATGCCCCTGTTTGTATTCGTGCTGGGGATCTTGCTGGCGATCAACCCGATTGTTGCGCAGTATCGAGGGGCCGGGGAATTTCTTAAAATCGGCAAAACCGTACGGCAGGGACTTTGGCTCAGCCAGCTTATCGCCCTTCCGGCATTTTTCCTGGTGCGTAACCTCCACCTGGTTATGCAACAGATGAACGTCGCCCCGGAAGTGATCCCGGTTACGCGCGGTTATCTTGACGCCATATCCTGGAGCCTCCCGGCGGCGTTTGCCTACCTGGTGCTGCGGTTTTTCAACGAAGGCGTGTCGATCACCAAACCGAATATGTATTTCACCCTGATGGCCATCCCTTTGAATATCCTGGGGAATTATATCCTGATGTACGGGCGCTGGGAATTTCCGAAGTTGGGGGCGGTCGGCACAGGGTGGGCAACTACCTTTGTGTGGTGGATGATGCTTCTCGGAATGGCTCTGTTGACGGCTTTTTCCAAAACTTACCGGCAATTTTCCATTTATCGCGCCCTCCGCTGGCCGAAGTGGGAATATATCAAGGAAATTTTGCGAGTCGGGGTACCGAACGGCGTCAGCGTGACCTTCGAGGTGAGCATGTTTGCCATTACCGCGTTGATCGTGGGAACCCTGGGGGTCAATCCCATCGCGGCGCATCAAATCGCCATTAATTTTGCCTCTATTACCTTTATGATTCCCTTAGGGTTGTCGATTGCCACCACCTCTCGAGTCGGGTTTGCAATTGGCAAAAAAGATTACCCGGAGGCGAACATTGCCGGGAAGGCCGGAATGGTGATCTCGGTTTTGTTCATGAGCTGCGCTGCGCTGGTAATGTTTGTGGCGCCGGAGTGGATCGTTAGAATCTACACCGATGACCGGGAGGTGATGGATATCGCGGCGCGGTTGATAATTCTGGCGGCGATTTTTCAGATTTCCGACGGGCTTCAGATCAGCGGGATAGGGGCGCTGCGGGGCATGAAAGATACCAAAATTCCCATGTTTGTTAATATGATTGCCTATTGGGGGGTCGGTTTGCCGTTAGGATACTACCTGGGAATCATCTCAGGATTCGGGGTGAGCGGATTGTGGGCCGGGTGGATCGGGGGGTTGAGCTTCACGGCCATTTCGCATCCGCTGCGGTTTTTTAGATTGATCCGAAAGCACCGGCTATCCGGCAAGGCGCTTCATCCCGAGGCCGAGATAAGGCAGGAGCGGGATCAGGATGCCTAAAGCATCTATAAATATTAAAATATTGTTACTTAGAATGGCACACCTGCCAAAGTGAATTGCGAAAATCGCCCCGGAAGGGTAGGGGGGAACCGGCAAAAACTCAGAGCGCATTGGAAAATCGATTCCGTAACACCTCACACCCGAATCAAGGTATCCAGGTAAGGTTTCATTACGTTGAACATCCGCCCCTGGCGGGCATAGTCGATCAACTTCCCGGTATCGTGCTGTAACCTTGCGAGGTAATTTTTAAGCCCCTCGATGGAGAGATCCAATCCTAACTTGTTGCGGTAACGAAAGCAATCGACAATGGTTTTTTCGGGATTGTAAATTCGTATCAGCCCGGTTTGGGTTTGCACGTCTTCGATCCCGACCCGGTGATTCTTTCCGGTAAAAAAATAGATTTGAACCTGATCGGGCAGTATTGAGCCGGGTTTGCTTTCCCGGGGCAGCGCTACCATTAATTGAGGTGATTGAACCGGGGTTAAATTGTGGTAGTGAAGCGCCGAATGCAGGCAAACCACCGCCAGGGGCATGGAAAGGCATATTTCCACCATCCGGGTTTCCGGTTGCTCCTCCAGGTCGCTTAATTTGTATAGGCCGGGCTTTACTTTCCGGATGATCCCCTGCTGAAGCAATTTCCGAATCGTATCGGTATGAATCCCACTCTGCTTCAATTCCTTCAACAACGCATATCCGTGATGGCTTTTGAAAAACTGGATCGCTTTTTCCATTTACGTTCTATTTATCTGCATTTATTGTCAGAAGCAGAAATTTAAACTTTTTCAATAGATTTATTGACATTGGGCGCATGGCGCCTGTTGCTTGAAATAGGGTAGGGGAGTTGTTAATGCGTTCCATGAAATTTCTCCCCGGCGGTAATCTTTATCGGTAAATGGTTTTTCGCCGGCGGCAATGGGCACGTAGCATATTCGGTGAAGGCGCAGGGAGGGCTATACGCTTTGTTGAAATCGAGAACCGTCTTCCCATTGCTGCCGGGTTTGCGGGTGTATAGATACCTGCCCATCCCGTAAGTTTCATTCCCGCTGGTTTCGTCTGAAAAAATAATGAAAAGCTCATCGGCTTCTTCCAACGCCTCCAGGCGAAAGGTGCGCCCGTTCAGATCGAATGCCAGAACGCCGGGGGACCGTTCATCCGTGACCATCCCCAGTACGTTTTGGATGGGCACGGTTTGGGGCGGATCATAAGGCTCTAACCGGGCTTCTACTTTCCATTTGGGATCAATAGGATAGCTCTCGATGCCCTGGAACTGCCGGAGAGCCGGATTTTCGGAATCGCGCAGCCTCACGCCGAACTGGTTTCCCCGCCGGATAATAAACCAGCTCAAAGAGCCGTAAGATAATGTGACCGGTTCGGCGAGGTCGCTCCCGAATATCTTCATCATGGCCACTGGTTTGCCGGCGGCCAGAACATCGATGCCCGGCTTCACCTGGATAAAAACCTCCTCTTTATCCAGGGTAAATGTTCCCATGAAAGCCGGGGCTTTGCTTCCGGGGAAGACTACAGCATTGGAAGAATCCGCGCCGAACCCATTTTCACCCTCATCAAGCCAATATAAGCCCGCCAGGCTCAGCCAGCCATTTTCAGCTTTAAGGGATTGCAACCGTTTTTGCTGCCAGTCGCGGATTCCCTGAAGATATGCAGCCATAGAAGCGGTTTCCGGGGACTCTTGACGGCAATTTGTCAGTATTGCAGCCGCCGTGAGGAGAATAATCAAGTATAAAGAAAAAGAGGTTTTCACAGGGGAATCCTTCCATCTAAGCCTGATGAATATTCGTTCCAAATTTCTGCACCTGTAAATAAAAGCAGAAAATCTTACATAAACAAGGGAATCGAAAAAAAGTGCGGGGATGTAACGTCACCTGGATCCGGATCGCTTCGTGTTGAATGCAGGAGCAGGTAAAATAGTCTCCGATTTCGATAGCGAGGACCGCGACACAGAGCGTCTCCATCCCTTGCGTGCAGATGCAAAGTATGCGTACGAGTATGCTGGAGGTAACCGGATTACTTATTCAATATCATAAATCCCCGGGCTGTTGTGTGCTTTGTTTATATCAGCGGGTTAGTGGCTATGCGACTGTGCAGTGCATCCCAGTCGATAGACGATTCCCCGGCTGCCGGAGGAGATTCGGGGAATTCCCCGGAAAAGCCCGGACCACTGAAATTCTATATCGGGCGTGGTTTTAATATAATATATATTATGTAAAGTTGATCTTGAGAAAATATCCCCCACTCTCCGGGGTTGCTTCTGGTAGCTCACCAGGTCTTGTTAGTTTGGATTTTGGCTAATACTCTCCCCATAGAATCCCCGTCTCAGGTATCTTCTGCACATGTCTTCACGGAAGGAGCTGCCGCTTGAATATACAGCGTGTCGGAGCGAAGCATTGATGGCGCCGATAGGATGTTCACGGCTTCCAGCACTTCCGATTAGCGCCGGCGTTGGTCAATGCCCTTCATTCTTTAGCCGCCTGGATTTGCCCCTCTCCCCTACTCTTTTCCCGCTCTCCGCTTATTTTTCAAGAATCTCTGCCCTGCAATCTTATGTCCTGCAGGTGGCACGCCATCTCTTGGCGCTGCTTCCCAAAGGGACAGCCTGCGCGAAGACAATCGAGGAACTTGCTCCGGAACTGTGGGGTGTTCGTCGCATCGGCAATCTTATTAAGCATTTTTATTTTCAATTCTTTTGCCATAAATTCTGCGCTCGATTTCCTTCTACATTATGGGATGCAGCCGGAAATCGACGCCATACTGACATTCAAACACTCAGGAGATATTATGAAAGGCATTAAAAGCGTTTTAGACTCCATTGGCAACACGCCATTGGTAAAGTTGAATAAAATTTCCAAAGGAACCCCGGCAAATATTTATGTAAAGTTGGAATTTTTGAATCCCGCCGGCAGCGTCAAAGACCGGATGGCTCTCTATATGGTTGAAGATGCCGAAAAACGGGGGTTGCTAAAGCCCGGCGGCACCATCGTGGAGAATTCCTCCGGCAATACCGGCGCCGCACTGGCCATGATCGCAGCTATCAAGGGGTATAAATGCATCATCACCATGCCGGATAAGATGAGCGATGAGAAGAAAAACCTGATGCGCGCCTTCGGCGCCGAAGTGGTCGTAACCCCTACCGATGTCCCGGCCGATTCCCCGGAAAGTTATTACAGCGTTGCCCGCCGGATTGCCTCAGAAACCCCGAACTCTTTCTATCCCGATCAGTACAACAATCCCCAAAACATCGAAGCGCATTACCACACCACCGGCCCGGAAATCTGGCGGCAAACCGACGGCGAGATCGATATTTTCGTTTGCGGAATCGGCACCGGGGGAACCTTGAGCGGAGCAGGCCGCTATCTCAAGAGGAAAAAGCCGGATATTAAAATTATCGCCGTTGATCCTATCGGCTCGGTATTTTATGATTATTTCAAAACCGGCAAGCTGCCCGAAACCCGGGTATATAAGGTAGAAGGGATTGGCGAAGATTACCTAGTGAAAGCGGTAGATTTCAGCATTATTGACGACATTATCCAGGTAAATGATGACGTTTCTTTTCTGACGGGTCGCCGCCTCTGCCGGGAAGAAGGCATTTTTGCGGGAGGCTCCAGCGGCAGCGCGGTCTGGGCGGCCCTGGAAATCGCGAAAAAACTGGATAAACCGGCTAATATTGTGGTCATTCTCCCCGATTCCGGCAGCCGTTATCTTAGCAAAATGTATAACGACCAGTGGTTGAAAGAGCATGGCTTTGGGGAATAAAAACAGCCCCCGGAAGGCCCCCCATAAACGTAAATCTAAGAGCGTGTTTGAAAAATCTCTTGCCACCGTTTACTACTAACCATTGGTGCTAGTTTTTGGAAATTTCATGCGGCATTCATAACTTCTTGATA
>CAZFVV010000216.1:0-2537 GCA_964522165.1 uncultured Calditrichaceae bacterium
CGTCATTCCCTGCGAAAGGGCACGAAGCGCACCGGGAAGAGGCTGGTGGTGGTCACTTTGCCGCCTTTTTTCTCCACCAGCATCAACATCTGGGTGCGGAAGGGCGCGCCGATGGGGATGACCATTTTCCCCCCGTCTTTGAGCTGCTCGATGAGCGGGGGCGGAACGAATTCCGCCGCGGCGGTGACCACGATGGCGTCGAACGGGGCGCGCTCCTCCCAGCCGAAATAACCGTCGGCGACCCGCACTTCCACGTTTTCATAACCCAGGTTTTTCAAGCGCTCAGCGGCGCTGCTGCCTAATTCCGGGATAATCTCGATGGTGAACACCGAATCCACGATCTCCGCCAACACCGCAGCCTGGTAACCGGAACCGGCCCCGATTTCCAGCACCTTGTGGCGGGTTTGGGGTTCGATCACCTCGGTCATGTAGGCGACAATGTAGGGTTGAGAAATGGTCTGGCCGTAGTCGATGGGCAGGGGGTTGTCCTGGTAGGCGTTTTCCGCCTCGCCATCCGGTACGAAGAGGTGCCGTTTCACCGTGCGCATGGCGTTCAGAACCGCGCCCTCGCTCACCCCGCGGCTTTCGATCTGCTGCGCCACCATGCGGTAGCGCTGTTTTTGATAGGCATCGTTATCTGTTTTCGCAGCGGCGTCCTGCCCCTTGCCGGGGTCGCCAGTGCAGGAAAATACGATCAGAAAAATGATAAAACGGGTAATCCGGTTGACCATTTCAGGCTCCTTTGAGAAGGAGTGCAAAATTCATTTTGCACTGCCAATTTTGTGCTGCCAGTGCAGAATAAATTCTGCACTCCTTTTACTTTTTAACTGTCCCCCGGAATTTCCATCGCCAGGGCTGCGGCGTCTTCCAAATCCATATCGGCAATCAGGTCGATTCCCGCGCGGGCAAAGCGCCGGGCGGCGGCGCGGGCTGTCCCGTCGCGCTCGTGGTCCAGCGACCACTGCGCGTGTTCCGCTAACAGGGCCAGCGTTAGGGCGCGCCCCAGGGTGAGGGCGAAGCGGCGCGCCCCCGCCTCCAACACTGGTTCACCGGTCTGCCGCGCATTTTTCAACCAGGATTCGGCGCGGCCGATTGCAGATTGCGCCAACCGCCCCGCTTCCGCCAGGCCGGGGTCGCGGGCGGATTCAACGCCGCGGTTCACTTTATTTTTCAGCGCTGCCAATCCCTCCCCTTTGTGGAGCGCGCGCAGAACGTCTAAGGAGAGCACGTTGGTGGTTCCCTCCCAGATCGGCAGCACCTGGCTGTCGCGCAGCAGCAGGGGCAGGCCGGTGTCTTCCACGTAGCCCGCCCCGCCGAAGGTTTCCAACACTTCGCTGGCGATCGCCACGGCCTGCCGCCCGGTGGTAAGTTTGACCACCGAGGTGAGCAAGCGCAGCAACTCCGCCTGTTCCGCGCTAATTTCCCCGGCATCATCCAATCCTAACAGTTCTGTTAAGTAAAAGCTAAGGTGGAATGCGCCTTCCATTTCCGCCTGGAGCGCGGCCAGGGTGTCCAGGTGCAGCGGTTTGCGGGCCAGCGGCGCGCCGAAGGCTTCCCGCTTGCAGGCGTAATCCCGCGCCAGGGCCAGCCCGCGCCGCATGAACGCCGCCGCGGTGACGCTGTTCCAGGTGCGGGTGATCTGCAGCATGGGCACCATGTTGGCGACCCCGTTGGCCGCGCCCATGACCAGGTGCGCCGGGGTTCCCTCTAACATGATTTCCGCGGTGGGCACTTTGCGGGTTCCTAACTTATCCTTCAAACGGTTTACCCGGATGTTCTGCGACCGTCCCTGCGAGTCGCGGGTTTCCAGGTAGAAGAGCGCCAGGCCACGCCCGCCCGGGCTGTTGCCCTCCGGGCGCGCCAGGGTGAGCGCCATTTGCGAGGTGGTGGCGGAAGTAAACCACTTGCGCCCGTAAAGGCGCCAGATGCCGCGTTCATCCTGCCGGGCGACGGTTTCCGAAGCGCCCACGTCGGAGCCGCCGGTGGATTCGGTCATCCACTGCCCGCTGGTCCAGAACTTTGCCGGATCGCGGCTGGTGAGGCGCGGCAGGGCGCGTTCGATCAGGGTTTGATTCCCGGAACGCAGCAGGGTGCGCGCCGCCCCGTCGGTCATGGCCAGGGGGCAGGTGTACACGTCCGTTGAAGGGTGAAAAAGATACGCTAAAGCGAATTGGTGGGAGCGGGAGAAACGCCCGTAGCGCCGCTCGTAGGCCGCGGCGACCACTCCTTTCTCCGCCGCCAAACGTTCCGCGGTTTTCCAGAGCGGGGAGACCTCGATGTGGTCGATGCGGTTTCCCCAGGCGTCCCACCGGGTCAGCGCCGGCTCGTTCAGCCGGTCGGCTAACTGCATTTGATAGAGTTCTCCCCCGGCCAAATATCCCATTTCCGAGAGCGAAGGCTCCACCTCCCGGTAAATTTCCGGGGGCAAAAGCCGCTTGAGGTACGATTGCAGCACCCGGTCCTCGTCAAACTGGTTGCCCAGGGTGGGGGGAGGCTGGTTGAAAGGCTCTTTCATGGGCAAGCTCCTCTTTTAATTG
>CAZFVV010000216.1:2637-7290 GCA_964522165.1 uncultured Calditrichaceae bacterium
AATTGCTAATTGGCAATTAAACACTTGGTAACATTTTAGCTTTGTGAAAAAGTTGGTCGCTTTGTCATTCCTGCGAATGCAGGAATCTCATAACCCACGTGCCAGGGGATTCCCGAATTCGCGGGAATGACATTTTTCGTGAGTTTTTCAAAGAGCTAAAATGTTACAACACCTGAACACCAGAACACTAGAACACTCGAACACCAAAACACTTCCCCGCCCTATTCCACCAAATACTTCAAAAACCCATCCAATTGCTCCTCGAACTCCCGGCTGATGCGCTTGCCGTCTTTTTCCAGATTGCGCAGGTTGGCGGCAGAGGCTTCGTCCAAATCCGGTGTGGCGTTTTTGATCTTGCCGTCGATGCGCAGGTACTGACCGGGGCGTTCCGCGGCCTCGAAGATCCGGCGAAGCTGGTAATCCACGGTTTCCGATACCCCGGTCATCATAATATCAATCACCGGCTTGGCCCATTCCAACAGGCCCCAGTCTTTGGCATCCTTGAAGGGGTACTCCTTTTTCACGTAGCCGGTGCCGATGGAGAGCATGGCCATATCTTCGGTTTTGGGATGGCCGGGGAGCTTCATGCGCGCTTCCGCGTAGGCGCACAGGGCGGGGTTGTTGGCAAACACTCCCCCGTCGATGAGGGCGTAGAAGGTTCCGGAAAACGATTTGAGGTCTTTCGGTTCGAAATAGGTGGGGGCGGCGGAGGTTGCCCGGGCCACCTCGCGCAGGTAGTAATCCTCACTTTTCTTCTCCACGGCATCGTGGCGGGTAAAAAATTTAGCGCAGCGCCGCTCGATGTCATAGGCAGTGATCAGGGTGGGCTTCAGCAAATCGCTCAGTTTCAACTCTCCTAAGTAAGATTCCAGCTCTTTCTCCAGGCTGCCGGCGCTGTATTTTTCATCCAGAACCCCGGCCCCGGAGGTCAGCATTTGCCAGATGGAGAGGTCGAATATTTTCCCTCCCTTTGTGAGGTACAAATCCCGCGCTTCTTCCGCGGTGAAACGCGGGCGGGTGGGATTTCCGGTTACGTCCGGGCAGAGATAAATGCAGGTGAGAATGCCTCCAGTGCTGGTTCCCGCCACCAGGTCGAAAAAATCCGCCAGCCGGGCCCCGGGATTCCCGGTGCGTTCCTGTAATTTCTTTTCCAGGGAGATTAACACCTGCGCCGGAATGATCCCGCGAATGCCCCCGCCGTCGATGGATAAAATTCGGGTAAGCTTTGCCATGAGCCGGCTCCTTAATGTTTATCCGCTTGAAATTAACCGGGGAAATTTAAGGGAAAAGATGCTTGCAGGCAAGGAATAGGAAGGTTTTAATGAAAAGCCTCCGGCCTCAAATTCGAAAGCGATAGCCAAAGAATTTGCCATTGCAGCCCCGAAGTTACTGATCAATACTTATTTCGACTGATCGTCCATATCGATTCAAAAACGAAAGCCAAACTAACCCGTTTAGCCGGCGCGGAAGGAAAAACCGACAGCCAGATTATCCGGGAACTGGTTCAGAATTACCTTCAGGAACGGGATATGGAGGCCTGTATCGATGATCTATGGGTTACTATTCAGCCACGAATTTCCACGAATGCACACGAAAGGGGGGCGTTTTGTTCTATTTTCGAATGTTCCTACGGAACAATATTCGCCATCCCGGGGGGATGAACGAAAATAGCCCCTGACTTCAGTCGGGGGTAAAGAAAAGACTGATACAAGATTAGTCCCGTGAGGGGCGGCTGAAAACCTCGAATTCTCATATGTCACGTGATAGTACAAGCAGAACGGGCAAAAAACTGAAAAAGCGGGTTAAAATTGTTTATGTGGAGAAAGCTATTCAGGAGGTGAGGAACTCCGGTTGAAATCCCTCCCCGGATGATACACGTGCGAGTGGTTATGGATACGAATGTCTTTATCTCTTCCTTCATTGGCAGGGGTAAACTCTTCCGGGATACCGGGAGGTTCTATCTTTTGCCAAATCGTTCCACTCCTCCTGTGGTCATTTGACACTACCTCAACATTACCATCTTCCGCGTCTCCACTGCCGACCCCGCCCGGAGACGGTAGAGATACACCCCGCTGGCCGCCTGCTCCCCGGCTTCGTTCCTTCCATTCCACTGCACCCGGTAATTTCCGGCGGCTTGCTTTTCCTGCACCAGCACGGCGATTTTTTGCCCCAGGGCGTTGTAAACCGCCAATTCCACCTCGGCGGATTTATTCAGCCGGTAGCTGATGGCGGTCGAAGGATTGAATGGATTGGGGTAATTTTGAAACAATTCGAACTCCCGCGGGGCAATTTGATCCCCTGCCGCAGCGATGCCGGTAATCGTGCGCTGGTAAGTTACCTCGAAATGCCCGCCCACCCCCGCGGGCAGGTGCAGCGCCCGCTCAACCGGGTCGAAATCGTTATACGGCTGGCCCTCCCGCAGCACCCCGGCGATGCGCAATTTGTCATCGGCGATGGCCAGGGGAGTGAGGAGAATATCGCGCGGCTCGTTCAGGGGGATGAATCGGTAGTGTAGCGTCGCCGGCTCGTTTTTCACGAACAATTTGCCGTATAGATACACGTAATATCCCAATTCGATGGAATGGTACGCCGCCTTCCCGCTGTTGCCTTTGTTGTTCCCCCACTGGGGAATGGCGGCGCCATAGCGGGTGCGGTCGGCATAGACGTCCCCGTAGGTATGGTCCACGAAATATTTCATGAAGAAATCCAGGGTTTCATCGGCCATTTGCAGGTACTGCACTTCGGCGGTGAGGTCGTACATCATCAGCCCGGCGGTGAGGGCCTGCTCCATCTGCCACCAGGCCTTGGCGGTGTCGGGAATGCCCCACATCAGCATTTGCCCGGTCACGCGGTTGTAATCCTTGTAAGGCCCGCCGAATTCGTGGTCGTAGCCGTTCACCAAAACGTCTTCGATCAGTTGCCGCGCGCCCCGGGTGTACGAAGTATCGGGCGCGAGCTGGTAAATCCGCCCCAAACACCAGGCCGCCTTCAGCACGTGCCCCATGATGGTCATGGTCTCGCTGTTGTTCCAGTTCCAGTCGGAATCATACTCCTCCACAAAGCCGATGGCCTGGGCGCTCATGCTGGCGACCAGGTGAGTCAAAATATTATCCGCTATTTGCAGCAGGCGCTCTTTGTAAAGGGGGTCTTCGGTCATCAGGTAGAGGTAGAGCAGGTGGGTGGTGATGGCGTCCACCGTGGCGTTGAAACTTTTACCCGATAGCGTTACCCAGTTGTAGCTGCCGTAATCGTAGTAGCCGAAATACTGCGGGCGACCATCCCACAAATGATTTTCCATGTGGTTATAACCGGCCATCAGCCAGTTCCATTCTAAAGTGTCGCGGGTGGCTTCGTAGTAAGCGGCAATGCCCAACAGGGCGTAATGCTGGTCGAAAGCGCTTTTATTGGAGGTTGCGCCGACGGGGTTGCCCTGGCGATTCATGCGGTTGAACCAGCCCCCGTTATTGGGGTCCCAGGCGTGGTCATAGAGGAAGTTCAGCCCCTCCCGGGCGAATTGGAGGTACGCTTCGTTGCCGGTGAGCATGTAGGCGCGGGCAAAACCATAGGCGTTGCGGCTTTGGGAAATCATCGCCTTGTTGTTGAGATTGAGCACGTTTCCGGTTCTGCCGATGTCGGTGAAATAACCGCCGAAGAGGGTATCGTGCGCGTTGATCCAGAAGGTTGCGCAGCTGTCCACGTAGCCGAGGGCAAGGTCGGGATTGTTGAGGTAGGGGGAGGTGAGGGGTTGGGAATGAAGAGAATTTATCCAAATTCCTGACAACAAAATAATAAATGCTAACTGCTTTTTCATAAGAAATCTCCGGTTTGGAAGAGTTATCAATCAGGGCAAACATTGTGAAAAAGACGGAACCGGCTTTTCCGCTTATAAAACTATTCCGGTGGTAATTCGGACAATAATGATTCCAAATCTTCGTAGTCATAAGGCGGCCTTTTCCGGATAGTCAAAACCCCTATCTCTCCCCAATTTTCTATTCGAATCCGCCTTACTTCCCATATTTTATAGTTGAGACTTTGAGGCTTTCGTTTTCCTTTTCTCACCCCATTCCTCGCTGATATTGTCCCAGGCTAACCAGCCCGCTTGCTGCGGTCGCCCGCCGGATTTTTGCAACTCTTCCAGAGCCTCAACGGCTATTTTCCGGTCTGTAACCGTTTCGATCCAGTTCAGCAAAAGTTCCCATTCCCGAATGTCCAACAGAACAGCGGTGCGGCGTCCCTGCTCATCTATAATGTACCGCAATGATTTTATAACTTCATTTCTGACCACTGTGGTTCTCCTCATAATTCTTTCTTGAAAGATAGCATCAATAAAAAAGGCAGGCAAATTGAAATTCAGGAATAAAGGGTTTGCGGAAGCGGCAGGTTACGACGGCAATGAATACTAAGTTTTCGACACCTTTGTCATGCCCGAACGTCTTTATCGGGCATCCATACGCCTGAAACTCATAGATTCCCGGTAGAAACGTTCGGGAATGACAAATCAAAAAGGGGTTAACAACTTAATATTTAAACCAATAGCCAGTTGATTCAGGGCTGAAATATTATCTTCGAGTGCCGGGTAAAATTACTGACGACTGCGGATAATTCTACTTTAAGACTTTGATATACTGACTCACAATTGCGATCCCTCTGTAG
>CAZFVV010000217.1:0-7185 GCA_964522165.1 uncultured Calditrichaceae bacterium
ATGGAAAACATCAATCTCATCTTTGGTATAGCGCATATTCTTACCGGGCTCCTGTTCATCGGCATCAGCATTCCGCTGCTGAAAGGATCGGTGAAGATGAATCATTTATACGGCGTTCGCTTCAAGAAATCATTTGAGTCTGCGGAAAACTGGTATAAAATCAATCGCTACGGGGCAAAACAGATGATCCTCGCCGGCGTGGCAATGATCATCATCGGGTTAGCAGCCTTTGCCGTACCTTTTTCGGAGGATAATCCCACCTTGCTTGTGTTGTTTGCCCTTGCCCCGGTGCTGGTAATCATTCCGGCCATCTGGCGGAGTTACCAATATGCGCGAGGGTTATGAAAAACCTTTTTTGCCGGATTTCTGCTACCTGAAGGAGGAGGTATATCATGTTTTCATTCGGCCCGATTCCTTCCCGGCGGCTGGGACAGAGCCTGGGAATTAACAACATTCCGCCCAAACATTGCAGTTACTCCTGCATTTACTGCCAGGTCGGAAAAACGGATAAGTTGAGGATTGCGCGGCGGGCATTTTATGACCCGGAAAATATTCTAAGCGACGTGAAGAGCCGGATCGCGCAGGTTTATGAACATGGCGGCAGAATCGATTATCTTTCCTTTGTGCCGGACGGCGAGCCGACCCTGGATACCGGCCTGGGACGAGAAATCGACCTCCTGAAACCGCTGGGATTTCCCATCGCGGTATTTACCAATGCCTCCCTGGCATGGCGGAAAAAGGTCCGGGCGGATTTATGCAAAGCGCACTGGGTTTCCTTGAAAATCGATGCGGCTGATGAAGCAACCTGGCGGAAGATCAACCGGCCTTGCAAACGGCTGCGGTTGCAAACCGTCCTGGACGGCATGGTGAAATTTGCCGAAGAATTCCGCGGATACCTTGCCACCGAGACCATGCTGGTAAAGGGAATTAACGATTCGGAAGCCAATTTCCGCAATATTGGAGCATTCCTGAAGCGCCTGAAACCGGCCCGGGCCTATCTCTCCATTCCCACCCGCCCCCCGGCGGAATCGCGCACTTTTCCGCCGGAGGAAGAAAACCTTAACCTGGCCTACCAGCTTTTGAGCGACTGCCTGGATGAGGTGGTATGTTTGATCACCGAAGAGGAAGAAGGCTTCGGGTTCACCGGCCAGGTGGAAGACGACCTGCTGCGCACCACCGCCGTGCACCCCATGACCGAGGAAGCGGTGGAATCGATTCTCCGGAAATCCCATGCCCGCTGGGATACCATCCATCGCCTGATTGCCCGGGGCCAGTTGGCGGAGATGGTTCACCAGGGGAAACGCTTCTATATTCGCCGGTTTTCCAAAAAGCAGGGTTAAAAACGGAGTATCTTTTTTGACGCCGGTTCTTCTTTTTTAGCATTTTATTTCGTAACATATCCCTGGTAATTTCAGGGAAAGCAGAAGGGGATATGACGATGATTCACTTAACGCTTGGCGAAGAAGAAGCGCAAATTTTGCAAGAAGTGCTGGAATCCTGCATTTCCGATTTAAGCATGGAAATTGCCGATACGGACCGGATGGAGTTCCGGGAAATTTTGAAAACCCGGAAACGCACCCTCCTCAAAGTGCTCGAAGCGCTTCGAGGTACTATACCGCAATCTTGATCCGGCAAGAAATCCGCCATCGGTGATGAGGCTCAGCCACGCCGCCATTCGCGAATGTTTAGCGTGAAACGCCAAAGATGGCGCCGCAAGCGATTGTCGTTTAAAGATCGAGTGGTTAAGGAGCTTACGGGTGAATGAATTTCCGATGCTCATAGAGAGTAATTTTCACCCATAATCGGGAGAATATATGGAAAAACTCACTGCGAATGACATCATGACCCGGGAAATTTTGGGAGCGCGTGCGGATTGGACTATTGATCGGCTGGCAGAATTCCTGGTGGAGAATTCCATCTCCGGCGCCCCGGTGCTCTCGGATGACGGCAAATTATTAGGAGTGGTTTCCCTGACCGACATCGTACGCCACACCACCCTGCCCATGAAAGAGCGCCATGTCGCCCATCCCCACGATTATTATCTTCCGGATTTGCGCTTTCAATACGCCAAAGAAGAAATTACCTCTTTTGACCTGCGGGATGAATCCACTACCGCGGTCAGCGACATTATGACCTCCATGATCTTCAGCGTATTGGAAGATACCCCGGTGCGGGAAATCGCCGACCTGATGATTCGCGGGCGCATCCACCGCGTTTTTGTCACCCGCAACGAGCAGGTGGTGGGGATCATTTCCGCGCTGGATATGTTGAAGGTGATTATAGAAGTGTGCCGGTAGGCGAATTATTAATTATGCGAATTACCAGTTGAAAAATTATGGCCACGAAAACACCAAGACGTTAAGGAAGCACAAAGAAATAGAAGAAATTTAAGAATATAAACGCTAAAACCTTTGTGAAACTTCCTGTCTTGGTGTCTTGGTGGCAAACTTTCTTCAATGTCATTCCCAACTGGTAATTGGCATTAATTGGCAATTGGCAATTGCCAATTAAGAAGGGAACCCCGATGAGCGTTATCACGGTCGAAAGAAAGATATTGCAAAAAAACGATGAGGTTGCCGCGGAGAACCGGGCGCGATTCAAAGAGAACCGCTTATTCACCCTCAACCTGGTCAGCTCTCCCGGCTCCGGCAAAACCACCCTTCTGGAACGCACCCTGGAGATACTGGCCGGGCAGCTGCGCATCTCCGTGGTGGAAGGGGACGTGCAGACCGATAACGACGCCCGGCGTATTGCCAAATATAACGTTCCGGTGGTGCAAATCATTACCAACGGCGCCTGCCACCTGGAGGCCAAACTGGTGCAGGACGCGGTCGCCAACCTGCCCCTGGCGCAAACCGATATCCTGGTAATCGAAAACGTGGGCAACCTGGTTTGCCCGGCCAGCTACGACCTGGGCGAAGACCTGAAAGTGGTACTTTTCAGCACCAGCGAGGGAGACGACAAGCCCCTGAAATATCCCAAAATGTTCCGGGTGGCGGACGTTTGCATCATCAACAAGGTCGATCTGCTCCCCTATCTCGAATTCGATATGGCGAAGGCCAAAGAAAACGCCCGCAACATCAATCCCGGTTTGACGATCTTTGAGGTATCCGCGAAAACCGGGGAGGGGATCGATGAATGGATCGAATGGTTAAGAAAGGAAGCGCAGCGGCGCAGGTAGCGGATACCGCCCTGGAAAGCAGCATGGCAGAAAAACATTTTTATGAACAGATAAAGCATACCGAATCCTACCTGGCGCCGTATTTCCGGGCGCATTTGCCCAATTGGACAGAATTGAAGATATTGGAAATCGGCTGTGCGGAAGGGGGATTTTTAGAGGTATTGCAGCGCGCCGGGGTGCAGGCAAGCGGCGTGGAATTGGAAGCCGGGCGGGTAGAAATCGCCAAAGCCAAAAATCCCCGCCTCGATATCCGGGTCGGCGACATCACCGATGCAAAAATCGTGGAGCAGATCGGGGAGACCTTCGATTTGATCGTGATGCGAGACGTCATCGAGCATATTCCGGATCGCCACGCCGCTTTTTCGAACATTGCCCGGCTGCTAAACGACAATGGCCGCCTCTATATTACCTTTCCGCCGCGATTTTCCGGTTTTGCCGGGCACCAGCAAAATGCCCGATCGTTTCTAAAGGTAATGCCCTATCTGCACCTGCTTCCGGACCGCCTCATCCGGCTGGCGGGGAAGATGCTGCGGGAAAACCCAACCCTCATCGAGAGCATTATTCTGAATTATCACCAGGGATTGAGCATCCGTTCGTTTGAGCGCTACTGCCGACAGTACGGTTTTCAGCCGGTCGTAAAAGAGTTGTTTCTATTTCGCCCGGTGTATAAAACGAGATTCAATCTTACCCCTGCCAAAATCCCCAATATTCCCCTGGTGCGCGAAATCCTGGCATTCGGGTGCGAGTGCCTGCTGCAAAAACGCTAACTATCTTGACAATGCTAAATTTCAAAAGATTTGGACAGAATGAACCGGATTGGCTGGATAAAAAGCAACAAAATAGATCAAAAATACTTAAAAGTGAATCCTGTTCATCCTGTTTATCCTGTCAAAAACTCTAATTTAACATTGCCCAAATAGATACCCAAAACGATAAGCTTGTTCCGGCAATTTTTAAGGCTTTCACCTGATTTTTGCCGGCTAAGCGTTAAACCGGTACGCTATGAAGCGCCTCAAAATCACCATCCAGGGCGCGGTGCAGGGGGTGGGATTTCGTCCCTTTATTTACCGCCTGGCCGCGGATCTGCACCTGAGCGGCTGGGTGGTCAATTCCTCTCAGGGCGTGTTCATCGAAGCGGAGGGGGAGCCGCCGGCGCTGGAGGCGTTTCTGCTGCGCATCGAGCGGGAAAAACCGCCCCGCTCCTTCATCCAGAGCTTCGAGCACTCTCTGCTCGACCCCCTCGGCTACGAGCGGTTCGAAATCCGCAAAAGCGAAGAATCCGGCCCTAAAACCGCCCTGGTAATGCCGGACGTCGCCACCTGCCCGGAGTGCCTGGGGGAAATTTTCGACCCGCAAGACCGCCGTTATCTCTATCCCTTCACCAATTGCACCAATTGCGGGCCGCGTTTCAGCATCATCGAGGCGCTGCCCTACGACCGCCCCAACACCACCATGAAAACATTCCTGATGTGCGAACGCTGCCGGGCGGAGTACGAAAATCCCGCGGACCGGCGCTTCCACGCCCAGCCCAACGCCTGCCCGGAGTGCGGGCCGCACCTGGAGTTGTGGGACGCCCGGGGCAACATGCTCGCGGATTACCACTCCGCCTTGCTGGCCGCGGCGAAAGCGATCCGGGAGGGGAAAATCCTGGCGGTGAAGGGATTGGGCGGTTTTCACCTGATGGCGCACACCGCCAACCCGGAAACGGTGCGGGAGCTGCGCCGCCGCAAACACCGGGAGGAAAAGCCTTTCGCGCTGATGTTCCCCTCCCCGGAGAGCGTTCAAGAGCACTGCCGGGTTTCCGAATTGGAAGAGCGCCTGCTCTGCTCCGCGGAAGCGCCCATCACGCTCCTTCAACGCTCGGCATTCGATATTCGAGACTCGAAATTCGAGATTCGAAATTCGCAATTGAGAATGGAGAATTCCGAATCGGGAATTTGTAATGAAGTCGCTCCCGGCAACCCCTACCTCGGCGCGCTGCTGCCCTACACCCCGCTGCACCATATTTTGATGCGCGAGCTGGGCTTTCCCATCATCGCCACCAGCGGCAATCTTTCCGATGAGCCGATCTGCATCGACGAGCGCGAGGCGCTGGAAAGGCTGGGGGGCATCGCGGATCTGTTTTTGGTACACAATCGCCCGATTCTCCGCCACGTGGATGATTCCATCGCCCGCGTCATGGCCGGGCGGGAGCTGATTTTGCGCCGGGCGCGCGGCTACGCCCCCCTGCCGGTCACCCTCAAAGAAAATTTGCCCCCGGCGCTGGCCGTGGGCGCGCATCTGAAAAATACCGTGGCCGTCTCGGCCAACAACCAGGTGTTCATCAGCCAGCACATCGGCGACCTGGAGAGCGAGGCTTCCTACCGCGCTTTCCGGGAAGTAATCGACAGTTTAAGCCGCCTCTATGAAACCCGGCCGCAGCAAGTGGTTTGCGACGCCCACCCGGATTATCTTTCCACCCAATACGCCCGCCGGAGCGGGCTGCCGCGAATCGAGGTGCAGCATCATCACGCCCACGTTCTCTCCTGCATGGCGGAGAACGAGCTGGAACCCCCGGTATTGGGGATCAGTTGGGACGGGACCGGCTACGGAAGCGACGGCACGGTGTGGGGCGGGGAATTTTTGCTGGTCAACGAAAGCGGTTTTGAGCGCCTGGGCTGCCTGCGCGCCTTCCGGCTGCCCGGCGGGGAGAGCGCCATCAAAGAGCCGCGCCGCAGCGCCCTGGGGTTGCTCTATGAAATCTGGGGCGAAACGCTGTTCACGCGCCAGGATTTGCCCCCGGTGCAGGCGTTCTCCGATGCGGAGCTGAAAATCATCCGCTCCATGCTCCAAAAAGGGATCAATGCTCCGCTCACCAGCAGCGCCGGGCGGTTGTTCGATGCGGTCGCATCGCTCATCGGCCTCCGCCAGGTCACTCGTTTTGAAGGGCAGGCGGCCATGGAGTTGGAATTCCATATTGCCGGAGAGGGCGAGGAAGTGTATCGCTTTGGGATAGAAAATCAGAAAAAGGATGGGAATTTTCCCCGCTTTGTGATAGATTGGGAACCAATGGCGCGGGAGGTTCTGGAGGACGTGAAAAACCAGGCGCCCGCCGGTGTAATTTCCCGGAAGTTCCACAATACCCTCACGGAAATGGCGGTAGCGGCGGCAGCGAGAGCGGGAGTACCCCAGGTGGCCCTGAGCGGGGGGTGTTTTCAAAACAAATACCTTACCGAGCGAATGGTGCGGCGGTTGGCAGAGGAGGGATTTCAGCCCTACTGGCACCAGCGGGTTCCGCCCAACGATGGGGGGATTGCGCTGGGGCAGTTGGCGGCGGTAGGGAGGAAGAAAACACAAAACCCGGAGGCATAAAATGGCCATCTTGACCATACAATTAACCGAGCAGCAGTTAGGGAAATTGCAAGATTTGTCCGCAGTGCAAAATATACCCATCGAAAAGCTGGTTAACCAGATCATTGACAACTGGTTGAATATTTCCAAAAGCCCCATTCTTGACCTCGAAGAGAAAAAAAAGCGGTTATTTTCCGTTGCCGGAAAATATGGATCGGGGTTAAGGGACGTGGCGGCAAAACATGATAAATACCTGGCGGAGGATTTTGATAGATGAATATTTTCGTCGATACCTCCGCTCTTTATGCAATCATTGATAAAGACGACCGATTTCATAAACAGGCGCAGAATAGAATCACAAAATTGATCGGGGAAAATAATGACCTGCTAACCTCCAATTATATTCTGGTAGAAACGATTGCCCTGCTTCAAAACCGTTTGCGGTTCCAGGCCGCAAAGGACTTTATTGACCAGATCGTTCCCTTGCTTTCCGTTATTTGGATTGATCGACGGATTCATCAGAATGGAATTAACAGATTGATCAGTAAGGGAAGAAAAAAGCTTAGCTTTGTCGATTGCACCAGTTTTGAAATTATGGCTGTTTATGGTATCAGCAAGGTTTTTACCTACGATAAGCATTTCAAGCAGGAGGGTTTCGAGGTACTTCAGTAGTT
>CAZFVV010000218.1:0-7031 GCA_964522165.1 uncultured Calditrichaceae bacterium
AACCATGGTAGCGCCGGGGGGCAGACTACTGCTGGTCAGGGTAATCATGTCGCCGCTGTTGGGATCGCTTGCGCTTACCATAAAGGAGACCGGGCTGCCTTCAGCCACCGTGAACGGGCCGGGAGGCGTGATCGCACATGCCGGGGGATCGTTGGGAGGCGGTTGAGAAGTAACGGTAATCTGCACCGTGCAGGAAGATTGCAGCCCGGTATTATCGAAAACAACGAACTGAACCAGGTAAACCCCCGCCTGGCCGGTCGCCGGGGTCCAATTGAACATCGAAGAAACCCCGGTATGGGGACCGGGAAGCGGCAGACCCGGCGTCATGGTTGCGCCGGTGGGCAGGCCGGCGGTGTTCAACGTTATCATATCGCCGGCATTAGGATCAGAAGCTGAAACCACAAATGAGAGCGGTTGATTTTCCTGGATGATGAAGGGCCCCGGCGGATTGATGTTACAAACCGGTGGGTCTCCGACCACCCCTACGATTTCCAGAATAAAATCCACCGCCACTTTTCCGATCAGAACCCCGCCGCGTCTTTCCTCGATGGTTACCTGGGCGCAGTACAGCTGGCCGATGGCGGTTCCGCCGGTAGTGTTCCAGGTGATTTCGCCGGTTGCGGAATTTAGCACCAGGGGATTATTGGGCGGCCCGGGAGGGCCGATCGGATCGGTAATCCCGCTCTCAGCGGCAGTGGAAAATCGCCAGGTCAGTTGGTCTCCGTTTGCATCCGCCGCAGGAATGAAAAATGAGAAATTAGTGTTGATCGGCGCGTTTATAATCGCCGGCATGGTGCTCACCGGCGATCTATTGGAGATGTCGAAACGAACTTGCGTCTCGACCCGGTAATTTCCATCGGGGTTGTTCACCAGGGTGCTGATGCGGCAGCAAGAGGAAATATCTGCTACCCAGGGACTGTTGGTGGCCGGATTCAACGGCGCGCTGTAAGTATGAATAATATTGGGATTAGTGGTGCCGGGCTGTAATGCGCGGCCAATCAGGTAATCCTGGGACGGGAAAATGGCAATAACCACGTATTGTAAAACGGGTGTAGAAGAGCCATCCCCAAAATTCAACATGGTGCCGCCAATTCCTTCGGTGATGATCGCGCCTACCGGCGGCGAACCATAGCCGGACCAACGGAAGGCGTTGATCAGCTCGAACTCCGCGGTGTTGGGAGCGATGTCCGGGCGCGGCTGCCAGGTCAAATGGCCGTAGCGGAAGTGGGTTGCTCCCGCCGGCGCGGCAAAGAACATCGTGACGAGCAATAAGAACGGAACTATTCTCCATATTGCCCGAAAGAGCAGCAAATTCCCTTTTATTTTATCCATCATTTTCTCCTTATATTTGTTTTCCATAATTGTCCACCGATTTAGTAGTAAAACATAGATGGAAATTATGCCACGGAAAACCGGGGGTCGTTTACAGCATAAACGACCGGGGTTTTATCAGGATAACTTCCGGGATAATGTAGGGGGTAGAAGCTCAGCTCACTCTCAAATCACATCACCTCCTTTCATCCATTCGCACGGTTGAGATTTCCGAAAATCGAATGCCTGAAAAGCCCTTTTCCGCACCAAACCGGCGCTCGCATCAATCACGGAAAGAGAGATTTCCCCTCTCGATGCGCGCTTCCAATGCGATCAAAATAGAAATGTTTTTTTGCCCCTAATAATGGGCCGCGGTAAATCTAAACTTTACCGCTTAGAAAAAAGGGTTCGGTCCCGCGAAGAACTTGCCTTCACGGTTTTTTAGTTGATGATGATTTGAGACAAAGAGCTCGAAATGCGGGAGCAATATAGAAATCATCACTCCGATAAACAACATCTTTATTTTTCGGATGGGGGAAAAGTGATGAGAAACAAAATCCCCACCAGGTTGCCCTGCGTGGGGAGGTGCGGGGGTATAAAGTGAAATTTACCCTGACGGGATTAATCTTCCGGTAATCCTACATCGTTAATGCTGGCATAAGATTCCTGCATTTGCAGGAATGGGGCGCAGCACAAAATGCACTGAATTGACAAATTTGATAGCACGCTGAAGCATGGCAATCTATAAATTATTCATCTTCAGATTGCCTCACTTCAGTGAGCAGCACTCCCAAATGTGCAATTTGTGCTGCGCCCGCAGGAATGACAGCTAAACTACTGTTGTTTATGCCATTCCGGCTTTAGCCGGAATCTCCTTGCTCCTTCTTCAGCATTACCTTTTTAGCACTACTAATCTTCCTTCATCCGTTCCGCGGCCCGGTCGATGACCGCCTGGCGGGCGCTGCGGCTGCTAATTTCCGCACCGGCGCGTTGGGAAATATTTTTTAACATTTCTTCGCTGATTTCTTCCCGCTGCAGCAGGGCCAGCAGCGCCGCTTCCTGCTCTGCGGAGGAGCTGATTTCGAGCGCGGCGTCGAGGTAGGCGCTTACGACTGCATCGCTTACCGGGCAGAGCGGAGCCATGGCCTGCAAAACCCGCCCCTGTTCCGCGCTGGAAGGGATCGCGGAAACCGTTTCGGCAATATTCACGAACACCGGCTCGCTTAGATTCGCTTTTTCCAGCCCGGCAACCAGAACGTTCGCTTTTTCGTGGGAAGACGAAATATCGGCGGCGGAGCGCAGGTAGGCGCGCATGACCGCCTCATCACCGGGACAGCGTTTGGCCATTTCCCGCAACACCCGGCTCTGCTCGCTGTCGGAAGGAATGGCAGCGGCGCTGCGGGCGATTTCGATCCAGCTTTGCGGGCTTAACCCCCCGGCCTGTATAATTGCGCATAAAGCATTTGCCCGCTGCGAGGAGGAGGGAATGGATCCGGCGGCAGTCAGGTAAGCGCTGATCACCGCGTCGTCAGCCGGGCATACGTCGGCCATGGTTTCCAGGGCGCGGGCGGCCTCGCTGCTGGAGGGAATACTGCGAATGCTCTGCGCCATGGCGATAGCGGCCTCGCTGCCGATCTCCCGGCGGCGGGCGATAAAAATGATGGCGGCGCTTTTTTGCGAAGAGGAGGGGATTTTTTCCGCGCCCCGGAAAAGTTCTACCGTGAGCGACTCATTAGCCGGCAATTTTTCCGCGATTTCGCAAAGCGTCTGGTTTAGAGTGCTGCTGCCGGAAATCTGCCGGGAGGCTTGCCGGATTACCCGCGCCGCTTCTTCCGGGGTGAGCGTATGGGAATCCACCAGGGCAGAAAAATAGCTCCGTTTCGTCTCGTTTCGATCAATCCGGGAAATCTCCCGCAATACCGCCGCCACGCCGCCCCGGGAGAGCAGTTCCTGCACCCGGGCCTGCGCATTGATGCCGGTTTCCCGGATAACCTCCGGCAGAATTTCTGCCAACCACGCTTGCGCCCGCTCGTCAAACGGCAGGGAGCGGCTGCGCATAAAAAATCGGTACTGCGGATTCCCCTGCGCGTCGGCGCTAACCTCTAACCGCCGGGTGGTAAGCCAGCGGCGCTCCTCGATTTGCAAATAACTGCCGGGCGCCATGGCGTCGATTGCGCGATAATCTTCGCTGAAGCGGATATCTCCCCGCATTTCCACGCTCAGGCTGTTCAGCAAATCAACCCGGCTGAAGGAAAAATCTTCCGTTTCTCCCCTCGCGGCCGCGGAGGCATTTTCTGCCGTTGTGGAACTATCCCCCGCCAAACTATCCCGCCCGGCCGGCCCGGCCAGGGCGATATTTATCTGAAACATCAGGATGATACCCAACCCTGCCGCCGGTATCTCCCGCCAAGTTGATGCGTTCATGTTGCGATCTCCATCATTCTGAATTGGCTTCTAAGGGGGTTGGAAGGGAATACCTTACCGAATTCCCCTCCATAATTGCCAATTGGCAATTACCAATGACCAATGGCCGATTACCAAATTGGGCTGGTAGATTAAATTTTCCCAACCCCCTCAACTCCCGCTGCGAAAGAGCGGTAAGCGCCCCGCACATCTGCAAAAGCCGGGGAGCGGGAAAATTTCACTACATTATGGAACGATCCTGCCCTTCGCCGGCCTGTTTTTTCGATAGAAAATAGTAGATCAGGAAGCCCAACCCGGCGAAGAGGGATATCAACCCGAATATCGCTTCATCGGAAAAGGTGTAAGGGAAAAATTGCGAGAGCAGCAAGGCGGCGCCGATGCCGATGAGCACCAATCCCCATTTTACCGAAGAGAGGGGATTGGCCGCGGCCTGTTGTTGAGAGAGGAATTTGGCGCTCTCGTCGAGTTTGCCTTTTTCGATGAGCATCCGCTTGATCCGGTTATCGGAAATGATCTTCACCATCCAAACAAACGCCAAAAAGAAGATCGGCACAATAATAATTTCAGGATTCATGGTATTTCTCCTTTTAATAGGGTTTAATTGATTGCCTTTTTCACCTTCCTGCTTTACCTTCTCCATCACAGTTGACCGGTGAGTTCGGAAAATGTTGCAGGGTTAGCAAATTTTTTAACGTAAGGAGTGCAGAATTTACTCTGCACTGACAGTGCAAAATGAATTTTGCACTCCGATTCGATTTCCGGAGGCCGGCAGTTTTTCATTGCAACATTTTCCGGGGCAAATTGTCGAATAGAATGAAGCTAACGAAATCGGGAAATAATGCAGGCGGAAAAGGATCTGATTGAAAAAATCGTGGCCGGCGACTCGCCAGCGTTCCGGGTTCTTGTGGAGAGCTACCAGCGGCTGGTCTGCCACGTGGTTTTCCGGATGGTGGCCAATGAGGCCGACCGGGAAGAGCTTTGCCAGGAGGTATTCGTGAAGGTTTTTCAACATCTGAAAAACTTCAATTTCCAATCCAAATTATCCACCTGGATCGCACGGATCGCTTATAATACCTGCGTCAACTACCTGAAAAAGAAAAAAACGCCCTTGTATGACGATCTGGCGGGAACGGAAGCGGATTCGCCGGGAGACAGGGCGGTTAGCTTTATCGAAAGCGTTCCGGGAGAGCTGCCCATGCCCGATGAATTTACAATGGATCGGGAAATTCGCCTGTTTCTGCACGAAGCGATCAGCGAGCTTCCGCCGCAGTACCGCGCCATTCTCACCCTCTATCACTTGGATGAGATGAGCTACAAAGAGATCGGGGAAATTATTAACTTGCCCGAAGGCACTGTAAAAAGTTATCTTTTCCGGGCCAGAAAACTGTTAAAAGAACGGATGTTGGAAAAATATTCCGCAGAGGAGTTGTTGCCATGAAGCATTTAAGCGATGCGGAACTTCAGGCCTACCTGGACCGCGAAGCTTCCATTTCCTGGGAGGAGATGGAAGCGCACCTGCACGCCTGCGCGCACTGCCGGTCCAATCTGGCGGCTTACCGGCGGCTATACGGGGGGCTGAAGGATGAAACCGGCTTTCTGCTCTCCGCTAACTTCGCCGACGCGGTGGTGGCAAGAATAGAAAAACGGGGCGAGCACAAGGCAGATTTGCTCGAAATCAGCCTGATTGTTACCGCGCTGATTTCCGGCCTGGCCGCGGTTCTATACTTTTTCGATCCGGGCGCCGTTTTTAAAAATTTGCTACAGCAGGGCGTCGCCGGGTTTTCCACCCTCATGCGCAGTATTCCCCTGCTGCAAGGCTCCAGCCTGCACATCCTGCTCTTCACCGCCGCCATTCTGGCGCTGGTGGGCATTTTGGACAAAATGATCTTCCAGTTCAGGCAACGCTAAATCTGTTGGTGAGCGAGGAAAGAGGAATTTGGATTCCTTGTCCCTGCCCGCGCTGGTGGTGTAAAACCTTCCTTTGTACTCTTCCCAAATTCGCTTATATTAAGCCGGTAAGGTGAAATCGAGCCTAAGACCTCAAAGGTTTTGTGGCAAAGCCCCGAAGGGGTAAACCATCCCATCGGGAAAAATCTTTGAGGTCTTAATTCGACAATGTCACATTTCAGGTTTTACCGCAGAGAACGCGGAGTTCGCAGAGAGATATTTATAAAAAAAACTATATTTCTCAGCGTTCTTTGCGGCCTCTGCGGTTAAATGTGACATTGTCAAGTTAATAACTTTGAGAACTTTATTTACCCGATCACCGGAACCGGAGGACAGCGTGACAATGGAACCACAGATTTGCCAATCCGATTCGAACGCGATCAGAAACGTTTTCCCCTTTTTGATTCCCCGGAATTTCGCTCCTGACATCGCGGTTGCGAATTTCCGCCTGGCAGGGCGAATGCTCCTCTTTCTGCTGCTCTGTTTCAGCTTGAATATTTTTCCCCAGCAGCGTTTTGTGGGCGTATGGCAGGAAAGCGATAAGAAGGAGCGCGTGTTGGGCGAAGCCAGCGCCAAAACTTTCGAAGACGCCTATAGAAGCTTGCTGAAAAAAGGGTTTCTCCTCACCGATATCGAGGTAGTCGATCAAGCAGGGCAGAAGAAATATTACGGCGTCTGGCATTCCGGAAGCGATAGCTGCGCGATCTATTTCGATAGCTGGGAACCGTTCCTTGCCCGCAGCAAAGATTTGAACACTAAGGGGCTGCGGTTGATCGATATCGAGACCTTCGCGGAGGGCAAGCAGCGGAAATTCGTGGGGGTGTGGAGAAAGGATAGTTACACGGAACGGTTGCAGGCGGGCCTGGCCTGGCCGGAATTCTACAAAGTTTGGGAACAGAATAAAAAAGACGGCCTGGTATTGATCGACGTGGAGACTTACCTGGAAGACCGGGAGCGGAAATTCATCGGAGTCTGGAAAAGCGACGCGAGAGAGAGCAATATCTGGAAAGATCTGGATTGGAAAACCTTCGCGGTGATCCACAAGGGCTTGCAGGAGCAGAAGTTTCAACTGATCGACCTGGAGACCTACACCACCGATAACGAGCGGAAATTCATGGGAGTGTGGGTGAAATCCCCGGGCGAGCAGCGCATGGTGGTGGACGCCAATTGGACCGAATTTATGAGCCAGTGGGAAGAGATCGGCAAGGATAACCTCTGGCTGATCGATCTGGAGGTGTATTGACGCGGCAACCGGAGTGCAAAATTTATTTTGCACGTGGTTCAAATTTCCACTCCTACTTCTACTTTAAGACTTTGAGGGAAAAGAGCAAAAGTGAAGACTTATCAAG
>CAZFVV010000219.1:0-6970 GCA_964522165.1 uncultured Calditrichaceae bacterium
GGACATGGAAACGGCGCGGGAATTGGTGCGGAGCGGGGAATTGTTAGCGGCGGTGGAAAAGACGGTGGGAACCGTAAACTAATTGGCAACTGATAATCCCGAAGTGATGGCTCCGCCCTTGGCAATCAACAATTGGCAATTCAAAGAGGATTTGTTTTTCCTGGACCCCCTCCAGCAGCAAAAATTGGCCGCCCTGGAAACAACTCCCACCAAATTGCGGCTCTCCCTTGACGCCGGGAAAAGTGAAACGGAAACGGAAGTGACTCCCGCCGGCCTTATTTTGCCGCAGGGGAAAACGCTTCCCCTCCCGCCGCCGGAATTGCTCCGCCTCTCCGATGAGCGCACCATCCTGATCTTCAAAGATAACCAGTGGCAAAAATGGCAGCATTTTGACCCGCAAAGCGGCAAATTCTACAAAATGGTCTTCGTTGCGCCCGGCAAGCCCCCTCGGGGCAAACCGCCCACGGTGGAGATCAGCGGCATCAAAATGCACGCCACCAAAGACGGCGACCCGGAAATGGATACTCGCAGTAAACTGCGGGCGCTGGGGCCGGTACGCGGCAGGGCGCTGGATACTTGCTGCGGATTGGGATATTCCGCCATTGCCCTGGCGGGTCTGAAAGGCATCAAAGAGGTGGTGAGCATCGAAAAGGACCCGGCGATGCTTTCCCTGTGCCGGGAAAACCCCTGGAGCCGGGAGCTGTTCGATTCGGAAAAAATTCGCCTGATCCAGGGCGACGCCGCGGAAATCATCGCCGGAATGCCCGAGCGCTCTTTTGCCGCCATCCTGCACGACCCGCCCCGCTTCGCCCTCGCCCCGGAACTCTACAGCGATGAATTTTACCGCCAGTGCTGGCGGGTGTTGCAGCAGCGCGGCAAACTTTATCACTACACCGGCGATCCCAATAAAGCGCATCGTTCAAGCCTGCCGGAGCGCACTATGGAACGGCTGCGCAAAGCCGGTTTTCGCAAAACCGCCAAAACCTACCAGGGCGTGTTTGCGCAAAAGGGGTGATTTTCGATCCGCAATGCTTAAACACCCGCTCAACGCTCCCAAATTTTCTCCAACCATTTCCTTAAGTCATTCTCTTTCCGTATATTCTGGCTATGAAAGCCCAACATCACATCAGAATTCTTGCCCTTGCCCTGTTGGGATTGCTGTTTGCAGGCGCTTATTTCTGGTTTATCCGGCAGGCCGAATTCATCAACCTGCTAAAACCGCAAATCCCCATAAATCAGGCGCTGGCAATCGCGGAAAAGGAGTTCAGCGCTTCCCCGTTAGGGCATCTTTTCCTGCGGAGAGCGCACAAGGTTGCCATTGACGAGGATCTGTTCCGCTACTCCCAACAATTTGCGGGGCAAGATCTGAGCGAAATCTCCCCGGAGGTGGGCAGAATTATCGTTACCTGGAAAGGGAAATCCGGCAAGAATAAACTATTCTGTGAATTCAAATACGATTTTGCCGGCCATTTAAAGGGGATGAATTACATTCTGCCGGAATTGCCGGATTCCACCAACCTGGAAGCGCCCCGGGCGCTGGCGCGCGCCAAAGCTTTTTTGCAGGCGCAGGGTATTGATACCACCTCCCTGGCGATTGAGGAAAGAAGCGGCAGAAAAGAAGATAACATCCAGAAACAGGACTTTACCTTTACGAAAACCGCCTCCTTTTCGGAAAATTTGAAAGAAATCCATAAAATCGCAATCTCCGCCGGCACGGTTACCGGCTACGAATCCTCCCTGGCGATCAATGAGGATAAATTCAAATTCTCCAAATTCGATAAGATCAGCGAGATTGTCTGGATCATTGTCGTAATCCTGACCTGGATTGTTATCCTGATTATCATGGCGGTTATTTTCTTCAAACGCATGAAACACGAAGAGCTTGAATTCAAGAGAGCCTGGCGGCCGGCCATCGCGGTAATGCTGCTGGTATGGTTATCGGTGGGGATTTCTTCATGGCCGGAGTGGGCGGGGGTTTTGTTAGGGGGCGGCCTGGCCGGTTTATTCAGCGGGATGGGGATATTGGTGACTTTTGCATTGACGGAATCCTATATCCGGGATGTCTGGGCGGAAAAAATCGCCCTGGTGGACCTGCTCTTCCGCGGCCGCCTCCGGGTGCGGGAGCTTGGGGAAGCGCTGCTCCGCTCCCTGTTCATCGGCGGTTTGACCGTGGCGACCTTAGGCGGCATCGCCCTGCTCAAAAGCAAGTTGAATATCGGCTATATTTCGGTGGACAGTGATGATCTCTGGGCTTTCACCAGCCCTGTAGAATCGGCCACACAATTGATCAGCTTTTTTATACCCGCCTTTTTCGTTTCCCTCATTTTTCTCGGTTTCAGCGCGGCCCTGCTCAAATCCAAAATGCGCCGCAGCGGAGGGTTCATCGCCCTGATGGCGCTCCTGCTAACCCTGGGAGGGCTTTTTACCGAGTTTTTCGAGCCCCATGTTTGGGGCAGCCTGATGTTATTGCCCCTGGCTTTCCTTTGGGGATACTGGATTCGCAAATACGATTGGATGACGATGTTCCTGTCATTATTCCTGGTCTATTTGCTTTTTGATCTCTACCAGATCAACCTGCTGCCGGAGAATACCGCCGAGATTGCCGGAATTTTGTTGATCTTGTCCCTTGCCGGATATACCCTGGCCGGGGTCTTTTTACTATTCGGATCGCGCAGGGTGAGCGATTTCGAGCATTACGTCCCGGAATACGTCAGCCGCATTGCGGAACGGGAGCGAATTTTACGGGAATTGGAGATTGCCCGGAACATCCAAATCAAATTTTTGCCGCATGAGGAACCGGAATTCCCCGGCCTGGACATCGCCAGCATTTGCAAGCCCGCCATGGAGGTGGGCGGCGACTATTATGATTTCATCCGGGGGGATGACCGCTATCTCACCGTGGTGATCGGGGACGTCTCCGGGAAGGGGGTTTCCGCGGCGTTCTATATGACCATGATCAAGGGCATCATCAAAACCCTGGCGCGCTGGCTCAAGGATCCCTCCAAAGTGCTGGCGGAAGTGAACGAAGTGTTCTATGAGAATGCGCCCAGAAACGTTTTTGTGAGTTTGTTGTACGCGATGTTCGATCTCGGGGAGCGCACCCTCACTTTTGCCCGGGCCGGGCACAATCCCCTGCTGGTGCGCAAAAGCAAAGCCGGGGAAATGGAATCGCTCAACCCCCCGGGGTTAGCCATCGGAATGGAAAAAGGCGCCCTGTTTTCCAAAATCATTAAGGATCAGTCGGTAGCGATTGAAACCGGGGACATTTTGATTTTTTACACCGACGGCATCACCGAAGCCATGAATCCCCGGGGAGATGAATTTGGCGAAAATCGCCTCTATGAAGTTATTCATCAATTCGGTGACCGCTCTGCAAAGGAAATCCTGGAGCGGGTGCGCCAGACGGTCTTCGGCTTCACCGCCAGCGCCCCCCAGCATGACGATTTTACTCTGGTTGTGGTGAAGGTGGTGGGGTAAAACGGGAAGCGTGAAACGTAACTTTTTGAGTATTGCGTATTCCGTATAATGCGTATTCCGTTTTTTACGCAATACGCATTACGCAATACGTTTCACGCCGTCCGTCTCCCGGTCTTCTTAACCTGGATAGAACCAATGAAAGAAACCACCCGCATCGAGATTCAATTGAAACGCGCCCTGGAGGGAGAGGCCTGGCACGGTTCCTCGCTGATGGAATTGCTGGCGGGGGTAAACGCTGCCGGCGCTAATGCCCGCCCCATCCCCAACGCCCACACGATTTGGGAAATCGTATTGCACGTTGTTGTTTGGCACCGGGCGGTCTCCCGGCGACTGGAAGGCGAGAGGGTGAATTTATCCTCCGAAGAGGATTGGCCCGCGGTTACGAATACCGGGGAAGCGGCCTGGAAACAAGCCCTGGAAGCCCTCCATAAGAGCTACCAACATCTGCACACCCGGCTGCTAAGCTTGAAAGATTCGCAGTTGGATGAAGCGCCCCGGGGCAGCAACCATTCCATCTATGTGATGCTGCACGGGGTAATCCAGCACGATCTCTACCACGCCGGGCAAATCGCCCTGCTTAAAAAAGCGTTATCCCGGGGAAAAAAGTAGGCAGCCGCGTTAGCGGTGGCTTCGCCCTAGGCAAGTTGGCAGTTTGCAAGTAGGCAGTTGGCAATAAGCAGGGTGCGCAAATGTGATACCTTGCCTACTTGCCCACTGCCTACTCCTTCCTGCCCCTGCCCCCTTCCCTGCTCCTGCCCCCTGCCCCTGCTCCTGCTGCCGTCACGGGCACATCGCCTGGCCTACCGGGTAGGGTACCTGGATGCCGGCGTCGAATGAGAGGATAATCAACCCGTCGGTGGAATTGGTTAAACCGTCGTCGTTGACGTCCCCGAATCCGGCGTCGATACGCGCCTGGTAAGCCGGCGGGATGGGGAAACCGGCGTCGGCGGAGAGCAACACCAGCGCATCCGTGGAATTGGCGATGCCGTCCTCGTTAATATCCCCCAACACGCCCGCTTCGGTAATGCTCACCGTGGCGTCGTCCACCGTCAAATAAGGCATCAGGTTGGTAAAGGTCATGGCAGCGGCCATCACGGAGAATTCCAGGTCCAAAACCGGGGTCGTTCCCTGGGAACCGGCCGCATCGAAATTGAGCTGGAGTATCTCCACCAGCCCGCCCTGGCCGGTCGCCTTGGCGCCGTTGAAAATAATGCTCCCATTCGCAGCATTGAGATCATTCACAAACCCGGTGAACCCGGAAAGAATTCCAGAATTCCCGGTGTAGGTGAGCAGGGCAGGATCCCAATTGAGGGTGGCTGTAAAACTGCCCAGCAGGTGGTTCGGCGGCAGGGAGCTGCTCATGTCCACCCGGATATTTGCGGTAAGGGGGCATCCGCTGGCCGCCGCCGCAGGCGCCTGCACGGAGCCCAGCACGCTGCTGCCCCCGGTGCTCACGCTCAGCTCCACCGGAACTACCAGGGGATTCTCATCCGGGTCATTACTGGTAATTTTCAAGTTGCAATTGTAAGTACCCGGCGAGAGGCCGGCGGCGTTCACCGTGACCGTAATATTGGCGCTGCTTCCCGGGGTGAGGTTGCCGGAAGTGGGGGCGCCGGACAACCAGGGGCAAATCGCTTCCCCGCCGGTAGAAAACGGCTGAGCGGTTAGCGGATCAACGGCTGCGGAATGGTCGCGCTCTTCCCGCAGCGTGGCTGGCAGGGTCTCTCCCCCGGGCAGCGCCAGGCTCACCGTCGTTTCGGTGACCAGCGACCAGGACAGGGATTGGGAACCGGCTACGGCGCTATTGCTGATGGTCAATACACCGCTGTCGCTCCCATTTATCTCCACGGTAAAATTGAAGGAAGCGGGAGATACGCTGATATCCGGCGGGCCCGCCAGTAAGGAGTTATGCGCCGCCCATACGTTGATGATGCCTTTTCCGTAAGTATTATCTTCCCCGGCAACGCCCAGATCGGACGCTGTATTGTACAAGGCCATTTTTAACTCATGCCCGGTTTTAGTAGGATGGGCCTGTTTTAGCAGGGCGATGGCGCCCACCACGTGCGGGCAGGCCATAGAGGTGCCGTCATAATAGCTGTAACCGCCATTGCGAATGGAAGAGCGCACGCTTACCCCGGGGGCGCAGGCTTCCGGTTTTATATCCAATGAAGGAACCCCGGTCGAACATGCCGAAACCACCGGCCCGCGGCTGCTGAAGCTGGCGATAGGATAACCGGTCACATTACCGTTGACCGCGCCGGTAGCCCAAAAACTTACCTGGTTGATATTCACATTCTTGGGAGAGGTGATGCTCTGGGCGCTCGGCCCATTGTTTCCGGCGGAAAAAACCACTGCAACCCCGGCTGCCTCCAGGGCAGAAATCACATTGATATAGGGATTCAAAGAGGGATTACACTGGGTGGAGGAGCTAATATTGGGGTCGTACCAGGAGTTGCCGATGGCCACCGGCATATCGCTGGTAGTTGCAGGGTTCCCATCGGGATTGAGCGCCCACTGGAAAGCGGCGATAGAATTGGAGGTATGCGGGCTGCTGCAAATGGTCTTTGCAGCGATCCACTCCGCGCCAAACGCCACCCCGATGGTATCGTGAGTGGCGGTTTGCAGGCCGCTCATGGTCCCTATGGTGTGGGTTCCATGGTTGTCGCAATCATTGGGGAAAGTGCTGCCGGCAGGGTCGAACCAGGCCTGCGAGGCTGGCACGTGGGTTCCCCGCCATTTATAATTGATCGCCGGGTGGTTGCCGTCCACCCCGGTATCGATATTCATCACAATCGTTCCCGCGCCGGTGTAACCGGCCTGCCACATTTTGTGGGCATTGATTGCTTTCAACCCCGGCTCCGCCCCGTTAGGGATCATTTCTGCCGGTACAGTGCGCACAGGCTGGTCCCATTCCAGCAAAGCGTCAAGATCCAGGAATTCCACCTCGGCGCGGGCGCTCAACTCCATGATCACCGCCGGGGTTGCCTCCACGGCAATCATATTTGCTACCCAGAAATCCCGGTACTCCCGCACCTCTGCGCTGGAAAGAGAGGCCAGGTAAGCAAGGATCTGGCCCTGGGTATCCTGGGCCTTCTGTTCCAGGCTGGAAATGACAATGTAGGCGCGCTCTTCCGGGGATACGCCCTGCTCATACAACTGCTGATCCAGCGCCTGAATATCCACCCGGTCGGCCAACATTACCAGCGCCTTAACCGGCGCGCCTTCTTCTGTGGCCTGCGCAAGGGCCTGTTGCAGGCGTTCGGAAATGATCGCCCGGGAAAAGAGGGGAGTAACCAAAAAGGAAAAAAGAAGCGCTACAAAATAGGTTTTTCTCATATTCATCTCCATGAGATTTCCATTTGAATTGTCGAATTGTTACATGGTTGGATGGTTAGATTGGGGGGGATAGCCATTTAACCATCCAGCCATCTAACACCTTTTTACTTCAGCAGCATCAGCTTGCGCTCGGCTTTGAACTGGTCTGCTTTCATGC
>CAZFVV010000220.1:0-6873 GCA_964522165.1 uncultured Calditrichaceae bacterium
AACCAGTCCACCCGGGCTTTGGCTATTTACACCATTGGCCCAACCTCACCCACCCCCCCCCGGCACCCTCCCCTGCCCCCACCGGCTGTTGCGGGAAGGGGAGGGACGGGGTGGGGAAGGGTGAGGTCGAAATGTGCCGAACAAGATACGCATTTGCACTATGCCAACACTCAATATGTAAAGAGGCAAGCCATGCGATACAACCTTACCAGATTGCTCCCGGGCGGATTACTGTTGGCGTTGACCGGGCTGATGCTGGCCCAAATCCCGGACCCCATGGTCAACCAGCGCTGGGGCGTCTTCGACGTGAACCGGGTGCGCACCAAATTCAACAATACCGGGCTGTTGTGCGACGGAAACGAGCAGAATATCAACAAAGCGCGGCCCCCCGCGTTTGAATTCCCCAACGGCAGCGAGTTAAGCTGGGGAACCGCGGTGGGGGTGATCCTCGGCGCGCCCCGGGAACAACTGCCCGGGGCGGTGGGCGGCTATCCCCCGGAAGATTACACCGCTTTCTGTGACGCCACCCTCGATGAAGGCCCCGCGGCCTTTTGGGACGAAGAACATTTTGCCCCATACCCGGAATTCGTCGGGCCGGCCGGCGCGGAAGCGGCGATGAGCGACGATCCCGCGAGCTGGCCTTCCGGCGGCTGGCCGCAATTCTATCCCGCAACGAATATCCCCTTAGAAGTGGGCAACGAGGGCTGGCCGGGGTTCGGGGCCGGGGGAGAGCGGCTGGCCGACCAGGAGAGCTTCAGCGTGGTGTATGCCTGGGGCGGCACCGACCAGATCGGCGCGACCGGCCCCACCAATCCCAACTGGCTGAATACCCAGATGTTCATCCGCGGGCTGGCCTGGACCGGCTCGCTGTACGAAAATTTCATCGTCTGGATGTGCGTGATCCGCAACGTCGGCACGGATCCCATCCAGGACATGCGCGCCGCCATCCACGCGGATTTCGGTTTCCTGCCCATTTTCATGCCCCCCAATCCCTGGGGCGACACCGACCGGCACTATTACGATCCGGCGCTGCAATTAGCCTACGGCACGGACGATGACGGCTACGAAGACAGCCCCTTTGGGGGGAGCTTAGGCGCAGACCAGATCGCCTGGGCGGGAGTGGTCGCGCTGGAAATGCCCGGCCCTTCCAGACGGGTGCAAACTTACGACGCCTTCCATTTTTGGGAGCTGGCCACCACGCCCGCGGGGAACGGGGCGCGTTCGGACCTCTATTTCGAGTATAATGTCAAAAATACAAATGATCCCCAGGACAGCGACGGCGACGGCATCGACGACGATTTCGACCTGAACGGGGTGCCGGATATCCTGGAAGGGGGGCCGAACTTTTACGCCGCCTCCGGGGCGGACGGGCTGCAAACCCTCGGCTCCGGCCCCTTCACCCTCAATCCCGGGGAGTCGGACACGCTGATTTTCGCCGCCGTATTCGGGCAGAATAAGGATGACCTTGTTACCAATGCCAAACGCGCCCTGGTGCTCTATCAATCCGGCTGGAAGGTGGTTACCGCCCCGCCGGCCCCGGTGATGGAAGCGTTTGCGGATGACCGGAAGGTAACATTGGCCTGGGGAACCGCCAGCGAGAAGGATCCGCAGTTCCAGGGCTACAAAATTTACCGCTCCGCGGACGGCGGAAAGACCTGGGGCAGCAGCAGCTTCAAAGATTTTTCCGGCGGTGTGCACTATATCCCCCTGGCGCAGTATGACCTGGTGGATGACATCAAAGGATACTACACCACCCTGCCCGAATACGCCTGGTTCTACTTAGGCGACGATCAATGGGTGCCGCTGCGCAAGACCGTGGAGGCGGACAGTTTCCAATACTTCGATATCGGGGATACGGTCAACGTTTTTGTGGACCGCGACGTGGTCAACGGAATGAACTATCTCTATTACGTGGCCGCGTACGACAGCGGCAACGGCATCATCGGCCCGCTGGAAAATACCCCCGCCACTAATCCCGCGCTGAAGAATAATACCGTCAGCGTGGTGCCGCACGGCGCAGTCTCGATGGTGAGCTTAGAAAAGGTGCGGGTGGTGCCCAACCCTTACGTCGTTGCCAGCATGTGGGAGAAGGGCCAGGAGCGCCAGATTCAGTTCATTCACCTGCCGGAGAAGGCCACCATTCGCATTTTCAACGCCTCCGGGGAGCTGGTGCGCACCCTGGAGCACGACGCCGCCGTCAGCCCGGCGCCCAGCATCGAAAGCTGGGACTTGAAAACCTATAACAAACAGTTAGCTGCGCCGGGATTGTATTTCTACCACGTCAGCAGCAGCGTGGGCGAGTTCAGGGGGAAATTTGTGATCGTGCTGTAAGACCGGCATCCCTGCCGGTCATTGTGCGGCGGCAAGCAAGGAAGGAGAGGGAAAGACGTGAGGCAGAGCCTCACAAGGTACGTCACAATGCAGAGCATTGTGACGAGTAGAAATATCCCTGTTATCTCCGTTTGCTCCTGTTCAACCAACGACAGAATTATGATATCTGGTTGCTGTTAAAAAAAGCTTAGAGGAGTATGCTTTGAAAAAACTTATCTTGAAACACTTACTTTGGATCTCCTTGGTGCTCGGCGGGGTATTGTTCGCGCAATCCCCGCCGTTCACCGTGATCGAATATGACAGCAGCGGGGCGCTTTTCCCCAATCCCGAACGGGGATTCTCCGCTTATCGTTCCAGCCCCATCACCCTTTCTTTCTGCCAGCAGTTGCGCAATCAAAACGTCGCGGTGATTCAGCGGATCTATACCATTCCCCAATTCGTTCACGATTCTCTCTCAGCATCATTTTTGAACCTGGTGCAGAACGATTTCCAGGTGGCGCGCGAAGGGGGGATGAAATTAGTGCTGCGCTACTCTTACACCAACGATATCAATGGCGATGACGCCGCGCTGGACACCATTCTCCTGCACATTTCCCAGTTGGAACCGCTGCTGCAACAGAATTACGACGTGATCGCCTACATGGAAGCCGGTTTCATCGGCGCGTGGGGAGAATGGTACTACTCTTCCCACGGGCTGAATAACACCAACGCCCGCCGAACCGTTTTATACGCCCTGTTAGACGCCCTGCCGGTGGATCGCATGGCGGCGGTGCGCACGCCGGGATACAAACGGGCGATTTACAACCACAACGATCCGCTCACCCCGGAGGAAGCGTTTACCGGCATCAAGCGGGCGCGCACCGGGGCGCACAACGACTGCTTTTTGGCCAGTTGGAGCGATTACGGGACCTATACCGACACCCTGGTGGACAAAACCTTTCTGAACCTCGACAACCGCTACGTTCCCCAGGGCGGGGAGACCTGCGCGCCCAGCGAATATTCCGGCTGCGCCAACGCCCTGCGCGACCTGCGGCGGATGCGCTGGTCGGTGCTCAACAAGGATTATCACCCCACGGTGCTGCAAGGCTGGGTTAACGAGGGCTGTATGGAGGAGGTGCGGCAGCGATTAGGATACCGCTTCCGGCTCCTGCAGGCCGCCATTCAGGACAGCGTGCGCCCGGAAGGGGCTTTCAATCTCTCCTTTTCCATCGCCAACGACGGCTGGGCCAGCCCCTACAACCCCCGCAACCTGGAGATCATCCTGCGCCATACTCAAAGCGGCCAGATCTATTATTTGCTCACCGAGGACGATCCCCGTTTCTGGATGGCGGGGGACACCGCGTCAGTGTCCCTGGAAGCCGGAATCCCGAACGATATGCCCCCGGGAACCTACGAGGCGCTGTTGCACTTCGCCGATCCCATTCCGGGGCTGCACAACCGTCCGGAGTACGCCATCCGGCTGGCCAACGAGAACACCTGGGAAGCGACTACCGGCTACAACGCCTTACTCCATACCGTGGTGGTGGATCCCTCCGCCGGCGGAAATCTCTATACCGGGAACCAATACTTTCAATTATTCACCGGGAGCACCCCGATCGCGACCAATCCGCAGCCGTATATGGCGAACGATTTTGAGCTCAAGGGAAATTATCCCAATCCCTTTAACGGTGAAACGGTGATCGTATTCGCGCTGCGCCGCCGGGGGAAAGTGCAGATCGACGTGTTCGATATCCAGGGGAAGCACGTGCAATTGCTTTACCAGAATGATTTGCCGCCCGGCGAGCATCAAATTTCCTGGCAGCCGCAAAATTTAAGTTCCGGGGTGTACATCTACCGGGTGCGCTTGAACGATTACAGCCAATATGGGAAAATGCACTATGTCAAATAAAGGAGTGCAAAACTTCAGTTTTGCACTGGCACGGGGAAAGAATGTGGAGAATTCCCCTCCCCGGCGTTCCGGGGCAGGCTCTTGCAAAAGGAGGGGAATTTTAAACGCATTCGCTGCAGATCACATTCTTCAGGGCTGTTTCGCCCTGCTCATGGCCGGCCTCATCATTCCGGGAATGGTGAGCGCCCAATCCTCCCCGGAAAACCTGTTGTTGAAAAATTATCGCCCCAAATCCATCTACAACATCCCCCGCACTCATATCAAGAAAGCCAAATACCCGGCTATTGACGTGCATTCCCATCCTTACGCGCAGGGGCCGGCGGAAATTGCCCAATGGGTAAAAAATATGGATGAAGCGGGGATTGAGAGAACCATCATTCTTACCTCCGCCAGCGGGGCAAAATTCGATTCTATCTATGCCCTTTATTCGAAATATCCTAACCGTTTTGAGCTGTGGTGCGGATTCGATTTCTCCGGTTACGACCAACCCGGCTTCGGCCCGGCGGCGGCAGCCGAGTTAGAACGCTGTTACAAAATGGGAGCGCGCGGGGTAGGGGAGATCACCGACAAAGGGAAAGGCCTGTATTCCGGCTCCCGGATGAAAGCCCCCGGGCTGCGCCTCGACGGTCCGCGCATGGACCCTTTGCTGCAAAAATGCGCGGAGTTGGGCATGCCTGTCAATATCCACGTGGCGGAACCGATCTGGATGTACCAACCCATGGATTCCACCAACGACGGCCTGATGAACGCTTATACCTGGCGGCTGGATAACCAGCCGGGTATCGTTGATCATGCAGGAATGATCGCGATCCTGGAACGGGCGGTCAAGCGCCATCCGAAAACCATCTTCATTGCCTGCCACTTTGCCAATTGCGATTATAATCTGAACATTTTAGGCGTCTTGCTGGATCAATATCCCAATCTCTATGCGGACATCAGCGCTCGCTACGCGGAAACCGCGCCGATCCCGCGCTTCGTCAAAAAGTTCTTCGAAAAATACCAGGATCGCCTGCTCTACGGCACCGATATGGGATTCGACCCGGCGATGTACCGCACTACCTTCCGCATTTTGGAAAGCGAAGACGAGCATTTTTACGAAACCGAGGAATTCGGCTACCACTGGGCGCTGAATGGCTTTGGGTTAAGCGATGCGATATTGAAAAAACTCTACCGGGAGAATGCGCTGAAGGTGATGGGGAAATGAGGAGGGAGCCGGAGTGCAAAACTTCAGTTTTGCACCCATTTCACAACTCGTTAGTGCAAAACTGAAGTTTTGCACTCCTAAAAATACGATGCGGAGGCAGAATCATGAGCAATTGGTTCCAACATCGAAGGAAAAAATTACTTTCCGACCTGCTTTTACTCGCGGCTTTCCTGTTGGCCGCTTGCGCGAAACCTGCGGAACAGTACACCATGGAAGATTTCGCGAAGGTGGAAAAGATCGACGCCCACGTTCACGCCCACGCGGGCAACCCCGCCTTTTTAGAGCAGGCCCGGGCGGACAATTTCCGCTTGTTCACCATCAACGTGGATTACCCGGATTTCCCGCCCATCGAGGAACAGCAGCGCGTTGCGGTGAAATTTTTGCAAGAATTTCCCGGGCGCATCGCACATGCCTCCACCTTCCACATGGCCGGCTGGGACGACCCGGCCTGGCAGGAGCAGGTGATCCGCCGCCTGGACAGCACCTTCGCGGCGGGGGCCATTGCGGTAAAGGTATGGAAAAATATCGGGATGGATTTCCGGGATCAAGCCGGAAACCTGGTCATGATCGACGATCCGAAATTCGACCCTATTTTCGCCCACTTACGGGGCAAGAATATTCCCTTGATCGGGCACCAGGGCGAGCCGAAGAACTGCTGGCTGCCCATCGAGGAGATGACCGTCAATAACGATAAAGAGTATTTCAAGAACCATCCCCAGTACCACATGTACCTGCACCCGGAGTTCCCTTCTTACGAGGATCAGATGAACGCTCGCGACCGCCTGTTGGAAAGGAATAAAGAGTTGCACTTTATGGGCGCGCACCTGGCCAGCCTGGAATGGAGCGTGGAGGAACTGGCAAAGTTTTTAGACCGCTTCCCGAACGCGGTAGCGGATATGGCCGCCCGGATGGGGCAGGTGCAATACCAGTCGCAGCGCGACCGGGAGAAGGTGCGCAACTTCTTCATCGAATACCAGGACCGCATCCTCTACGCCACGGACCTGACCCACGCCCCGGACTCCGATCCGGAGCAGTTCAAACAGGAAGTACACGAGAAGTGGCTGACCGATTGGAAATACCTCAACACCGCGGAAATGATGACTGCCCCGGAGGTTGACGGGGAATTCCAGGGGCTGGCCTTGCCCAGAAAAGTTATCGACAAAATATACCGCATCAACGCTGAGAAAATGTTCCCGACCGCGTTTGCGGCGCGATGAATAACTCTGATTGTCACGAATTCTGTTGATCACAGAAATTCTTACTCAACGTTATGCTAAACGATGTATGATCGTGCTGCTTTTTGAAAACCCAATTCCGGATAGCCGCATAGGCGTAAACCTAAGGGATTTGTGGCCAGGATTGGGGGTTAAAACCCCCGATTTTAGTGTTATTTCCCTTATCCCCGACATAAATGTCGGGGCAATTGATTTGAATAGCCCCGACATTTATG
>CAZFVV010000221.1:0-6839 GCA_964522165.1 uncultured Calditrichaceae bacterium
GAGGTACAAGGCGATCTTCCTGTTCTTTATCGCGCTCTTCGCCGCTTGTTCGGATATTCCCCGCGATAACCCGCTCGACCCCAAAAACCCGGAGAGCACCCGCAAACAAAAGGTGCTCATCGAAGCATTCGTAAATACCACCGACTCCCTGCCGGCCAACGTGAATAAATTTGCCCTGGCGGCGCTGGACAGCCTGCAAAATACCTACCCGGGAGAGTTGGTGATCCTGGATTATCACCGCAATACCCGGGATTACAGCGATCCCTACCACTCCATCGAAAACGAGAACCTCTACCGGCATTACATCGCCCGCTTCGATTCCTTTGCCGGGGTTCCGGACGTATTTTTCAACGGAACCCTTGCCCGGGTGCAGGGCGCTTCCGGGGTGCAAAATTCCATCACCCGCTTTTCCAACGCCCTCTCCGGCCTGCTCAACAAAAACAGCGAATTTTTCATCGAAATCGAATATCGACGAAACGGCAGCGAGGTGATCCCGGAAATCAAAGTGGCCCGGTTAGGCGGCAGCGACGCCCAAAACCTGGTTTTGAAGACGGCGCTCATCGCTCAAATTGACCAGCAATTTCTCAAACGGGTGGTGAGGGATGTTTCGACGATTCTCATCCAGGAAATTGAGCACGGAACCTTCCAAAAATTCACCCTGGCGCCGTTGATCATCAAAGAACCTCCGGCAAAACATTACCTGGTCGCGTACGTAACCGATGGGGCGGAGGAAGTGGTTTTTCAATGCGAAATCAGCGAAGTTCGGTAGCGTCTTAGTGTTATAGTGTTATAATGCCAATTACCAGTTGGGGATGACATTGAAGAAAGTTTGCCACCAAGACACCAAGACAGGAAGTTTCACAAAGGTTTTAGCGTTTATATCCTTAAATTTCTTCTATTTCTTTGTGCTTCCTTAACGTCTCGGTGTCTTCGTGGCCATAATTTTTCAACTGGTAATTCGCATTTATAGTGTTTGAGTATTTGGCTCCTGGTTCCTGGTTCTTTAATCGAGATAGGTAATGAAATCGTTCCTGAAAATGATTCCGCTCATTTTAATCGCCCTGCCGGCGCTGATGCTCCGCTGCGATGTGGAAGAGCTCTTAGATCCGGATGAGCCGCCGGTGATCGAAAGCCTGAAAACGGCGAATGATTTTTACCAATTCAACTCCGGCGACACCGTGACGGTTATTGTGGCGGCCAGCAATCCCGAAGAGGGGCCGCTCTCCTACGCCTGGAGCGCCAGCGGCGGGGAATTGCTGCTGCCCCGCGACCGCGAGCAGGTGAAATGGGTCGCCCCCGCGGTAGGCGGATTTTACGATATTGTTGTGAAGGTATCGAACACCAAAGAGAAATCCGCCACCGATACCCTGGAAATCCAGGTGATCTCCCCCGAAGCGCCGTTAGTGGAAATCCTCTCTCCCGGGGAAGGCGATTTCCTGGTACAGTTCACCGAGATCACCCTTTCCGCCCGGGCCTTCCACGTAAACGGCCTGCAAACCGTCAGCCTGTTCGTGAACGACACCTTGAAGATCACCCGCCCCTATCAACCCGGCAACGATGTTTACAACTTCAATTATACTCTCGACCTTCCCGGGGGGCCGAATACCTTCCGGGTGGAAGCGGTGGCCGGCGTCAGCGGGGCCGTGGGCGCTGACGAGGTAAGCGTAATTATCGAGGTAATTCTGCCGAAAGGAGAGCAGGGAGGGGCGCAGGGCAGTAGGCGGCAGGCAGTTGGCAGTAAGCAGTAGGTAACTTTACAGTGCTTCTTTCTGCTAATTGCCAACTGCCTACTGCTTCCCAGGCGGGGGCGAGAGTGGATAATTCTTCCCGAAACGGTTATTGACTGATGTTACGCAGACATCAAAAAACAACCACAGAGCCACAGAGGGCACAGAGAAAATCAAGTATTTATTGAATCTGAGGCTGCACTGAGAAGCAAAAACGCTAAAAAGGTGATTAAAACTCTGTGTTCTCTGTGTCTCTGTGGTAAAATGCGTAACATCAGTTATTGATATATTTCACTGCGTAATCGAGCGCTTCCAGGGTGGATTGGAAGAGAGCTTGCCGGGCGGTGAAAATGTGCTCCCGCCCGACCAGCGCCTCAAAACCGCAGCGGCGGAAGAGCTTCTCCGTCTCCCCGGTAACGCCGGAAATGAGCAGCAGCTTCCCCTGCCGGGTAAGGTCGTTATAAATATTGGTAAGGGCGACAATGCTGCTGGCGTCGAGGCTGAAAGCGCGTTTCAGGCGCAGGATCAGTACTTTCAACCCGGGTCGGCGGGCAATTTTCTGAATTTCTTCCTCCAAAAGATCTACTCCCCCGAAAAATATTTCTCCGGACACCTGCACAATCGCCAGATCCGGAATGGAGGGCGGCCTGTCCGCCGGCAGTTCCCGGAAACCCGCGGCCGGTTCATAGTCCATTTCCGCCAGGTGGGGAACTCGCACCCGGCGCAGGAACAACGCCAGGGAAAGCCCTACTCCAATGTAAATAGCAGTGTCCAGGGGGAAGAACAAGGCTGCCGCGAACGTCGCCCCCAGCGCCACGGGATCGCGGCGAGTGCTGCGCAGCGCCAATTTTATGTACTCAACATCGACCATGCTGGCGGCAATTAGCACCACGATCCCGGCCAGCGCCGCCAGGGGAATGTAGGCCGCCGCGGGGCCGAGGAAGAGCACCATCAGGGCCAGCGCCAGCCCGGCAATGGCGTTGGCGAGTTTGGTAGCTGCCCCGGCGCGAAAGTTCAATACCGTGCGGGTAAGCGAGCCGGAGACCGGGATGCCGCTGAGAAAAGCGGCGGCGATTTTTGCCAGCCCCTGGCCGGTAAATTCACGGTCGGCATCAAGGCTATCGCCGGTAACCGCGGCCACGGTTTTGGAGGCGGAAGTGGATTCCGCAAAACCGATCAGGGCAATGGCCATTGCCCCGGGGGCTAATTCCGCCAGGAATTTCCAGTCGAACAGGGGCAGGCTGGGCGGAGGAAGCGAAACGGCAATATCCCCAATGATTTTTACCCCCTTTTGATCCAGTTGGAAAAACGCCGCCGTGCCTGCGGCCGCCAGAATGGCGATCAGGAACGCGGGAAGCAGGGGAACCCCGGCGGCGGTTTTGGGGCTGATGCGCCTGATCAGCAGCGCCAGCAGCATGGTTCCCACGCCGATGAGGAGGGTAAGGGTATGGTAACTCCCCCAATTCGCAAACAGGTGAAGCAGGCCATCGACAATGGTGCTGCTGTTGCCCCGGGGAAGTCCCAACAGATTGGGCAACTGGTTGACCACGATCAGCAGGCCCGCCCCGGCGATGAAGCCGGTGAGCACGGAGCGGGAAATGAACTGGGTGAGATTACCCAGCTTGAGCAGCCCCGCAGCCACCTGGAACACCCCGGCTAAGAACCCGAGCAGAAATACCAGTCCCATGAAATTTTCACTGGCGGCGTAGGCGGCCAGGGTGCTGGCTACCACAATGGAGGTGGCGTTGGTGGGGCCGGTCTGCAAATGGCGGGAAGAGCCTGCCAGCCCGCCCACAATCGATCCCACCATGAAGGCGTAAAGCCCGTATTCCGGCTTCACCCCGGCGATGAGGGCGTAGGCCATGGATTGGGGAAGGGCGACGAAGGCAACGGTCAGGCCGGCGGCCAGGTCCCGGCGCCATTTTTCATGGCGATATTCTTTGAAACGGCGGGAAAAAGATTTCACTTTTGCCAAAGTAACTTTTCAGGTATGAGGGTTTCAAAGGGGTAATTTATACCGGGTACAGAATGTTTTCTGCACTGATGGTGCAAAATAATTTTTGCACTCCGGTGCGGTTTATCCCTCCGGTTAGCCCTGTTCTGTTTTTTCATCAGGTTCGGATGGCGTGGAGGCTTCTCTGACCGGCCTGCGGAGAGCCACGGGGACGGAGGTTCGCTTGCGCACCTTCAAGTTGAGCATTTCTACCCCCACGGAAAAAGCCATGGCGAAATAGATGTAGCCCTTGGGAATGTGAAAATGCAATCCGTCGGCTACCAGCGCTACCGCCACCAGGATCAAAAAACTGAGCGCCAGCATTTTGATGGTCGGGTGGGTATCCACGAAGTCGCTGATTGCCCGGGCGGAGAACATCATCACCAGCACGGCGATGACAATAGCCAGCACCATTACCGGAAGGTGATTGGCCATTCCCACGGCGGTGATCACCGAGTCGAAGGAGAATACGATATCGATCACCGCGATCAGCAGCAGCACCCCGGCAAAACTGGCCGCCTTTTTCACATGGCGTTCTTCCTCCGGCCCTTCTAAGCTGTTATGGATTTCGTGGGTGCTCTTCACTAACAGGAAGAGGCCGCCCAGGAGCAGGATCACGTCTCTGCCGGAAATCCCCAGCCCCAGGATGGTAAATACCGGGGTGGTGAGGGTCATGATCCAGGCCAGGGAAAGCAGCAACAGAATCCGGGTGAGCATGGCCAACCCTAACCCTAACAAGCGGGCGCGGTTGCGCTGCTGCGCGGGGAGGCTGCCCACCAGGATGGAAATGAAGATAATATTATCGATGCCCAGCACGATTTCCAGGGCGGTAAGGGTTGCCAGGGCAATCCAGGCTTGCGGATCGGCAATCCATTCCATAGGTTTTGTCTCCGGAACGGTGGAACGGTTCTAAAAAATAATTTGTGGAGCAGGTAAGTATCCACATGATTTTGACGAGGGGTTATTTTATACTCGTCAAAGGTTAGTGTTACACTGTCATGCCCGCGAAGGCGGGCATCCATAGCCTTAAAAAACAATGGATTCCCGCTTTCGCGGGAATGACATCAATAGTGAAATTCTAACCCTTAACCAGTATATTTCATAGGCGCGTCGATGGGTATTCACGGCCAAGAATATGACCGTTTTATCCGGGTGGCCTTCACAAAAACAATATTCGCACATTTCTTGCCTATACGCCCTTGCAGGCTCTTGAATCTCTGATTGAGAGGTTGCGAAGCATTATATAAAAGCGGGGCGTTGCCACAAGGAGATCGGCGCTCCCCCCCGACGAGATCGGGGGAGATTACAGCACTTACAGTGCATGTCCTGACGCCCCGGGACCAGGATCTCACCCCGGTACTTGGACTGGTGGTCAACGCCCCGCAAATTTTCGCTATCGAACCGGGGTTATGATTCGTTCACTTTATTCGGGAACCCGGGGAAAAGCGCAGAGTCTGCGATTTCTCCGCCGGGATTGTAGAATTTCATATCGCCGCTTAGATCGCACACCCAAACCTCCTTCGCTCCCCGGGCCAGGTAGAGATCGATTTTTTCTCGAATATGTCCTTCGGTGTTGGACGGCGACAGGATTTCCACGCACAATTCCGGGGAAACCGGGTAGGGCGTGCGGGTTCCATTGGCATCCATAAATTCCCGGGAGGCCCAGGCCACGTCCGCCACTTTGACTCCTTTGGAGGTCATAACCGAACATTCGGAAATCACCGTTCCCCCGCCCTTCATGTTAAAGAGCAGCGCTCCTATCAGTATTTGCAAAGCTCCATGCGCATTCGATGCAGGACTCATCACAATCTGTCCCCATTCGTTTAATTCGATCTTGTAGGGCAAATCCTGCAAGACCGGGTCGTTGCATACGTCGATCCATTCCATGAGATTTCCTTTCTGCACGATTCCCGCTTATCATTCGTTTTGCGTTTTTGATTTACCCACGAAACACACAAAAAACGCGAAATGGTTTTTGTCAAAAAACTTTGGATAACTGCCTTATTACTGGTTGGAATTTCTCTCACAATCAGGTCTGGACTAATTGTGAGAGAAATTCCCGGATGAGTTTTCGAGAAAACTCAGTATCGCCCCGCTTTTCGCGTCATTTCGCGTATTTCGTGGGCAGGAAATACGCAAAACTAATGGCTTATGCTTCGGCAATATTAACAAGCTTCCGGATCAGATACCATAAATTTTTCTCAAAAATTTTTTTCAATTGAATAAGCGGGCCATAGACCTCAAAGGTTTCTCCCGTAAGGGATGGCTTACGCCACAAAACCTTTGAGGTCTTTATTCATCATTAGGGTTTCCCCTCCCCGCTTTTTTGCGCCGCAACGCGCAGCCGCTCCACTAACGCCCGGGTCGCCGCCAAAGCCTTGCTTTGCAGGCGCTGGTAAATCGCCAGCGCCTCCTGCGCTAAGGGCAGGGCCAGGCCCGGGCGGCCTTCCGCTTCCAGCACCCGCGCCAGGCCGGTTTTTGCATGGGCGATCAAATCCACCCGCCCGACCTCTTCCGCCAGGGGCAGCTCCTGCTCAAACCGGCGGCGCGCCTCCGCCCATTGCTCGCGATGCAGCGCGAGCGCGCCCAGGTTGCCGGAGCAGATTGCCTGGCCCTCTTTGTGGCCGCTTTTTTCAGCAAGTTCCAGCGCCTCCCGGTAAAACCGCTCCGCCGCCTCGTAATCCTCGCGTTCGCTGGCCAGTTGGCCCAGGTCGTTGAGCGCGCTGGGAACATTTTCATCCTCGCCGGACTCGCGCCAGGCCGCCAGGGCTTCCCGGTACAACCGTTCCGCTTCCGCATACTCTTTGCGCTGCTCCGCAACCACCCCGCGCATCCAGGCGGCCGTGGCCTGCTCATCTTTGCTTCCCCCGCGCGCCCAGGCCTCCGCGCAGCGCTCCGTCCACTCCGCCGCCTCTTCGCTGCGGTCGCGGTTGTAGTAAATCCAGGCCGCGTCATACGCCCGCCAGCCTGCCGCGCTCCAATCCTTCAGCGCAGCAGCGGCCCGGCAGGCCCGGGCGCTCCACTGCGCCCGCTCATCCCAGCGCCCGCCAAACCACAGCCACTTCACTAGAGTGTGTTGACATTCAAAGTAACAGGGTCATGATTGCCCCGACAAGAAT
>CAZFVV010000222.1:0-6824 GCA_964522165.1 uncultured Calditrichaceae bacterium
ACTGTTTTTCGCCTGCCCGATCAGGCGCGGTTTGAAAAAGTTTTTCTGCAACTGGAGCAGGTGCAATACGGAACCGAAGTCTGGTTGAATAACCATAAAATCGGCGGCGATATCCCCTGTTACACCAGCCAGGAGTTCGACCTGACTCCATTTATCAACCGCGCCGGCGAGAACGAACTGTTAGTGCGGGTCGGCGCGAAGCATACCCTGCCGGAACATGCCGCAGCGGGGCAGGACTTCGAAAAGATCGCCTGGATTCCCGGCATCTGGGGAGACGTGTGGCTGCACCTCTACGGCGCGGGGCGGGTGGAATGGACCCGCATCATTCCCGATCTCGCCGAGGGTAAGATCCGCCTGCATTCGGAGATTGAAAACTTTTCTGAAACAGAGCAGCTTTTTGCGGTGCAGTACCGCGTCAGGGAAAAGAAAAGCAATCGCATTGCAACAACCTGCCCGCCTTTTAACCTTCAGGTACCCGCTCAATCGACCGCGGCGCTGGATTCGGAAATAGCGTTGCCGGATTTCACTCCCTGGTCGCCGGAAAACCCGTTTTTATATGTCCTGGAAGTAACATTGACACACCGGGAGCAAATTTGCCATCGCCGGGAGCTTCTTTTCGGAATGCGCCGCTTCGAGATTCGCGGAAAGCATTTTTACCTCAATGGGAACCGCCGGGTGCTGCTGGGCGGCAACATCCCTTTTCACCGCCTGCTCAACGATCCCCACCGCGGCATCCTGCCCTGGGACATGGAATGGGTAAAAAAGGCGCTGATTGATATTCCCCGCGAGCACAATATGTTCTTCTTCCGCTTCCACCTGGGAAGAGCCTACAACCGCTGGTACGACCTGGCCGATGAATATGGAATCCTCTTGCAGGATGAGTGGATGTTCTGGACCAGCACCGGAACGGCGGAGCAGATCGAAAAGGAATTTCGCGCCTGGCTGAAAGAGCATGGGCATCATGCCAGCATCATCATCTGGGATCCCCTGAACGAATCGGCTGATCCCCGTATTACAGAGGAGATCGTTCCGCGTCTGAAAGCGGAGATCGACCCCACCCGTCCCTGGGAGATGGTGGATTTCGGGGAAGATCATCCCTATATCTACTCCCTGGGTCCGGTGCTGAACGGGGAGAAGTTCGGCTATTCCCGCTCTATTTTCGATTTAGAGAAAAGCCCCACGCCGGTGATGGCCAACGAATACAACTGGTGGTGGCTGGACAGCGCGGGGAATCCCACTCCGCTGACGCAAATCGTAATGGAGCGCTGGCTGGGGCGCAATCCTGCCAAAGAGATGCTGCTAACGCAGCAGGCTTTTCTGGTTTCCGAACTGACCGAGTTGTGGCGGCGGCTGGATATCGACGGGATTATGCCCTTTGTGTATTTGAGCTGCGACGGCGGCATGACCGCCAACTGGTTCCTGGGAAAACTGGCGGAATTGAAGCCGAAGCCGGTGCTGGCGGCGCTGAAGAACGCCTTTTCGCCCCTGGGCGTCAGTATTGAGCTATGGGATAAGCACTTTTTAACCGGGGAGCGGCGGGCGGTAAACATCTATTTGTTCAATGATAGCGGTTTGGCGCAAACGGTTCGCGTTCAAATAGAATTTCTCCCCAATGAAGCGCTTCCGATTATTGAAGAAACCGTTTTTCTGGAAGCCGGGGGGCATCGCATCCTTCCCCTGAAGTTAGCGTTTCCGCCCAAACCGGGAAGTTATACCCTGCACGCTCGCATCGCCACCACCCCGGGAGCGGAAATCGCCCGCAGCGAGAAACCGGTCTTCGTTTTTGAGCACCCCGCAACGCCTTCCGCGGAAAAATTTTCACCCCTCATTTTAATGGATTTTGATCCTTCCGGGGAAATCCGCCGCTTCCTGGAAAAATCCGGCGTTGCGCCGCGCTCCCTGGCGCAAGGGATTGAGAGCGCCCGGCTGGTGCTCATCAACGGCAGCGTGGTTGGCGGGTTGGATTCCGATACCGTTCGCCAACTGACTGATTTTGTGGAAAACGGCGGGGTGGTGATCGTGCAGGAGCTGGAACTGGGAGTAGAAACAGAGACGCGATTCCCGCTCTTAACTGATTTGGATATCGTAATTCAACCGCGGCGGGATGAAGAGCGCGGGGGGTATGATTCTTACGTGTTTCCGGAGAATCCCGCCCATTTCCTGTGGAATGGAATCGAGCCGGAGCATCTGCGGATGTTCAACGGCGGTTTGGGCGGGGAGATCGTCAGCCGGCACAACGTGCGCCCCACCGTGCCTTTTAACGCGCCGGCTCGCTGCCATCTTTCCCTGCTGGTTCCGGCGGTGATGGAAATTCCCTTTGGAAAGGGCTGGGTCATTATCTCGCGGATTCAGGTGCGGGGGCGGCTGCTGCCTGCCGGGCTGCAATCGTCAGACAGGCCGGAATTATACGGACGGCGCTACGATCCGATGGCGGAGCGGTATTTTCGCAATTTGCTCGCTCACTATGCGGCACAGGGCGCGTACCAGCGGGAAATCCGGCAAAAACTTTCCCCACCCTCGCCCTATATCGCCCACCTGCGAAGTTCTTCCGGTGAAATTCACGATCCCGGCAATGGAAGCCTGGAAATCCACTGGGGCGGGCGCATTAAAAAGCCGCAATGGATCTGGATGGATTTGGGGAAACGCATTCAACTACACCAACTGACACTTACCGGCGACGTGGTATATCCCCGCTCCGTGGAGGTTCATACCTCGGATGACAACCGGCGCTGGGACTTGTCCCGCAGGGTCAGCGCTTCCGGATCACAAATCCTCAAGATACCTCTTCAAAATCTCTCAGCACAATACCTCCGGGTTGACTGCTTAGAAAACGGCGGGAAGGGAGGGTATTCGATTTGGAAAATCAAGATCGAATAAACAAGGGCCAAAACCTCAAAGATTTCCAAAACCTTTGAGGTCTTAAACAAAACGGAGGACACCAACCCACCATGCCAAACTTTCACCGCATATTAATCCCGGCCTGCCTGTCGGCGCTTCTTTTTTTCACCGTTGCCGCAGAATGCCAGCCGCGCTCCGGCGATCCGCAACACATCGAACATGGTAGAAATTCCCTGCGGGTAATGACCTTCAACATTCGTTTCGACAATCCTGCGGACGGCGCCAACGCCTGGGCGAATCGCAAGGAGCGGGTTGCGAGCACGGTGCGCTTTCACGGGGCGGACATTATGGGAATGCAGGAGGCGCTGAAATCCCAAATCGATTACCTGGCGGAGGCGCTGCCGGAATACGGCTGGTTTGGGGTGGGGCGCGACGATGGCAAAGAAGCGGGGGAATTCTCCCCGGTGTTTTATCGCCAGGAGCGCGTTGAAGTGCTGGCGCAATCCACTTTCTGGCTCTCGGAAACCCCCATGGTAGCCGGAAAACTCGGTTGGGATGCGGTTTGCAACCGCGTGGTCACCTGGGGAAAATTCCGGGAGAAAGTTTCCGGGGCGGTTTTTTACCTCTTCAACACCCACTTCGATCACGCCGGGGATACCGCCCGGGTGGAGAGCGCCAAACTGCTATTGGCGAAAACCAGCGACATTGCCGGCGAATACCCGGTAGTGGTGACCGGGGATTTCAACGCTCGCGAAGAATCGGAAGTGTACCGCATCCTCGCCGGGCAGGGCGGGCAACCCGATCCGCAAAAGCGAATTTTCGATTGCCGGTATTTGTCCCAAACAGCCCACCACGGTCCCCTGGCGACTTTTAACGGTTTCAATCCCACTCCCGCAGCGGGCCGGATTGACTATATATTTGTGAAACCGCAACTGAGAGTGCTCCGGCACGGCATTTTAGCGGAGCGTTGGGAGGAAGGCTGGGCGTCGGATCATTTTCCGGTGCTGGCGGAAGTGGCAATAGCGCCGGCGCAGTAGTGAACCAGGAATAAAGATTCCGGTTGCGCCGCGCGGTTTTTTTAACTCTTGCGTTTTCCGATAAGTAGAAATATATTTCGCTAATCAACGAAATGAAAGACGCAAAATGCGCGAGGTGGTCAAAATTTTCAAAGCCCTGTCCGATCCCAACCGGCTGCGCATCATCAAGATGCTGCAAATCCGGCCCCTGTGCGTCTGCGAGATTACCGAGGTATTGCAATTAGCGACTTCCACCGTATCCAAACACCTCTCCATTTTACGGGACAGCGATCTCATTCTCGACGAAAAGGATGGCAAATGGGTGAATTACTACTTGAACCACCCCGCCGCCGACCCCCACGTCAGCAAGCTGCTGCCCCTGCTGGAAAAATGGCTGCCCGATGACGCCATCATCCGGCAGGACGCGGAAAAAGTGAAATCCGTGAACCGCAACGTCATTTGTGGAATGTAGCGGAAAATTTTTTGTCTTATTCATTTCGTTGATTGGCGAAACAAGGAGTGCAAAGCTTCAGCTTTGCCGGGAGCCGAAGAACCCTGCAAAGCTGAAACTTTGCACTCCCCCAAAAGGATATAAACATGAACTGGCGCGAAGAATACAAAGCTTTCCTGTGGATACTGGGATTTTTCCTGTTTGCTTATTTTTTACCCATCGGCGACGGCCGCTTTCAGGAGGCTATCCTCTCCGCGTTTGCCCTGGCCAAATGGTACGCGCAGGAGCACGTGCTGCTCTGCCTGGTTCCGGCGTTTTTTATCGCCGGGGCCATCGCGGTATTCGTCAGCCAGGCGGCGGTAATTAAATATTTTGGCGCGGCGGCGAAGAAGTGGTTGTCTTACACAGTTGCCTCGGTGTCGGGAACCATTTTAGCGGTGTGTTCCTGCACGGTGCTGCCGCTGTTTTCCGGCATCCACAGGCGCGGGGCGGGGCTGGGCCCGGCGATTGCCTTCCTCTACTCCGGCCCGGCGATCAATATCTTAGCGATTATCCTTACCGCCCGCATCTTAGGGTTGGAATTGGGCGTTGCCCGGGTCATCGGTGCGGTTTCCTTCAGCGTCATCATCGGTCTGGCGATGCACTTTATCTACCGCAAAGAGGAAGCGGAAAAAGCCGCCGGGCAGTTGGCCATGCCAGAAGACCCGGACGCGCGACCGCTCTGGCAAACCGTATTTCACTTTTTCGTGCTGGTCGCCATTCTGATTTTTGCCGCCTGGGGAAAACCGGATACCGAAAGCGGGCTTTTTTATCAAATCTATCAAATCAAATGGTGGCTGGTGGGAATCGCCGCATTGCTGCTGGCCTTTTCCCTGCATTATATCCTGAAAATCAAACTCTGGCTGGTGGGGTTGGGCGCACTGCCGGTCGCGGTTTCTGTGGCGCTGTTTTCCCATAACCCGCTGATTCCGTTTACAGTGGGCGTCATCGTTCTCAGCGTTATCATTTCACATTCCCCGGGGGAGCCGCAGGACTGGATGCGCCAATCCTGGGATTTTACCAAACAGATTATGCCCCTGCTGGGCGCCGGCGTACTCGCTGCCGGATTTTTGCTGGGCACCGCGGAGGGCGGGCAGGGCGTCATTCCCAACCATTGGATTTCCGGGCTGGTAGGGGGCAATTCCCTGTTCGCCAATTTCTTCGCCGCCATTGTCGGTGCGTTCATGTATTTCGCCACCCTGACGGAGGTGCCCATTTTGCAGGGATTGATCAACAGCGGGATGGGGAAAGGACCGGCTCTGGCGCTGCTGCTGGCCGGCCCGGCGCTCTCGCTGCCCAATATGCTGGTGATCCGCAGCGTCATCGGAACGCAGAAAACCCTGGTGTACGTAGCGTTGGTGGTCATCATGGCGACCCTCAGCGGGCTGATTTATGGAGCGATTTTTTGAGTATCCCGGAGTGCGACCCCGGATAGCCGGGGTTGCACTCCTTATCTTAAAAAAAGGAGAAAACGATGCCCTATATATTGATTTTATGCACCGGCAATTCCTGCCGCAGCCAGATGGCGGAGGGATTTCTCAAATCGTTTGATTCCGCATTGGAGGTGCATTCGGCGGGAACCAACCCCTCTTCGCAGGTGCATCCCAAAGCCATCCAGGTGATGAAAGAAATCGGCGTTGACATCAGCGGCGGATACCCCAAGAACGTGGACCGGTTCCTGGATCGAGCGTTCGATTACGTCATCACCGTGTGCGATAACGCCAGAGAAACCTGCCCCCTGTTCATGGGCGAGGTGAAGGAAACTCTGCACATTGGTTTTGACGATCCCGCCGAGGCGAGGGGCAGCGAGGAAGAAATTCTCTCCGAATTCCGCCGCATTCGCGATGAAATTCGAGAGCGTTTCCAGCAGTTTTATAATGATAAAATCAAGCCAAAGGAGTATTGACCATGTTACACATTCAAGTGGTTGGACCCGGCTGCGTTAATTGCGAAACCCTGGAAAAGCTCTGTTTTAACGTGGCCGCCGAACAAAACCTCGACGCCAACATCGAAAAAGTCACCGACGTGAGGAAATTTGCCGCCCTGGGTATTTTTATGACCCCGGCTTTGATCGTGAACGGCAAAGTGTTGAGCATGGGCAAAATTCCCACCAGGCACACCCTGGCGCACTGGCTGGCAGAGGCGAATAAGTAAGGGTGTAAGATGTATTCCGTATTGCGTATTCAGTATTGCGTAAAAATGTGCGCTTAAACGTGGTGGGAGACAAAGTCCGCGAAACCTCGTTCCCAAAGTCTCTTTGGGAACGTAAATGCACGAGAAACTCCAGTTTCGCGTGTAAATTCTGCGCTTTTTGTGGCCGGAAACAGAGTTTCCACGATTATTGCGCTTCAAAACAGGAGATTTGGAACGAGTTGGTTGCCGAGTTTTGCGCTTTCACCTCAACCACGATTAAGCGCATACTTACCAAAATACAGGCATCACGAATTATTACGCAATACGCATCACGCTTAAATCCTAAA
>CAZFVV010000223.1:0-3983 GCA_964522165.1 uncultured Calditrichaceae bacterium
GGATTTGCCGGGATACGGCACGAAGATCGACGGACTTTCTCTGCCGGGGAGTACTGGTTGCGTATTTTTTTCGATAATTCTTCTCTACCATCCGGTTAACATTCCCTATCGCCAAAACAGGCATTGAGCTTTTTGTGTTTTCTTCACGAAGGGTTTGCTCTAAGGAATCTCTCCCGCTCATATTACGATTTTCTGTTAGAAAAATCATGTTATTTTCTTGTGCATATCGCCATACCATTCGATCATTGCTTTCATAAGGCAAATCTGCGTCTGGAAACGTTACAAATTCCATTGAAAACAACTCCTGCCAACCTTTGCTTCGGGTGACATGTGTTATACTGCTCTTGCCCGGGTTTAGTTTACCGCGTTGCGAATTCCCTTCCCGGCAAACATATCCGCAATCTGCTCGGCGATAATCAGGGAGACGTTCTCCTGCGCTTCCTCTGTCGCCGCGCCGATGTGCGGCATGGCAATAACCCGGGGATGCATTGCCAGGGTGAAATCCTTAGGCGGTTCCTCGTCAAAAACGTCCAGCGCTGCCCCGCTCACGATCCCCTCCTCCAGCGCCCAGAGCAAATCCGCCTCGTTCACGATCCCGCCCCGGGAGCAATTGAGCATATATACCCCCCGCTTCATGCGTTGGAACTGCGCCCGGGAAATGAAGTTTTTGGTATCTTCCCGCAAACTCAAATGCACGGAAAGGTAATCCGACCAGGACAAGACATCTTCCAGGGAGGATACGATCGCTAAGGTAGCCTCATCAATAAGATCTTTGCCGATTTTGGGATCGTAACAACGCACCTGCATGCCCAGGGCGCGGGCCTTTTGCGCAAGCAAGCGGCTTACCCGCCCGTATCCCAAAATTCCCAAGTTTTTGCCGATGATCTCGGTTCCTTCAAAGCCCTTCTTTTCCCAACGCGCTTCTTTCATGGTATGAACCGCTTCGTACAGGGAGCGCGCCAGCATCAGCATCTGCCCCAGCACCAGTTCCGCCACCGCGTTGCTGTTCCCGCCGGGCGCGTTCATCACCACGATGCCTTTGGTGGAGGCGGCTTTCACGTCGATGTTGTCCACCCCGGTACCGGCCCGCCCGATTACTTTCAGCTTCTTGGCGGCATGGATAATTTCGGCGGTCACTTTGGTAGCGCCGCGAACAATCAGGGCATCGAAAATCCCGATGACATTTTTCAACTCCTCCGGGGAGAGGCCGAAGATTTCATCCACCTCGTGGCCGGCTTTCTGAAGAATTTCGGCACATTTCGGCGAAGATTTATCGGAGATCAGTATTTTCATTCCGGATTCCTGTAGTTGGCAGTGTTTGTTGTGTTATGGTGTTCAAGCGTTTGAGTGTTTTCCGATGCCGAAGGCACTCCTTCGGAGAGTAACCGCTTTCGCGAGAAGTGTTCAGGTAGTCAGGTAAGATTACCCAAACACTATAACACCTGAACACTTTTTTATAAGGTAGTCAACACCTTTTCGATCCGTTCCAGCGCCCAGTCGATATCTTCTTTTTTGATGATCAACGGCGGGGCGAAGCGGATCACGTGCTGGTGGGTTTCTTTACAGAGCATTCCCTCGTTTTTCAGGGCTTCGCAGAAGCGCCGCGCGCCCCCGGCTTCGGGTTTCAACTCGATGCCGATCAACAATCCCCGCCCGCGTACTTCCTTCACGTGGCGGCTGTTGATGGTTCGGAGCTTGCCCATGAAGTACTCGCCTAACTCCGCCGCTCGTTCGGCTAAGCGTTCTTCCACGATCACGTCCAGCGCGGCGCAGGCAATGGCGGCAGCCATCGGGTTTCCTCCAAAGGTGCTGCCGTGGTCGCCGGGTTTGAACACCTCCATCACTTCCTCAGTGCTGACGAACGCGGAGACCGGGTAGAACCCGCCCGCCAGCGCCTTGCCGATGGTAACCCCGTCCGGCTTTACGTTTTCGTGCTGGTAAGCGAACATCTTCCCGGTTCGCCCCAGCCCGGTCTGGATTTCATCTAACACCAGCAAAACCCGGTTTTTGCGGCAAAGCGCTTCCGCCTGCTTCAGGTAGCCCTGCGGCGGCATATTGATGCCCCCTTCCCCCTGGATAGGCTCGACGAGAAACGCCGCGGTGTTGAGGGTGATGGCTTTCTCCAGGGCGGTGATGTCCCCGTAGGGAATCACTTTGAATCCCGGGGTGAAGGGGCCGAAGCCGGTGCGATACTGTTCTTCGGTTGAAAAACTGACGATGGTAATGGTTCTCCCGGCAAAATTTTCTTCGCAGGCAATGATCTCCGCTTTGTCGTTCGGAATCCCTTTGACGGTGTAGGCCCATTTGCGGATGGCTTTCAGGGCGGTTTCCACCGCTTCCGCGCCCGAATTCATGGGAAGAACTTTGGGCAGCCCGGTAATGTCCACCAATTTTTTATAGAGCAGGTGCAAACGGTCGTTGCGGAAGGCCCGGGAGGTGAGGGTGATCATTTTGGCCTGGTCGATCATGGCCTGCATGATCCGGGGATGGCAGTGTCCCTGGTTCAAGGCCGAGTAGGCGCTCAAAAAGTCCAAATATTTTTTCCCCTCCACGTCCCATACCCAGATTTCTTCCCCCCGGCGGATTACCACGTCCAGGGGATGGTAGTTATGGGCGCCGTATTTTTCTTCCAGTGCGATATATTCTTGGGTGTTCATAAGGCCTCCAAAAGGTTCGATGATTTGATTTTTTCAAAAAAAAGCAGTGCGAAATTAGCGATGAAAGGAATGCAAGGCAATACGGAAAATATTTCCAAAGGAGAAGTGGGTAGGCAACGTAGAAGTGTCTAAAGTGCCTAAAATTGGAAGTCGCCCTACTAGTACTCCCCGGCAGAGAAAGTCCGTCGATCTTCGTGCCGTATCCCGGCAAATCCGGGATCGGCACGCAATTGGGTTGCGAAGTTGAACTTCGCAACCAGTAAGCCTGGCGGCGGACTAACTCTGCCGCGATGTACTAGACGTGTCAGGCACTTTTTTTACAACTTAATCTTATCGATCAACTCTTTCACCGCGTCGGCAGATTTTGCCAGGGCGGCCTTTTCCTCGTCGGTCAACTCCAACTCAAAAATTTGCTCCACGCCTTTACGCCCGATTTTGATCGGCACGCCTAAGTACACGTTGTTGAACCCGTATTCTCCCTGTAAATAGGCCGAGCAGGGCAGGATTCGTTTTTTATCCTTCACTACCGCTTCCACCATTTCCACGGTCGCGGAGGAAGTGGCGTAATAGGCGCTGCCGGTCTTCAGCAGGTTGACGATCTCCCCGCCGCCCATGCGGGTGCGCTCCACAATCGCGTTGATGCGCTCCTGCGGCAACAACTCGGTGAGGGGAAGTCCCCCGACCATGGTATAACGGGGCAGCGGCACCATGGTATCCCCGTGCCCGCCTAACACCAGCGCGGAAATGTCTTTGGTGGATACGTTCAATTCCAGGGCGATGAAGGAGCGGTAGCGGGCGGTGTCCAGAATTCCGGCCATGCCGAACACCCGCTGGGGCGGGAATTTGGAAACTTTGAGCGCGGTGTAAGCCATGGCGTCCAACGGGTTGGAGACCACGATGAGCATGGCGTTGGGGGAATGCTCCACCACCTGCTCGGTAACGCCTTTTACGATTTCCACGTTCTTGGCCAGCAGGTCGTCGCGCGACATCCCCGGCTTGCGCGGCAGCCCCGCGGTAATCACCACGATGTCGGATTTCGCGGTCTCTTTGTAGGTATTGGTCCCGATGATGCGGCAGTCGCTGGCCTCTACCGGGGTGGACTCCCACATGTCCAGGGCTTTTCCCTGGGGAATGCCTTCTAAAATGTCCACCAGCACGCACTCGTTGGCCAGTTCTTTGTCCACAATGCGTTGCGCGGTGGTTGCGCCCACGTTTCCGGCGCCGATAACGGTAATTTTCATGGCGAATCTCCTCGTTTTATCAGTTAAGAGTTGATCGAAATTAAGGAGCGGAGGAATTTCATTCAATCTTTTTTAAAGAATTATG
>CAZFVV010000223.1:4083-6795 GCA_964522165.1 uncultured Calditrichaceae bacterium
GAGTGTTTACAATGAGCGCCTTGAAAGAAGAATTATTGGAGCTTTTGCAAAAACCCGGCATATCCGAAGCATCGCTGCGGGAGGAGCTGAAAGATATATTGGGAGAACCGCCGCCGGGGAAGAAAATGAGCTATGAAGAATTCTTGGAATGGGCGGATGAAGATACCTGGGCGGAATGGGTAGATGGAGAGGTTATTATGAATAGTCCTGTCGGAAAAAAGCACCAGGAGATCGACATATTTTTGGTGCGGGTAGTCGGATTTTTTGTTGACTTCAAGCAGTTGGGGAAAATAATGATTCCCCCGTTTCAAATGAAACTGCCTAAAAGCGCACGCGAGCCGGACTTGTTATTCATCGCAAACCAGAATCTCCGGCGGTTAAAAGAAAATTGTTTGAACGGCCCCGCAGACCTGGTGGTAGAAATCGTTTCCCCGGAAAGCGCCGGGCGGGATCGCGGGGAGAAGTTCTACGAGTATGAACAGGCCGGTATCCCGGAATACTGGATCATCGATCCGCAGAAAAAACGTGCGGAATTTTATTTATTGGATGAGGAAGGGAGTTATCAACCGGCCTTGAGCGGCAAAAAAGGAATCTTCCACAGCCGGAGTTTGCCGGGGTTCTGGCTGAACGTTGAATGGCTCTGGGCCGATCCCCTGCCGGATTCCCTGCGCACCCTGGCCGAAATCGATCCCGCCCTGGCGGAAAAATTGCGCCAGGCGCTGGAAAGTTGAAAAATACGGGTATGACCTGCCGGGTTTTCAAAACCCGGCAGGTCTATTGATTAATCTACATACGCAGTACAAATTCCATCCAAAAAGCTCCACATCGCCTGGGCGGATTGCTCCGCGGCCTCCAGGGCGTGCCGCCGGGAATCTTCCGTATTGCAGTGGGTGAGCAGAAGGTTCACTTCCCCCTCGCTGTGCTCCACGTCGGCCTGCTCGTGCACGCTGAAGTAGGAGACCGCCCGGGCGTCCTCGAGGCCGTAAAACTTCGCCAGCCCCTCGCGCTTGCTGCGGGCGATTTCCGGCACCTGCGATTCATAGGCGTAGAGCGCCGCCACGCCCTCGATAAATTGATCGCTGCAAGTGAGGCGCTTGAGGGCCTTCACCGAGGCGACCGTTTCCGGCAATAACTGCGCGGAGCGCACTTCTTCGCGGGAAACCCCCAATCCCTCCGCAAAGCGCAGCCACAACTCGGGGTGGTTTTCCGCTCCCCGCTCTTCGTCGATCAGGTTTTCTAACAGCACCTGGCGCGCCGCCATATCCTGGCAGCGGGAGTGTACCGCGCTCAGGTAGGTGGGAAAGGCCTGCACGTGGGCGTAATATTGTTTGGCGTATTCCCTTAGAGCCTGGCGGCTTAATTCACCGCGATTCCACATTTCGTAGAAAGGGTGCTTCAGGAGGCTCCAGCGGGCGATCACCGCCTGCATTTCCTGCACGAATTTATCTGAATGGACCGGGTTGGCTTGCTCGATCATTTGATGGCTCCTTATGGGTTAGATTTGGTAACGGTTTACCTCCCTTTCAGCAAACTGGCGTTGCCAATATAAAACGTCCCGGCGACTATTACAATTTCGAGAAAATCTTTGCAAGAAATCAACGGTATCCCGCGGCTGACAAATCTTTCACTGATTTGAAGGGATGGGGCGGGTTAAGGTAGCCGGCCAGGAATTTGTATATCTTCAAACGGATTTCCTTTGCCGGCATAATATCCAGCCGGTCGAAGCTGTGGCCGCCGGGAGCGTCCTGGAAAATTTCGTACTCGAATTTCTTGTTCGCCGCTTTCAGGGCGTGGATGAGGTGCTCCACTTCCAACACGTGCACGTCCTCGTCGCTGGTGTTGGTGTGGATCAGCAAGGGAGTTTGCAGCTTGTCCGCGTGCCACACCGGGGAGCGGCGACGGTATTCTTCCACGTTCTCCTCCGCGGTCTTGCCGATGTGGTAATCCGCGGAGTAGAGTTCCCGGTAATCGTCGCCGGAATAGCCCATGCGGGAAACCAAATCGCTGACCGGCACCCCGGCAAAGGCAACTTTGTAATCTTTGGGGTGGAAGAAGATGTTCATCAGGGTGATCAATCCCCCGTGGCTCCAGCCTAAGATGCCCACCCGGTTTTCATCCACGAAATCGTAATTCTCTAACATGTAATTGCGGCTGGCGTAGGCGTCTTCCACCTCCAGCCCGCCGTAGTCGATCTGCTGGTACATCCCTTTCCCGTAGCCGGTGCTGCCGCGGTACTCCGGGGCGATGATCACGTACCCCTGCGCCGCCAGCTCCCGCACGACGTGGGTGTAGTAAGTGCTGAAATTGGCGTGCACGCCCCCGTGCGGAAACACCAGCAGGGGATATTTTTTGCCCCGGTCGAGGTTGCGGGGGATGAAAACGTAGGAATAGAAGCGCAGCGGGTTTTTAGCGCCTAACGCGGTAGGGTTTTTCACGTTGGCCGGCGGGGGGCCGACCTGGCGGATTTTATCCACAAAGGCGACGTCGCCCACGCGGTCGAACCACAGCCCGTCGTCAACGGCCTTTTCCAACTCGTCGATGCGGTGGTTGAGGTTTTCCAACTGGCGGTTCAGCTTTTGAAGCTCAGTTGCCACATCCGCGGGCTTGTTCTCCTGCGCCTGCAGCAAAGCGGGGGCGAGCGCCGGCAGGGCGCAGAAAAGGTAAAGGGTTATCAAAAATCGGGAGATTGGAATGGCCATGTTGAATCCTTTC
>CAZFVV010000224.1:0-6787 GCA_964522165.1 uncultured Calditrichaceae bacterium
TGGTGTCTTGGTGGCAAACTTTCTTCAATGTCATCCCCAACTGGTAATTGGCATTTTAGAAAATGTTTGATATCGGCTCTACAAAACGGTGGCTTCCCAGGGAACGGAAATTCTCATCATCCACCTGGATATGCCATTCGGTAGATTGGGCGGGATCGAGAATTCGTACCGGGATGCGAAACTGCTCCTTAATGGAATTCAACCAGGAGGGTTTGAGATAGTTGCCGAACAGGAAAATATGGGAAATGGCATACAGGGGCATTTCCAGGATTTCGGGATGCTGGAGATCGTCCACGACGGCGGAAAAACTGGCCAGGATTTCCTGTTCATCCAGTTGGTCGATATTTTGAAGCGATTTTGAATAGGGTTTGAAGCTGAAATTCAAAAAACGAAGGTCGTCAGAGAGTATCAATTCAAAACCGCGTTCGGTAAAGTTTACCAGCAGCGCCTGTCCCCGCAGGTTGGGAAAGAAACGCCGGTAGAAATTATCGATCGTAAAGCAATTCAGATTTATTTTTGTGGCCGATAAATTCGCCTCGGTTTCGATCTGCTGCACGAATTCGAAGACTTCCTTTCGCAGCGAAACGCTCAATAATTCCCGGGTAGCGCCGTTTTCACGCAAATATTGGGGCGGGTACACCAGGTATTCATCCAGCCTCCCGGTGAGCAACTGCGTCAATTCCGCTTTGGTAATGCCGGTATATTCCGATTCCGGAATGGCGCGATCGACCCGGATTTTCTTCACCAGGGCGAACTTGGCGGATAAAACGAAGCGCACGTTTTGAGGGCTCAACTCATAAGACAGCGCCAGCGAATTCAAATGGTTGGCGATTTGCAGGGCGGTGGTCGGTTTTTGAATGTTATCATAATTAATGATAAACGGCAGCGGGCTTTCTACTGCCTTTTTGACCACCACGCTCTGTCCCGGGTTAACTTCTGCCTGAACCCAGCTAACATTATTTTCTTGAAAGCAGATGCTGTTAAGCGTTTCTCCCATGATGCTCCCGGTTATCTTTCCTCCCAGCTTTTGTTGCCGTTTTCAACAAAACCATGATTAGTATGCTCAACGTGGAAAAAGACGCCATAGATTCGCTCGTGGTAACCGTTCAGGGTCTGCACCAGGGATTTTTCGATCTCCTCGGAAGCCTGGCGCAGCTTTTGGGCGTCTGCAGGATTGATTGCGGTTTTGATCTCATTCAGCGCCGCATAAACGCTCTCATAAGAATTTTTGAACGGCGGGATTTCCCTGCGAACATTGGCCGGTATTTGGGAGGTGTTTGCAACCAACGAATCAATCAATTGAATTTTTCTGCCAAAGTAGTTCAACTTCTTTTCGATATCTGCCACGTCGCGCTTCTCGATATGGTCTGCCAGGGTATCCATCGGGGCCAGAACATCCTCGATCATGGGTTTCAGGGCAGACAAGCGTTTCTCCGTTTCAACGGTATCGACAAAAGTCTGAACGCGTTTGACATAGCGATAAAAGCGGACGTTTTCCATTTCTTGTTTCATTTCCGCTTCCACTTCCTTCATGCTCAGCAAAATCTCGGTGCTGTAACGGCTCAGACGGTATTTATCTTTGGTTTCGTTCATTACCTGGATGGTGTTGTCCAATACGCCGTTGATCTTGCCGACCACCGGGTAGAGAGAAAGGTCTTTCAGCGGAGCAGTCGCAGCGATCAATTGTTTCTGAAAATTGCCAAGCAAGTTGGGGCATTCCACCACTACCCCGGCGTGGTCGGGGCGATAGTGTACGATATAGCGATGTTTCCCCTCGAACGTATCCGGGCAATATAAATTGTCTTCGCTAAGCTTCACCAGGATGGAATCCACTTCGTTGAGCTGCATGATTCCGTAATTCTGGCTGATAAAGAAGTTCTGCTGGGTGAGAAAGCTTTCGTGAGTTTGATTGAGGTAGTCTTTCTGCATTTGCAGCATCTGAATATTTTCCCCCAGATTGATCCTCGCCAGATCGTCCATCGACGTCTTGATCCGGTCGATGAATTTTTTGGTTCTATCCGCGACCGTGGAAACCAGGACGATGTCGGTTTTCTTGACCTCCTTCAGAAGATTAGAAATTTTATCGTACTCGGCGTTCCAGGCCCGGGTAACCGTACCCATTTCGATACTGCCGATATGCGCATTCAAGGAATCCAGGTAGCGTTGGCCCAATAGCGCCGCGTTTTGCAGCTTATAGTCGCCGATCCGCTCTTTCAAAATGCTCAAAGAATCCACGTAGTTCTTCATAATGGAGAACTTCGGGAAATCCACGCTGCCGCTGCTAAACCGGGGCAGGCTGGATAGCACGGCGTCGGATTGGGCGGCGATATTCTCGTACTTGGAAAAGTAGCGGCTGTTGAAGTTCAATTCATCGGTGATTTCGTTCAATGACTTGGAAATGGGTACCAGCGCCTTGATGACCGGAAGCTGCATGATCCCATCTAAGTTGCGGCTAAGCTCATGGGTTAACTGGCCGATCTTCTGCCGGGCAATCAGCGCGGAATCCGAATCCGCAAAGGTAATCAGGGTCTCCAGGGAGTCGCCGGGGATATATCTCTTGGTTTTCGAGTAGTGGTAATTTTCCGCCTCGTATAGCGCCACCAGGTTGTCGCGGCTGGTTTCGACCACTTTCCTTTCCACTCTCCAGGTTCTGTCGGGGATGTAAATAACCGCTACTAAAACCAGCGCCAGCAATACGATGAGTATCTTCAGAATCCAAGAGCCTTTGAATCGTTGCTCCGCCATGGTCTCCTCCAAAATAAGTGATTAATGAGTTACCTGTCCTACAATCGTCAATCTTAATAGCCTCCAGGTGCCAAAAGTTTAATAAAATATCCCCAAAATGTCAATTGGTATTTCATATTGGAATTCTAAAACATATTATTTTTTTGTGATTTGTACTGCTTTTTTGGAGTTTCGGGTTGCGTGTTTTGAGTTCCCGGTCGGGAGTTTCGAGCTGATGGCGCCAATTCATTCGTAACCGCCGCGCAAATCCCGGGAGATTCGCCCTCCGCCTCCCGGGAGGATGGACAGGCTCTCGCCAAAATCTCTCCTTCAAACTCTAAGCTCGACTTTATCCATTTTGAAAAGATGGAAATGTAAGTGAAGCAATACGTTTGTCTTTTTCGTGTTTGACTTTTTAAACGTCATGAGTAAATAATGAGGTTGAAAAAGTAAACGTTGTAAATCAATGGCTTATGAAGCAGTAGTTTCCTCTCCCATAAACATGGATAAAGTCGAGCTAAGAAGCCGTTTTAAAAGTTTGAATTTATGCCACGAAGCCACAAAAACACCAGGTTTCACTAAGGAATTTATTGTTTCTTTGTGATTCCTTCGCGTCTTTGGGACTTAGTGGCAACTTTTGGCGTAAGCCATGCCTTTGGCATAAAACAGCCTCTAAACTCGAAGCCCAAAATTCGAAACTCTCACGGAATGGTTTGCAAAAAATTTTCGATTGCCTCGAAAATCAACTGCTTTTCTTCGTCAACGCTGATGACGTGGTAGGAATTTTCCAGCACCAGGGTGCGGACCATGGAGGAGGAGACGTGCCTGGCGATGTAATCGAGGTTGTCGAAGGTAATGGTGTGGTCTCTCCGGGAATGAATCAACAGACAGGGCGATTTTACCCGCGGCAGCTCCGGGCGCACGATTTCCAGCAGCTTGAGAAACTGCACCAGGCTTTTGATGGGATACTTGGGATAAGAAGCGCTCTTGCTCTTGGCCTCCCGGGAGCGAATATCCGGCCCTTTGGATTTGTATTGGTAGCGGATCACCCGTTTGGCCAGGGGGAGGAGTTTCAGCCGCCAGTCCTTCATAATAATGGCGCCGGCCAGGGAAATCACCCCCTGGATGGGATGGTGGGCGGCCAGGTGCAGCGCCAGCGCCCCGCCCATGGATTGCCCGCATACTATCACCTTGCGGTAGTTTTCCTTCATTTTCAGGTAATATTGCTCGCTGGCGTTGATCCAGTCGGAATAGCTTACTTTTTCCAGATCCTCCGCACGGGTTCCGTGCCCCGGCAATAAAGGTACCCAAACCCCGTAGCCTTTTTGGGCAAAATGGAAACCCAATTCCCGCCCTTCGTAGGTGGAGCCGGTAAATCCGTGCAGAAAAAGAATCCCGGTATTTCCCTGGTCGATGAACATCGGTTCTGCGCCGGGCATAATGTTTTCCGGGTCAACCGTAAAATCGGGGCGTTCCACCACTTTTACTGGCATGTAGTTTCTACCTCCCTGTAATTAACATTTCGGCGATTTGAACCGCGTTGGTGGCCGCCCCCTTGCGGAGATTGTCGCTTACCACCCAAAGGTTCAGCCCGTTTTCAATGGAAGGATCGCGGCGGATTCGCCCCACGAACACCTCGTCGCGGTTGCGGGAATGGATCGGCATGGGATAAACATTCTCTCCCGGCTTATCCTGCACCACCACCCCGGGCATCGCGCGCAGGAGGGCGCGAACCTCTTCGATCTCGAAAGGCTCCCGGAATTGCAGGTTAATGGACTCGGAATGCCCCCCTAACACCGGCACGCGCACGCAGGTGGCGCTGATCTGCAAATCGGGATCGCCCATGATCTTGCGGGTTTCCTGCACCATCTTGTGCTCTTCCCGGGTATATCCATCTTCGAAAAAGACGTCGATGTGGGGCAGGCAGTTGTAAGCGATGGGATGAGGATAGGCGGCGAGCGAGGATTTTCCGGCGGCAATTTCTTCTTCCAACTGTTGCAGCGCTTTTTGGCCGGTTCCGCTCACGGATTGGTAGGTAGAGACCACGATGCGGCGAATCCCAAAGCGCCGGTGCAGGGGGTGCAGCGCCACCACCATCTGGATGGTGGAGCAGTTGGGGTTGGCGATGATGCCGCGGTGCTGTTGCAGCGCCCGGGGGTTTACTTCCGGAACGATCAGGGGAACCTGGGGGTCCATGCGCCAGGCGCTGGAATTGTCGATGACGATGGCGCCCAATTCCGCCGCAACCGGGGCAAATTCCCGGCTGACCGCCGCGCCGGCGGAGAACAGCGCAAAATCAACCCCCCGGAAAACTTCCCGCGCCAGTGCCTCCACCGTGACCGGCTGATTTTTGAACCGTACGGTTTTCCCGGCGGAGCGGGAAGAAGCTACCGGCACCAGTTTGCGCAGCGGAAAGCGCCGCTCTTCTAAAACTTCGATCATTTTTTGCCCCACCAGCCCGGTGGCGCCCACGACCGCAACAGTGTATGAATTCATCGAAAGCCCTTCAAATTTGGCAGCATAAAATCCTAAATTTTCGGAGCTAAATCAAGCTCCTATTTTTCTATGGATTTGCAGGGTGAGATGGTGCGATAGGGGAAAAAGGCGGCGATGTAACGACCTCAAAGGTTTTGGAAACCTTTGAGGTCTATAAAGGAGTGCAAAATTTATTTTGCACCATTGCACGGTCTGAAAAAAGGCGGGTATGCAAAGGTGAGGATATGAATATAGACCTCGAAGGTTTCCAAAACCTTTGAGGTCTATAAAGGAGTGCAAAATTTATTTTGCACCATTGCAGAATAAACTCTGCCGCTTTGAGCAGGCAGGTGTTCCTTACTCATTTGATATTACGACTCGGCGCAGAGCGCCATCAGCGGCGTTCACCCGCAGAGCAGGTGAACGAGTCGCAAATGTGTAACATCAGTTATTATGCTTATCGCAGCGCCAATCCATGTTGGCGCCGGATCAGTTTTTCGAGGTCCTCCCGGCTCATCTCCCCGTCGATTTTCACGTTGTTTCCATCGGTCTTCAGGTGAATTTTGTTCATCACGTCGATGGCCGCGCGGTCGCCGCTGAGGGAGAGCTTGACGGTGGCCAGCGCCCCTTTCACCATATCGTGGAACAGCTTCGCCTTTTCCGCGTCGGTGAACTGCCCCAACCCGTCGAATTTGATCTCTTCGCCCATGTCCATGGAGAAATTCAAGTTGCGAACCGCCCGCAGCGCCTCGAACCGCCGGGAGTCCGCATCCTCGGGCATCTCCTCCATGATCGCATTGACCAGGTGGGCGGGATCCATGACGAACCAGGCCCCGGTTTTGTATTTCAGCGGTTTCAACCGTTCCGCCAGGTCGGGATCGAGGGTAACCTCGCTTTTCGCCGCCCGGAAATTATCCAGCCAGGATTTGACCCACTGCTCTTTGCCCCCCACGGCGTAAGTTTCATCGGCGAAACCGAGCACAAAGGGTTTGTCTTCCACCCGGTAGAGCGTTGCTTCATTATAACTTTCCGGGGTGAGTTGCTTGCCGGTATTCTCTTTGGCGACAAAATCCATGATGCGCTGCGAATCGTATTTCCCGATCGCCACCACCAGGAAATTCCCCGCTCTCCTTTCCGGGCCGGGTTCGAAGGCCAGGTACACTTCCTTCATATCCTTGCGGAAGTCGAAACCGGTTGCTTCCGCCAGCTCGTCTAACTCTTTTTCCCCGTGCATGCGTTCCCGCAGGGAATCCTGCAGCATGGCGTAAATAACGCTTTGGCGCATCCGCTCCAGGTTGATGTAGCCCAGGCCGGCCGGGGTTTCCCCGGAGATGCCCGAAAGCGGCAGCAGCGCCAGTTGACGGGCCATTTCAACCGAAAGCGCCTGGGGGCGCTCCCGGGCGCACTGCCAGAGCAGTAAAGCGGTGAACAGCAAGAATGGCAGATAAGTTAATTTTTTCATGGTTCGCTCCTTAAATTGGATCGGTGGTTTTTGAGTGTTTGAGTGTTCATGTGTTCGAGTGTTATAATACTTAACTCGTGAGTCGTAAGTTTTCACAGGGAAAAGATATTGCCAAGCATTAGATAA
>CAZFVV010000225.1:0-6642 GCA_964522165.1 uncultured Calditrichaceae bacterium
CATTTGTTTTCATGCCACGAAGCCACAAAGGCGCTAAGTTTTCACCAAGCATTTAATACCTTTGTGATGCTTCATACCTTAGCGCCTTAGTGGCAATTACGCTTTCATCAGTCAAAACGTAACCACTACCCGGTTTTTTAGCAACAAGCGCCGGAAACGCAGACGTATTACGTCATTCCCTCCAAAAATTTTCACTTTGAATATAACACCGCTTCGTTGCTATATTCTTCCGGTTTTGAATCGTGGTCTGAATCGTAGGATAATGTTAAACTTGTTCAGGTTACCAGCACACATGAACACCTGCACCAAAGGCGTTCCTTCGGAAAACACCTGAACACAATTATATTAACCGAGCCGCTCTATGATCACCGCCATTCACGCCGCCTGGATTCCCCGGGAAAACGGGGAGTACCTGCAAGGGGGCTGGCTTTGCCTCTGGGTAGAAAAAAGCGCCGTTAATCGCACCTCGAAGAAATCCCGCGAGCACCCCTCCGCGCTTCGCAAAGAGGAATTGGAGAAATTCATGGCCGAAGAAGGCGGCCTCGGCGGCGGCGCCCGGATGATGGGCGCCCGGCTCATCGACTGCCATTTCACCCTTCCCACGGCGGGGAACGCCCCGCTCAAATCCCAGGAATTGCTGAAATACCTCGGGGAAGAGCCGCCGGAGGAGCTCTCCCTGCAATCCTGGCAGGTCGCCGGTTTCGCGGTTCCCCCCCGGGAAGCGCCCGCCCTGCTGAAGGAGCTGCACTTCCGCTTTGGCTACGCGCCTTCGGAAACGCTGTTGGGCGCGGATTTGCTGTTCTGGTATCACTACACCCAGGCGTTCAAAGAGATCATTCTGAAAGATCAGTACATACCCGCGTTGAAGTACCGCGAGCTGCCCCCGCCCAAAGATAAACGCCGCAAGCAGGAAACTGCCTTCGAAATTCACCCCGCCTGGGAGATCGTTTCTTCCCGCTATGAAGAGATCGTAAAAGAGTACGCCGCGTTGATGCCCCCGGCCTGTGCCGCGGGCTCGCTGCAACCGGCCGGGGAAGGTTCCCTTTGGAATAGAGAGGCGCTGCTGCGGCACTTTTCGGAGAATTTGCTGCATGAGATCATTTCCGGCTCCCGTTTTACCGGCAAACTGGAAAAATCGCTGGCGGGAACCTGGGTGCACGCCTGCGTCTTTCCCTGGAAAAAAACCGCCTCCGCCAACGCTCTCGATTCCCGCCGGGCCCCGGAGGAAGCACTGAAAACCTATCAAAAGTGGGCCTCCTGGAAATCTAAATTGGTGGTCAGCCATTCAGCCGGGGGAGCCGCATTGTGCTTCCAGCTGCAGGAAGCGCGGCGGCCCGAGGATTCCTGGAGCCTGCACTTCCTGGCCGCTTCGCAGAAGGATCCTTCGCTGCGGATCGCGTTGAAAGATTTCTGGCGTCTCAGCCCCCGCCGCCGGGCGGCGCTGAAGGGAAACTTTGGCAAGGAGCCGGAGCGGGAAATTCTCCTGAACCTGGGCCTGGCGGCGCGAATCTATCCTAAAATCTGGTCGGGATTGCAAACCGAGCGCCCCGCGGGGATGGAGCTGAATCTCGATGAAGCGTTCGGTTTTCTAAAAGAAACCGCCTGGGTATTGGAAGACGCCGGTTACAAGGTCGCCATTCCCGCCTGGTGGACTCCCCAGGGGCGCCGCAAGGCGAAAATCCGCCTGAAAACGAAGCTCCTCAAGGGGGGCAAAACCGTCGCCGCCGCGCCGGGAAAAGGGCTTTTTGGGCTGGATTCGATCATCAATTATTATTACACCCTTTCCATCGGCGGGGAGGAAGTGAGCGAGGCGGAGTGGCGGGCGCTGGTGAGCGCCAAGACGCCGCTGGTGCAGTTCCGCGGCGAGTGGATGGAATTAGACCGCGCGAAAATGCAGGAAATGTTAGCCTTCTGGCAGGCGCACGGCGAGGAGCAGCCGCAAATGTCGCTGCTGGATTTGCTGCAAGTTTCCGCGAAAGACGATGAATACGAAATCGAACACGACGCCGCGCTGGCGGAGATGTTCGAGCTCCTGCGGGATAAACGCAAATTCGAGTTGTTGGAAGAGCCGCCGGATTTCCGGGGCAAATTGCGCGAATATCAAAAACGGGGGGTATCCTGGATCGCTTATTTGGAAAACCTGGGGTTAGGCGGATGCTTAGCCGATGACATGGGGTTAGGCAAGACCATCCAGGTAATCGCCCGGCTGCTGCAAGAGCGGGAAGAGAAGAAAAAACCGCAGCCCACGCTGCTGTTGGCCCCCACCTCGGTGCTGGGAAACTGGCAGAAAGAGGTTGAGCGCTTCGCCCCGGGGCTTTCGGTTCTGCTGCACCACGGCAGCGGGCGCATCAAAGATGAAAAAGAGTTTGCCAAAGAAAGCGCCCGCAGCGACCTGGTGGTCAGCTCCTACGCCCTGGCGCGGCTCGACGAGGGGCTGTTCACTACCCGGGAGTGGGAGCGGGTGGTGCTGGATGAAGCGCAGAACATCAAGAATCCCAAGGCCGCGCAAACCCGGGCAATCTTGAAGATCAACGCCCGGCATCGCCTGGCGCTTACCGGAACCCCGGTGGAGAACCGCTTGCTGGATTTGTGGTCGATCTTCAACTTCCTGAACAGCGGTTACCTGGGCAACAACGCCGCGTTCCGCCGCAGCTTCGAGATTCCCATTCAGAAAGAGAACGATCCCCGGCCGGCGCGGGTATTGAAGAGCCTGGTGGAGCCGTTCATCCTGCGCCGCTTGAAAACCGACAAGGAGATCATCAAAGACTTGCCCGATAAGGTGGAGCAGAAAATTTACTGCAATCTCACCAAAGAGCAGGCTTCGCTCTACCAGGCGGTGGTGAATGAGGTGGTGAAGGCGATCGAGGAGACGGAAGGAATCCAGCGCAAAGGGATTATTTTATCTTCGCTGATGAAGCTCAAGCAAATCTGCAATCACCCGGCGCAGTTTTTACAGGACGGCAGCGCGTTCAGCGCGGAGCGATCCCACAAGCTCAGCCGCCTGGGGGAGATGATCGAGGAAGCGATCGAGAGCGGGGAGAGCCTGCTGATCTTCAGCCAGTTCCAGGAAATTTGCGTCGCGCTGGATCAGCATCTGCGCCAGACCCGGCATTACAACACCTATCTGCTGCACGGCCAGACCCCGCGCCGCAAGCGCCAGGAGATGATCGAGGAGTTCCAGCATCCCGATACCGAGCCGTCGGTCTTCATTCTTTCGCTGAAAGCCGGGGGAGTGGGGATCACCCTTACCAAAGCCAATCACGTGTTCCACTTCGACCGCTGGTGGAACCCCGCGGTGGAGAACCAGGCCACCGACCGCGCCTTCCGCATCGGGCAGAGCAAAAACGTGTTCGTGCATAAATACGTCACCACCGGAACCCTGGAAGAGCGGATCGACGCCATGATCGAGGAGAAGAAAAAGTTAGCCGAGGCGATTGTGGGAGCGGACGAATCCTGGCTGACGGAGCTGGATAACGAGGCGTTCAAGAAGCTGATCGAGTTGAATAAGAATGCGATTTTGGAGTAGGCAGTTGGCTTCGCCGCCATTGCGCGGGGCTGTCATTCGGCTTCGCCGTCATTGTGCTGCGCGGTCAATTGCCTTCGGCGTCATTGATGGTCATTTTTCACTTTGCATTTAGGGAGTGCTTATGCCGCAATTTGGAAAAACCTGGTGGGGGGAGCGGTTTATTTCCGCGCTGGAAGTTTTTAGTAAAACCCATTGCTTTTCCCATAAACAGATAATAAAGTATTACAAAAAGTAATACTTCAGGAGGCGCCAATGTCCACCACAAAAGTTGCTATCTCAATTGAGAAAGATTTATTAGCGCAAATTGACGAATTGGTAGAAAAGCAGCTATTCCCAAATCGAAGCAAGGTAATCCGGGAAGCCATCGCAGAGAAGCTACAAAGAATAAAGAAAACCCGGTTGGCCATCGAATGCGCGAAGCTGAACCCGCAATTCGAGCGGGCGCTTGCCGAAGAGGGATTATCGAGGGAGATTGATGAATGGCCGGAATATTGAGAGGGGATATCATTTGGGCCGATTTGAATCCCGTAAGGGGACGCGAACAAGCCGGGCTTAGACCGGTTCTGGTTATCAGCCAGGAGATTTTTAATGAGCGTTCCGGCACGGTGATCGTGATGGCCTTAACCAGCCACCCCCCAAAAGCGGGTTTTCCCCTGACGTACGGGTTAGAGGAAGGAAATTTACCCAAAAAATCGTGGGTGAAAATAAGCCAGATTAGAACATTATCAATTGAAAGGCTTGGCAAAAAAATAACCGGAATATCTCCCGATATCGTGGATCGAATCGTTGAAGGATTGAACGAGATTATCGGTTGATAGCATTTGCCAAAGGTTAATTGCCGTTTGGTATTTCAGGAGCGCTTATGCCGCAATTCGGGAAAACCTGGTGGGGGGAGCGGTTTATTTCCGCGCTGGAGAAGTTCACCGATCCGGCGCGGCTGGACCGCGGGCGCTCTTATGCCCGGGGAGGAAAGGTGCGGGAATTTCACCTTGAGAAAGGGAAAATCAGCGCCAAGGTGCGCGGCTCCATCAATCCCTATTTTGGGGTGTATAAAGAGCCGCTCTATAACACCAGCATCAAAATTCGCCCTATTTCCAAAGAGCGCTGGGCCGGGCTGATCGCGGCGATATCTTCCAACGCCGGGATGGTCTCCAGGCTGCTGTTAGGGGAGATGCCGGATAACATCGAAGAGATTTTCGAGAAATTAAATTTGCACCTCCTGCCGGCCAGCTCTAAGGATTTCGAGACCAACTGTTCCTGCCCGGACTGGGCCAATCCCTGCAAGCACGTTGCCGGGGTGTACTACCTGGTCGCCGCGGAATTCGACCGCGATCCCTTTTTGATGTTCGAGCTGCGGGGATTATCGAAAGCGGAGCTGCAGAAAGAGTTAGCCAAATCGCCGTTAGGAAGGGCGCTGGTTTCCCAATTGCAGGAAGAAGAGATCGCGCCGGTGCATTCCCCTTCCTATTACACCCGCCCGGGGAGGGAAGCGCCGGAAGGCGAACTGGATATCAAAACCTTCTGGAGCGGCAAAAAACGCCTGCCCGCCTCCCCGCCGGTTCCCCAGGAATCTCCCATCCCGGCCATCCTGATCAAGAAGCAGGGCGATTACCCGGCTTTTTGGGATAAAGACATTTCATTTATCGAGACCATGGAGGATTTTTACCGCCAGGTGCGGGAGAAGAACCGGAAGCGGTTGTAAAAGTCCATTAAAGAGACTGGAGCATTGCGGCTGATATCTTTCGTCGTATGTCATGCTTCCACTCCGCTCAGCACGACAGCGCGAAGTCACCCTGAGCGAAGTCGAAGAATGCGCAGGGCAACCGGTGGTTTTCTGGAAATCACCGGGAGCAGTTTCTGAAAACCCCATGGCCTTTAAGAAAAAACCCAGGGGGTTTTTAATAAAAGCCCATGGGGTTTTGGGCGGAAGCAGCGCATCTATGCCCCCAACCGGCAGCTTTTTTCCGGGGGAAAGAGCGATGATTACTTAACCCCCGAAGGGGTTCATTCCTTCTTTTCGTAACTTATCTTGCCCAATTTTTCTCTCATCAGCTTGCCGGGACGGAATTTCAGACGATTGGAGGTGATATTCCGGGCGCTTACTTCCTCCCGGCTATCCGAGGGCGCGCTTTGAATGCTCAGGCTGAAGCTGCCCAATTCGCCTAAGCGAACGATCATTCCATCTGCAAGGTGTTGCGGGATGACCAGCAGCAGCGCCTCTAATGCGGCCAGCACGTCGGGGGTGCTCAGAGTAGATATCGCCGCAATTTGATTCGCCAGGGTGCGCAAATCCATCGCCCCGTTGCTTTTGGCGTGGGCGTAATATTTGCGAGGCTCGACGGGATTGCGGGGGTTGGTTTTTTCGATAACGATAAAGGGAACGGGCATAAATGAAACCTCCCTTGGAGAAATAACCGGTTAAATCGCGCTTCGATCCTGCCCTGCGAGACGGCTTTGCAGGGTAGATTATCTGGTATTTCGACAGGAGGCGGGGGGAGCTTTAGGGAGGAGGAAAATGATTTTTCTTTCAATATTTTGGGGGGAATGGGTAAGTATATAATGTATCGAGAATAGGAAGTTGAGTTTTTTTTAAAAACAGTAATTCCCCATGCTATTGGGGATTTTATGCTCGGTAAGGCTAAAAATTTGCTCACTGTAACATTTTGCAGTGATAATTGGAAATGCCATTGCCACTGCAGAGGCAAACGGCATAAAACCACTATTGACTGGATGGCTCAAATGATCATGCAACTCAGCCGTTGGTTGGGAGAACGGATGGTTCTATTGGTGGTCGGTGGTGGATTTGCCTGTGTCTATTTGGCTCAGGTATGTATCCGCTGTGGTTGGGGATTAGTTTCCAAAAGGCGACTGGATGCTTCACTATACGATTTTTCGGAAGCGCAATTTCTCTATAAGAAAGATCCTAAACCCAGCAAAAAGTTGCCCCCACCGGAAGAACCCATGAGGGAAGCCCAAAAGCAGGGCAAAAAGGCCGCTGGAAAATGGTATGGCTGAAAAAACGAACCACCCACTTCTTGAGCGGAGTTTGTCTATGTTATACCTGAACTTTTGCAAATTTAGGCGAGTCCCAGATGAGCCTTGATTCTGTTTGGTTG
>CAZFVV010000226.1:0-6559 GCA_964522165.1 uncultured Calditrichaceae bacterium
ATTGATTTGAAAAAATCTTCCCCCTAAGTCAAATTGCTGGCTGAATAGTAACAAAAAATCTTCAAAAATGCTCATATATTTTAATTTGAAAATGGCGTTTACACCAGGCGCTCTTTACCGCCCAGGTATTTTTTCATCTGTCATCCGATGATCCAATTCGATATTTCCCGGAGGATAGAACAAGAATAAAGATGCAGGATGGAATTTACACACATAAATTTGGACTTGACCGCCCGGATTCGGTGATGAAATAAGGTTAACGAGATATTCAGCAGAAAGATGGGGAACGGTCACCTTGGCAGATATTTTACATTACCACTTTATTACCACTAACAAAAAACAAGGGCTGACCGCGAAATGTACGATCAGCCCGAAGTTGTTGATATTACTGGTACCCCTTCATAGACGCATATCGAACTTTTTTATTAACAAATCCGAGAGTAATTTTTGGTTATGAAGGGATTGGAATATGAAGGAATTCAAGGATGACTGGATTTGCAAGAAGTGTGAATTCTGGCGGCGGTCGCGGAAGGGTTTCGGTATTTGCACCCTGCACCGGCCGGATATTTTTACAGAGGATGGGCTGCGGCGACGGATAAAGACATTCGAGTCGGACGGCTGCGAGCAATGGTCGGCGGCGCTGCGGAAGGGAGTGCAGCGGGTGACGGCGGAGGTAAGGCTGACAAAAGTTTAGCAGAATGATTATTTGAGCAGGAAGCGCCGGCTTACGGAAGTGCGGGTGTATCGTTCCCAAAATTCGGGGTAGTCATCCTGAAATTTTTTGGAGTCGAAACGGGTGGAAATGACGGTTTTGAAGGTCGCCAGCAGTATCCCCCGATAGTAGATTTCTTCTCCGGTTTCTCCAAATTCCGCTTCGATCTCCTCGCGCAGGGCTTTTACTTGCGCCTGGGCGGATTCTAATTTCTTTTGCAGCATGCGGAGACGGCGGCATTTCAGGGCGGTCTCCTTTGCGACTTCGATTTGCGGCGTAATAATTTCCATGGCGTCTCCTTCCTGATATTATTCGGTTATTATGCTTCGGCCTGGTTCCCGTTTTTGCAAATGGGGCAAAAGCGGGATGCGTTTTTCTGGTTTTTCAGCTTGCGCTCGAATTTGCGGCCGGCATCAGACCAAATTCTGGCAATTTCGATTCCGATTCCGGCCCGAACAACCGCCCGGATGAGCGGCTGTTCGGTTCTGTGGATATGCCTATCGAGCCGGGCGGCGGGGTCTTCGGAAAACCCGATATAGTGCATGGCGTGATGATACTTTTCCGAAAAGTGCAGGATATAAACGGCCATGATTCCCCCTAATACTTTTGAATGAGCGTTTCCAGGGCTTCTTTGATTTCCAGTAGCAGGGCGGGATCGGGGGGCAGGCCTTCGCCCATGCGCATGTCGATCTGCCCGGCGCGGTCGAGAATCCGGCTGACCAGTTGGGCGGCCAATTCCCACTCGCTGAGGGCGATGATCTGCTGATCCGCGGTGCGGAGCAGCTCCGAAACGGGCAGCAGTTTGCCGGTGATCCGGCAGACCGCTTCGGGTTCTTTTTGGTAGTGGGCGGGGGCGGCAGGGTCCCAGGGATGCCCGGAGAATGCGGGATGGTCGGCGAATTCTTCTGCCAAAAATTTGATTGCTGACATAATGAGCTCCCTTCGGTTTAAGTGAGTGCGTTTGACAGCGCCCGGTGATGGCCGGCCAGTTTTTCCAGCCACCGGGCAACGGATTTATGCGCCAGTTTTTTGGTGGGGGCGATAAGGGCAGGGTCGATGAGATATTCCCCCTCGCGGTCTTTGACCTGGTGCAGCCCTTCCCAGGTTTTCCCGGTTAAATGGCCGGGAACAACCAGGAAACCGCCGGAAAGAGCGGGTTTGGCAAAAAAGCAGGATTCCATTTTCCCTCCATTGGTTATGATAAATCCGTTATAGCGAATTCTTACTCCAGGGCGGATCACCCGCCGAGGCGGAGCGCCGCCGCTGTTAATGGCCGGTTTTTGTTGCCGCGCGCAGGGGCGCAAGGTTTTGCACAAAAAAAAGAGCCGCCATCGGCGGCGCTCCGGAAAAGCGGGCGCGTTTTTTGCGCCCAACAGCCTTTTTTTTTGTGCAAACCCGAAGGGCTTGACCTTGCGAAACGAGCACGGCAACGTATTTTTCGGCCATATGCGGCGGTGCGGAATAAAAGGGGATTTTCCTTATAGGGTTTTTGAAATCCGGGATGGAGATCGGGCAAGGGCAAGGTGCGTCTTTTGCACTTTGCCCGCGCAGTATCGGGTTGATGCCGCTGTGCGCGTTTTGTGCGCTCTGCGGCATACTGCCAGGGGCTTGCAGCGTCATTGGCGCTTCGCGCGTCATTTTTTAGGAGATTGCTTGCGAGGCACTGATGCCGCTTGGCCTGACGGCCTTCGGGCATCAGTGCAGGTGAAGCGCCGTTTGTGGCAAGCAGCAGGGGCGCTTTTTGCCCTTGCTGCGCGGCAGTATCGGGTTGATGCCGCTGTGCGCGTTGTTTGCGCTCTGCGGCATGCTGCGTGCGGGGGATTCCGGCGGGAAGGTGTTCTACTGCCGGGGTGTTGCGGGGGATTTTTGGTTTTTTTTAGAGGCTTGCAGTTTTTAGAGGTTAGGATCGCGGAGCGTTGGCCAGGGAGGGCAGCGCAGGGAGGCGCTAAAGTTGGGATTCGCGGCAGGGATGGGGCGTTAACCAGGGAGGGCGAAGCAACGGCGTGTTTTTCAACGCGGTTGCTGAGAGGCTGGTTTTTGCGCAGGTGAAAAGCCACCGCACAAGGCGGAATGCTTGAGGAGCACAGGGCGGCAGTATAGGCAGCAACGTTTTTGAACAACTGTGTGTTTTTCAACACGGTTGTGGTTGCGTATTGCCTTTACTGACGACCGAGCACCGCAAAGCTGTAGCCGCGGAGGATGGCTTTTGACCGAGCATCGGGGGGGCATCCCGACAAGACGCATCCTTCCCTGGATGCTTATACGGCCTGCCTGGTTGATGCCAGTCAGACAGGGATTTCGCCTTCCAGGCTTAAGTAGCGGGGATTGCTATTTGACGAGCGTTTCTGATAGGCGGCGGTGGTTTTGTAAGTGTGATCACTTTTGGGAGCACTTCAAACTTACCGGTGCATGGATATTCCTTTAAGGAATGGTAGTGACGTATTCAGGGCGTGTGGAAAGGAAAGAATTGGAAAAGGGCAATCGAGATGATTACTCAGGAACGGCGCGGAGCGGAACCCACGAGTAACGCGGTTACGAAGTGAGTTCCGCGAGCGCGAGAAAGATGATGGAAAAAAGGCAGCCATACCTCCGCGATTGCTGGGGCTGCGCGGTGGGCGGCATAATTTATCGGAGTGGGCTAAGTAGATTAATCATGTTTACCTGTCAAGACAGTTAAAACAATTGCTATTACTACTGATACTGAACAGTAGACCAAGAGTTTTAGCAAAAATTCACGACCAAAAGCCCAAGTCCATACAGGACCAGATGTTTCCAGAAATGCGATACCTGAAACAGTTGCAAACACCAAAATGACTACTTCTTTTAGGGAGAATTCTTTCATGGTTTGTGTTTATATCCTTCGTAATAGCCGCTTTAGCAACCCTGGTTTCTGATATTCGACTAAAGTAAATTTTAATGAAGATTTTTTCAAACTTTTCTTGCTGCTGGGGAGGGTTTCAGTCTTCATTCTATGTTTTCAAGGAAGGATTCAAGTTGTTTCTTGAAATCAAAATAGCCATAGTACAAACCGTCTGCTATATGGCCGGTTGAATCTTCATATTCCTGAATAAAGCAGATTGCACCCCGAACAAGTGATTCCAGGATACAGAGTTTTTCATTCAGTAAATTCAATTGATCAAAGAGATCGCTGCGGGGGGAATCAGACATGGCGATGCCTCCTGAGAGTTTAAGCGTACATAATAAAGCCGAGCCTGCTTACGCCTCTCAGAAGCGCCCCACCCCTCGCGGAAGTGGGAGACTCGGCTAAGAATTACTGTTTCCGCAATTGCGTACAATAAAAATACCGCCTTTACGGAGCGGGACACCCGCTGAGAGTTTAAGCACTTATAATATAAAATGATTTCAGAAGGAAAGCAATTGTTGAAAAAGGGGATTTTTTCACAAATTTATGATTAATTCATCTATAGAACTGAAGACTGCTGTTATTCTTCATCTTCTCCACAATATATGTCGCTGATTTTTTCAGGAAGATTTTCCCTAATTTCTGCAAGCTCATTTAAATATCTTTTGTTAAATTTTAGTTCTTTAAACACTTCGTTTGTATATTGTTCCCGCCCTGCATCCCATCCAGAATTATATCCAAAATCGAAACCTCTAAAATATCCGACATAATAAGCTAACTTCAGGCAACCAAATAGAATTAAGACTATACCAATTATATGTTTTATTTCAAGCAAATGATAAAATTGATTATAGTATAAAAAAAACATTCCAATTAAAATTATTACAATATAAAATCGGTTTGCAAGAATTACTTGGGGTTCTGTAAATCCAGAATCTTCAACTACAGAAAATACCCATCTTTTATGTTTTTCTTTAATCTCATTTGTATCACTTTTTCTTTCCATACAATGACCTCTGAGAACTGATTTTTCACTTGGAATTATTTATTTTTTAACGTATTACGTCTCAGAAATATTTGAAGAAACATTTGATAAATCTTACCTCATTAATCTTCGGCTCAATTTCTTTTAGTGTTAAACCTAATTTAAAGAATGGTGTATCTCAAAGAACGGATATAAATACTTTCATTATGCTTTAATGTTTTTTTACAATCTCCTGGCCCCTCTTTTTTGAGGGTTTCAACCCCCTTTTACAACCCTCTTAATCCCCCTTTTTTAAGGGGGAACAACCCCCTGCCTCCCCTTCGACGGACCCAGGAGAGGTTTTTTACAACCCCCTTGATCCCCCTTTTCTAAGGGGGAGCGAGGGGTGGGCGGTTTTGCTTGAAATGAAGGGTGGCAATTTTTTATCTTGGGTTTGCCAGGTTGATATGAGGAGTTGAGATGCCGGTTCAGGAGTTCAGGGATTGCAGTTTTCATGACGGAGCGGTGCATTTTCTGTTTTGATGAGGATAATAACCGAGTCGATTTTGAAGTGAGGTACGGGGCTTAATGGCGATTGTGATAGAGGAAGTGGTGACGGGATCGACCACGAGCGGGGAAAGCGTGAGTTTGACTTCGTGGACGCCGCAAGCGGGGGAGTTGGTGCTGCTGTTTGTGGCGCAGCGGGATGAGACTGTCTCGATTGGGGTTTCGGGGAATGGGCTGAGCTGGACGGAGCTGCAGAATTGCGACAATGTGCAAGGGCAGTGCGGTGTAGCGGTGTGGAAGGGTGAAGGGGCGTCGCCAACATCGGGACAGATTACGGTGACAGCGACGGGGAACGCCAAGCCGGTGGTGTGCGCGGCGCTGCGTATTTCGGGGGCGGACGGAACGTCGCCGCTGGATACGTCGGCGCAGGATGGGGGGCCGGACCCTGATGATGATGATATGATTATCAGCATTACCACGGGGGTGGAGTATGCGCTGGTGATTGCCGGGGGATCGCACCGAACGGCCACTTTTACGGTTCCGGGCGGGGAAACAGGGATTTCGATCAATAATTTGGCGGGCAGCGGCGGCGACGTGACGCGCCTGAGTGTGTGGAGCGAGCAGGCGTCTTCGACGGGGAGCTATCAGTTGGGCGATACGGCGGATTTGAGTACGGATACGGACTGGTGCTGCGCGGCGGTTTCGGTTGCGCCGTCGGCGGCAGGCGGGGGGATTGGGGTTTTGAGGCGGCGGCGGGAGGGGTGTGGGGGGTAATTAGGAGCAGGGGCAGGAGCAGGAGCAGGATAAAATTGGCAATTATAGGAGCAGGGTATCCCGACAAAGACGTGAACTTCCTGTTCACTTGTCGGGATTTCGCCCTCCGGGAAAGTTACTCCTTCGTTGGAGCGGGCACAATCCCGACAAGGACGTGAACTTCCTGTTCACTTGTCGGGATTTCGCCCTCCGGGAAAGTTACTCCTTCGTTGGAGCGGGCACAATCCCGACAAGGGCGTGAACTTCCTTGTTCACTTGTCGGGATTTCGCCCTCCGGGCTCAAGGCGCGGGATAAAATTGGCAAAAGGAGAGGGTTATGGCACAGAAGTTTTTGAGGAAGTACGGGGCGGCGGCGACGGTGGATTTTGTGTTGTTCAAGCCGGATGGGGTGGATTTTAAGGCGGATGCGTCGTTTGCGGCGGGGGACGTGACGGTGATGAAGGATGAGGGGGCGGAAGGGAATGCGGCGAATCTTCCCACGGATGAAGGGAAGGGGTATTCGCTGGTTCTTTCGGCGACGGAGATGGAGGCGGCGCGGATTGTGATCTATTTAGTGGATCAGGACGGGACGAAGGCGTGGTTAGATGATTATTTGGTGGTGGAGACGTATGGCCATGCAAATGCGCAGCACGGGTTTGATTTGGACGCTGCGGAGCCGCAGGTTGAGGTGAGTAAGTGGGGAGGCACGAGCGTCGGGGTGGGGCCGGTATCGGGATTGCCGAAGGTTGACGCTCATGCG
>CAZFVV010000227.1:0-6523 GCA_964522165.1 uncultured Calditrichaceae bacterium
CTTCAGCAGCTTCTTTAGCACGCTTAGAAGCTTGGGCAGCTTCGTTCGCAGATGCTCTGGAGATCGTCGCGCAGATCCCAGCGGATGCCGGTTTCGGTAACCAGGCTCTCGGTTTGGGGCAGCCGGAGCTGGCGGCTGGCCAGGGAATCGGGAGCCACGTTGCGGCTGGCCGCGCTCACGAAGGCGCTCAGCGCCTCGTTGATCGGAAACTCGAAATTGGCCTGGTATTTCCATTCAATATAAGTAGTATCGCGCACCAGGCGATTCATTCCCACCTGGGTATGGAAGGGCAGCCCAAAGAGAAAGGGTTCCCGGTAGGCCAGCCGGAACTCATCGGAGAGGCGGTCTTGCTTCTGCCAGAACACTTGCAGCTTGCGGCCGCCGCCAAGGAGGTTGCGCACCCCGATGTTGATCAGGCCGGTGAAATAGCCCTTAGCCTCGGCCTGGTTGGCCGGGGGGGGAATATAACCGATGATCCCGTCGAACGTAACCGAGGGCGTCTCCTCGAATTCGATATTCAAGAAATACCGGCTCTCCTTATCCTTTGCCAGAACCGGCTCCTGCACCTGCTTGACAAATTCCTGCCGGCGCAAGGTCTGCACGTAGCGGGAAACCCGCCGTTCCTCGTAACGCTGGCCGGGCGCGAAGTGCAGCAGCCTTTGCAAATAGGGAGTCAGGTTAGTCTTCTGCCGGGGGAAACGCAAATATGCCACCTGCACGGAGTCCCCCGGCAGGACCTCCAGGCTTAAATCCAGCAGCCACTCCGAATGCCTGGTAGATTCCGTATTCGCCGGGGACTCCGAGAACTCGAATTCCCCGGTGCGCACCCGCCCCAGGGGATAACCGGCATTTTCCAGAATACCCAGGATTTCCTCGAACAGGTAATTTGCCAGCACTTCAGTATAATAGCGTCCCCGGTATTCTTCACAGCGCTCGGAAATTTTGCGCCGCATTGCCGGGGAGAGGGAGTCGGCATTCTGCAAGTTGACGGTATTGAGCCGCAGGCGCTTGCCAATCGCCACGCCTAAGTACAGAAACGCCGCGCTGCGGGTGGAATCCACCCGGATCGAGCTGGAATCGACTTCGGCGAAAAAGTACCCGGATTTTTTCAGGTCTTCCAGAATCCGGGTTTTGATCTCGGCAGGCAGTTGGGGGGTATAGAGCCGGTCCTGGTATTGATTCCGGTAAATTTTAGCGGAGAGGGCGGTTTTGGCATCGAACTTGATCTCCAGTTCTTTTAAAACAATGCGCGGCTGGGCGAGCAGGGGAAGGGAGAGCAGGGAGAAAACGATTCCCCGGAAGAGCAAGCGCCGCACCCCCGCCTTTCCCCGCGTCTCATCATTCATAGAACCGAATCTCACAAAGCGCCTCATTGCCCGGAAAAAGAATGCGCCGCTGAACACCGGCGGCGCTTCTGTTGAACCATCAAACTTTGCCGTTTCTCCTGCGATCACTTACCGGCGATGGCAAAATTAGGGGCGGTTTTCAAAATAGGCAACTCATTTTGGAGATTCCCCAGGCGGAAGGATTCTCTGATACTCGTCACGATGCTCTGCATCGTGACGGCAGGGGGGAAGTTCTGCTTCTCGTTTTTCTCAACAATTATCAAAAACCGCATGAAACATTTGACGCCCGGTGAGCGGCGGAGCGGCAAGCCCTGGCAATGGGACAGTGCGCAATCCACTACCCTGCCGACGTCTTTTTTATGAGGAAAAAGGAAGCGCCTGTTTGAATTCCCATTCAGGCAGGCGCGCCGCCCTTTTTTTGATACCATCCGGAATGCAACTACTTCAGCAAAAAGACAAAAATGATGCCGGTAATCAACCATAAATAGATGGAGATCAAAGCCGCCCACAGGCTTCCCTTGACTGCCCCCAGGTAGCTGAAAAATCGTTCCTCTTCAAAAATATCTTCGATTTCCTGGCGGAAAGTATTTGCCGGCAGGGACGTTGCCAGCACTCCTCCCTGCCCCCGGGGCGCAAATGAAGTTCCCCGTAACCGTTGAGAATTCCCCATCCGTTTTCCCGAACTATTCCCTGGGTTTGTAAACGCCATAAAGATCTCCTTATCCTTATATTAAGGTGCGAATTCCAAATTCCCTGAAAAAGAGAGGTTTTCAAATAGCACTGAGAATACCTGACGCATTGAATTATGCAAACATCAAACCAAAAATATGAAAAAACCAGGAATGACGAATCTATAGGGCATCCGGCAGGGTTCCGCAGCGGAACGTTTTTCCGAACTGTATTTTTATGATCAAAAATTTTACAGAATATAAAGTAATGCCCCCCGGTTTCAAAACAGAAAATTGCCGCTTTGAGCAGCAAAATATTGTCCGCTTTGTTTTGGGTTGAGCGATTCACTACATTTAAGCCCATCTTCAGGCTGGCGGGGAGTTGTTTGCACCGATCCCCGCGATTTGCCGCGGGATGCAGCAGTGGGTATCGATGGCTTCGCCACAGGATGTTCGAGTTCCCGGGGAATATGTCCAAAAGCGGTCTTTCGGTAAAACAAACCTTAGCGGCGCTGCGCCTTTCCATTATCGACGGCGGTTTTGCGCATATTTACGCCAATTTGACCGGGAGCGTCTTCCTTCCCGGCTATTCCCTGGCGTTGAACGCCAATTCGTTGGAAATCGGGGTGCTGGCCGCCATCCCTTTTTTCGCTACCACGGCGCAGTTTTTCGGCTCTTACCTGGTCGAGAGAAAGCAAAACCGCAAACAGTTGGTTATCGGGTTTGTGGCGGTAGGCCGGGCGATGTGGATTCCGGTGGTGTTGTGCAGTTTTTGGCTGGGCGGTTCGCAAACCTCCCTGTTTTTGAAGCTGTTGATCGTGTTAATATTCGCCAGCCACATCATGGGCGCAATCTCCGGAATAGCCTGGTTGTCCTGGATGGCGGGGCTGGTGCCGGACGATATCCGGGGGCGTTTTTTCGGGTTGCGGAACAGCATCCTGGGAATTATCGGCATCCTGATTACCCTGGCGGGAGGATATTTCCTGGACTGGTTTACCCGTTCCTATCCGTTGCTCCCCAAAATTCGCCCCTTTGAAATATTGTTCATCATCGCCATTTTAGCCGGGGCGCTCAGCATCTGGTTTCTCCACTTGAAACCGGAATTGCCCAACCCCCCCCGCCTCACCCGGCGCCTGCGCCAGGTCTATCGCGCCCCGCTGCGGGAAGCGGGCTTCCGCAATCTCTTGACCTTTGCGGTGCTGCGCTCTTTCGGAACCAATATCGCGGCTCCCTTTTTCGTGGTATATCTGTTAGAGGACCTGCGGGTCAGTTATGCCACGGTGGGTATTCTCACCATGCTCACCGCCGTGGCCGACCTGACCGGCATGTGGATTTGGGGGCACCTGTCCGACCACCTGGGCAATCGCCCGATCATCATTTTTACGGCGCTTTTTTCCACCATCTTCCCGGCTTTTTGGATTTTTGCCAGCGGAAGCGCGTTTTCCATGTTTTTCCTGATTCCTTTTCTGCATTTGAGCGGCGGATTCGTGTGGGCGGGGTATAACCTCTGCACCGCCAACCTGGTGTACCGCTCCGCCCCGGCAGAGGGCAATTCGGTCTATTTCGCGCACTGGTCCGTGGGCAACGGGGTGGCCTCCGGCCTCGGCGCCCTGGCCGGGGGATTGCTGGCTCAGTACCTGAAAGGCTCCATGGAATATTTCCCGGCCATGTTCGATTCGGTTTACAAGCTCATTTTCTTTGTTTCCGTGCTGGTGCGAGTGTTTCCCTTATTCATGATGCGCCGTCTGCAGGAGCCGCAGAGCCTTCGGGTCCGGCATACCATCCGGGTATTGCTGAACGTCAAAGCCTGGCCGACCCTGATGGGATTTCAGCCGGTGCTGCATTTCTTTATTCCCGGCAGCAAGCGGGTGGAGAATTCCAGCGTCTATTGGCCGATCTGGCGCTCCCGCGGCGCCGCTCCCGAAGAACCGGCCGGCAATCAAAAGTGAAAAGTGCAAAATGAAAAATGAAAAGTAACGATGTTGGGCCCCGGCCCCTCTTTTTACTCACGGCTTCTAACCAAACCGACCCGCAACGAAAACGGCCAGGTAATCCGTTTGGGCGCTGCTTCGTCTTCCCAGAGAGGGCGCAGCGCTTTTAGCAGCAAATCCAACGGATTCATTCCCCGCCGGCGGATAAATTCCTGGATAGCCGACCAGGTGGTGAGATAGCCAACGAAGTTTTGGAAATCCCATTGCGCGGCCATGGAAAACGCCGGGGCCGCGATTTCTGCGAACGGAAAGGGCAGGGAACGGTAAGCGTCCTCCACCAGGCGGCGCTCCGGGGGCCAGTAGGGGCCGACGGTGTGGGAATAGAATTCTTCGATCAGCGGATCAATTTCCGGGGCCATCCGGGGCAGGTTATAACACCAGGCAGCCAGAACGCCGGAAGGTTTCAACACCCGTCGCGCCTCGGCGTAAAACTGATCGAGATCGAACCAGTGCAGCGCCTGGGCCACGGTGACCAGATCAATCGAGGCAGAGGGGATGGAAGTTTTTTCCGCCGCGGCAACCTCGTAAATCACCCGGGGATGGGGAGCGGCGCTGGCAATCTGCTTTTCGCTGGGATCAGTGGCGATCACCTTTTGAAAATGATCCGCCAAACCGATGGCCGCCTGGCCGCTGCCGGTTCCGCAATCCCAGGCGGTGTCGGTTATCGCACATAGCGAGGCCAGGTAGGCAAACAGTTCCGCGGGGTAGGTGGGGCGAAAGCTGGCGTAATCCGCGGCCTGGCGAGAAAAGTAGTCTTTGAAAGCCATGGCTAAAACGTAATGCGTAAAAGTGGTGAAGTATATTAAGGAACTGATGTTACGCGAAGCACACTACGCGGGAATAAATTCCCGCAAGATTAATGAGGGTTGGCATTTTCACCCAATCCCCGATCTAAAGATCGGGGCTATTCAAGTCTAATCGAGCAAATGAATAGCCCCGCGATTCATCGCGGGGATTTGTAAGATTCCCTGAACCAAACTGAGGGGATTTATCCCCGGGTGACGCCGGATGCGTAACATGAGTTAAGGAAAACAATGCTTCATATCCTCAAAAAGTGCAGTTTATGCCCAGGTCCGGTATATCAGCTATCAGCGGCCGGCTTCAACAAACGCCGGAATTGGCCTGGGAAAATTGATCCGGCTCCCCGGCAGCGCTTTATCATAGCGCTTTCCCAGAATCGCTACGGACGCTCCGTAAGTCAAGATTTTTTTCCGTTTGGGAATCATTCTTGAAATCATTAGGTTTATACCCTGCAAACAGGTTTTGTTTGCGTTCCGGCACAGAAGGAACTTTTACGAAACCTGCGCATTAGAAGACTCACTCAAGTGGGTCGGGTAAGCGACATGAGAAACGGTTCAAAAATAATTTTGCTGGTTGCAGTGGCCCTGTTGGTCGGGGTCATGGTTGTAACGCCTTTTTTGCACCAGCACTCCCCCTTTGTCGAACCGGCCAACTGCCCCGGCAATATCATCCAGATCAGCCTGGTCGCCAGCTTTCTCTTCCTGGGCAGCGTTTCGTTAATTGAGCCTCGAAAGCCGGTATTTTTTCTATCCCTTCCTCAAATTCCTCTTTTTCCCAGGTTTTTCGGCTTTATTCATATCAATAAAGCCCCCCCTGTTTGGTAATTACCCTCTCGTCATTTTCCCAATATTGGATCGCGGAGTCCGTAACCGAACCGTGCGGGTTCCATCGGCGGGCGCATTGAAATTCCACTCACCGGCAAAACGTTTTGCGGGATGAACTGTTACACCCCGGTACAGCTAAAAGCACGGGGCAGGGTCTTACCATGGTGAGTTGATGAGGAGTGCAGAATTTACTTTGCACCCTCGTGCGGAATGAATCCTGCGCCCTGTCGCGATTACCTTTTACAATATTGGAGTTGTGCTCAAACCAAATCACCAAACCGGAACCCCGGATAAAGGAGAACCCAAATGATAAAGCAACTCCTGAAACTCGGCTTTTTTATGTTCGCCATCCTGGCGCTCGCGCTCAGTTGCAGCAAAGACAGCACCCAAACGGACGATGATGAAGACCATTTTGAAGCAGTGGGCCTGAAAATCCGCCAGAACGGGGTGGACATTGTCAGCTATCAGAACGGGCAGGTGAACGGGGAGATCGAAGCGCAGGAAGGCCTGACCACAACCCTGCTCTCGGTTCGCCTCATCGACGGTGAGGGAAACGAGGGAACGCCCCAGGGCGACGAATTTAGTATGTTGTTGACCATCCAAAACGGAGCCATCGCCGGAATCGTTCAACACCCCGGCGAGGATTGGAGCTTCCATATCCAGGGCAAGGCCGCGGGGCATACCACCTTGACCGTTGCGATTCTTCACGGTGATCACGCTGATTTCGAATCCGCTCCCATCCCGGTGCACGTAGAAGGCGGCGGAATGCACGGCGAACCGGTAGGCCTGGTGTTGATCGAGGAAGCCAGCGGCGATACCCTGGCCAAAGTGGACGCCGGGGTGGTTACCGGCCAAATCAACGTGGCCGCGGGCCAGGCCAGCGGCCATATCGT
>CAZFVV010000228.1:0-6341 GCA_964522165.1 uncultured Calditrichaceae bacterium
AGCTCGTCGCTGATCTGGTTGGCCAACTCCCGGGTAGGGGCGATGACCAGTATTTCGATATTTCCGTTATGCTGCACCGCATTCATGGCCGGCAGGCCGAAGGCCGCGGTTTTGCCGGTGCCGGTTTGCGCCTGCCCGATCATGTCCGCCCCGGATAAAATAATCGGAATCGCTTCCTGCTGGATCGGGCTGGGGGTTATAAAACCCGCCGCCTTCACCCCTTTTAGAAGGCTCTCTTTCAGGCCGAACTCTTCGAACGCCTGGTAATCTTTCTCTACTTGCAACTGCATTTCCTCTTCCATCAAAAGTATCTCTTTCATTCTTTTTGTTTGTTTCGTGTCTTTCGCAGGCTGACGAGTTAATTACGTTTTTACAATTCGCATCGCGCCAATTTATTCACCTTGCTTTGCCGCCGCTTCTCAAGAGGCAAAGGGAATTAATCTTTGCTGAGCTGCTGCAGAAGGGCAACAAATTGGCGCTAATGTAATATTGCCCGCAGAGGGTACCTACTGATATTTATCTTTATATTCCCGGGGTGCTTATCTTGACAATGTCACATTAGGATTTTTTGATAGGATTAACAGGATGATCAGGATTTTAGATTGGCTTTTCAGCCGAATATCTTATAGGTTTCACCAATTCCTATCATGTAAAACCTGTTCATCCTGTCTAAATTTTTAAATGTAACATTGTCAAGCTATCTTATCGGAATAAGGGAGGGAAGGTAATTAAGAATCATGCGCCAGGGCTTTCCTTGCCCGTAAAACTTCATAACCGGCTCAAAAACTCCACCATTCGTTTCCGATGCGCGGCCTCCGGCATCCTGCCGAAACCGGCCCGGACGTTATCCTGCATGTGCCGGGGATTGCCGGTGCCGGGAATCACGCAGGTCACCGCGGGGTGGCCTAACAAATATTTCAGGAAGAATTGCCCCCAACTGGCGCAGTCGAATTCCTGCGCCCACCCCGGGAGCGCTTTCCCGCGCACCCGCGCAAAAAGGGAACCGCCTTCGTAAGGGCGATTGATCAGCACGGCGATTCCCAGGTCCTGCACCAGGGGCAGCAGACGCTCCTCGGCGCGGCGCTCTTCCATAGAGTAGGGAATTTGAATGAAATCCGGTTTTTCCGCTTCCATGATCCGGGCCATTTCCGCAAACGCGCCGGCGGTGTAGTGGGTGATGCCCCAGTAGCGGATGTTGCCGGCCGCTTTCATCTCCCGCAAGGTTGTGAGGTGGGCTTTCCAATCCACCAGGTTGTGGATTTGCATTAAATCCATGCGCGAGCGCCGCATCAGCCGGAAAGATTGCGCCATTTGCTCTTTCCCGGCTCCCTCGCCGCTGGTCCATACTTTCGTAGCCATGAACAACTCTGCATTAATGCCCAGCTCTTCGGTCAATTCGCCCGTCACCGCTTCCGAACGCCCGTACATGGGCGAGGAGTCGATCACCCGCCCGCCGTTCTCGAACAGGATGGTGAGCACGGATTTCAGGCGTTCCCGGGTTTCTTCATCCAGGCGTTCGTCGAAGGTCTGCCAGGTGCCCAGGCCGACCACCGGTAATTTTTCACCGCCGGAGGGGATGATTCGGGTGATCATACGGGGCTTGCTTTCCGCTTCCTGCCCGATGGCTTTGCTCCCGAACACCGCCATTCCCACCATGCCTAACCATCCTAAAAAACGCCTGCGCGACATCGCGCCGGGCGCAGGATAATCCGGATAGTCTATCCAATTTGTGGAAATCAAATGATTCATTGCTTTTGTGAGGGTTAAATATTTTGCGTAGAGACGTAATGTAGAGACGTAACATGTTACGTCTCTACGGCCTACGATTAGGGTCAAACCGGGTGGATGATTTTATTTGAAGGGGAAAAAGGGAACCTTCATTTGCCCTTCCTTCTTCAACTGCTGGCTGAAGGTCTCCCACTTCATAAAGAAGAACAGTAGAAAAATAACGAAACCGACGAATAAGCCGATCACGTACCAGGCGAACGCCGCCGGGCACTGAAGAAGCTGGTCTTTGATAAAGGTAATCACCACCCCGGCCACCAAAATGGCGACCAGCGCTGCTAATTCTGCGGCATCGGGTTTGGGATCGCGGCGAATTGCCCAGTGGAAAACGTAGCCCAGAATAATTCCTAGTAATCCTGCTGCAATACAGAAAACGGTCATAACGGCCTCCTGTGGTTATAATATGGTTAACAATGGATAATTTTTTCAGAGCCTCTCCGGCAAGGAGGAATACTCGCGGGAGCTTTGATTTTGTAAACGCGGCAATTTAACAGTTCCAAACCATTTATGCAAATTCGGCGGGATGAATTCTGCAAAAATCAACAGAGTATTGGCTGGCACTGAGAAACCCATTATCAACCCCCGGGCCGGTTGGATATTTTTTCCCAAAAAAGAAGGGTTACGGTAGATGCGCCGTAACCCTTTGCTTTCTCGTGGCGCCTCCCAGAATCGAACTGGGGACACACGGATTTTCAGTCCGTTGCTCTACCGACTGAGCTAAAGCGCCATATCAAAATCGGCTGGCAATATAACATTCCCTTTCCCGCTAAATCAAGGCATTTTTTGTACGGCCGGGGCTAATTTTGCAATGGCATCGGCAAAGCATTCGGGAAGCTGCTCGAAATTTTCAGGTAATTTTACGCCTCGAATGCTTTGCCCCTACGAAATCATCGGGTTGGCTTTTTCCGGATCAACGCCTAACTCTGCAATCGCCTTTGCAACCGCTTCCGCTTTGATCTCCCCCCGTTTAGCCAGTTGGTGCAGCACCGCGATGGCGATGCACTCCGCGTCCACTTCGAAGAAACGCCGCAGCGCTTCCCGGGTCTCGCTGCGACCGAAACCATCGGTTCCCAGGGCGTACAATCCCCCCGGGACCCAGTGGGAGACCTGATCGGCCAGCCCTTTCAAATAGTCCGAAGCGGCGACGAACGGGCCCTCCTCTTTTTCCAGAAGCGCAGTGATATAGGGCTTGCGGGGCGTTTCCGCGGGATGGAGCATGTTCCAGCGCTCCACTGCCAGGGCTTCCCGCCGCAGTTGGTTGTAACTGGTGGCACTCCAGACGTCCGTGGCGACGTTGTACTTCTCGTCGAGGATCTGCTGCGCCCGCAGCGCTTCCCGCAAAATCGAGCCGCTGCCGAAAATGTGGGCTTTAGGACGGCTCTTTTTCTTGCCTTTATCCTTTGCCGGGGCTTTCGAAGAGCCGCTTTCACTGGCGGCAAATTTATATAGACCTTTGATGATTCCATCTTCCACCCCCCTGGGCATGGCGGGCATGGGATAGTTTTCATTGCCCACGGTGAGGTAGTAAAACACGTCTTCGCGGCCGAAATACATGCGTTTAAGACCGTCCTGGATGATCACCGCAATCTCATAAGCCCAGGCGGGGTCGTAGGTAATGCAGTTGGGGATGGTGCTCGCTAATACGTGGCTGTGGCCGTCCTGGTGCTGCAAACCCTCCCCGTTCAGGGTGGTGCGCCCGGCGGTTCCGCCGATCATAAACCCGCGCCCGCGCTGGTCTCCAAACGCCCAGGCCAGGTCGCCGATGCGCTGAAAACCGAACATGGAGTAGAAAATGAAAAAGGGAATGGCGTCCACCCCGTAATTAGCGTAAGCGGTGCCGGCGGCGGTAAAGGAGGCCATGGAACCGGCTTCGGTGATGCCTTCTTCCAATATCTGCCCGTTTTTAGCTTCGCGGTAGAACAGGAAGGCGTCCGCGTCCACCGGCTCGTAGAGCTGCCCCTTGTGGGAATAAATCCCGATCTGGCGGAACAGAAACTCCATCCCGAAGGTGCGCGCCTCGTCGGGAACGATGGGAACGATGCGCTTGCCTACCTTCGGATGCTTGATCAGCAGGGAGAGCATCCGTACCAGGGCCATGGTGGTGGAGACTTCCCGCTCGCTGCCGGTGAAGAACTCGTCGAAAAAGTGCAAATCCGGAACTTCCAGGGATTCGGCAAGGGTTCTGCGGGAGGGCACAAAACCGCCCAACTCGCTGCGCCGCTCTTTAATGTATTTGATCTCCGGGCTGTTTTCCGCGGGGCGGTAGAAAGGGCTTTCCGCCAGCCGGTCATCGGGAATGGGAATATCGAAGCGGTCGCGGAAATGGCGCAGCTCCTCATCATTCAATTTTTTCTGCTGGTGGGTAATGTTTTTACCCTCCCCGGCCTCGCCCAGGCCGTACCCTTTAATGGTTCGCGCCAGAATGACGGTTGGCGCGCCCTGGTGCTCCACCGCGTTGCGATAGGCGGCGTAAACCTTCACCGGATCATGCCCGCCTAAGCGCAGCTTTTTGAGCTGCTCGTCGGAATACTGCTCCACTAATTTTAGCAGTTCGGGGTACTTTCCGAAGAAGTGCTCCCGCAAATAGGAGCCGGGTTCGACCACGTATTTCTGGAGATACCCGTCCACGGTCTCCTCAAAGCGCCGCACCAGCAATTCCCGCGCCTCGCTCTGCCAGAGGGGGTCCCAGTCCGATCCCCAGATCACTTTGATGACGTTCCATCCCGCCCCCCGGAACACGGTTTCCAGCTCCTGGATAATGTTCCCGTTGCCGCGCACCGGCCCGTCGAGCCGCTGCAAATTACAGTTTACCACGAAAATCAGGTTATCGAGGTGCTCCCGGCTGGCCAGGGTGATGGCGCCTAAGGTTTCCGGTTCGTCGGTTTCCCCATCGCCTAAGAAGGCCCAGATGTGCTGCCCGGAGGTATCCTTGATTCCGCGGTCGTGAAGGTAGTGGGCAAAGCGCGCCTGGTAAATCGCGGAAATGGGCGACAGCCCCATGGAGACGGTAGGGAATTCCCAGAAATCCGGCATCAGCCAGGGGTGAGGATAGGAGGAGAGTCCCCCGCCCTTTTCCATCTCCCGCCGGAAGGCCTCCATGTGGCTGCGGTCGATGCGCCCCTCTAAGAAGGCCCGGGCGTAAATTCCCGGCGAGGCGTGGCCCTGCATATAGACCAGGTCGCCCGAAAAATCATCCCCTTTGGCGCTAAAGAAATGGTTGAATCCCACTTCGTAAAGGGTGGCGGCGGAGGCGTAGGTGGAAATATGTCCCCCGATGCCGGGGTACTTTTTATTCGCCCGCACCACCAGGGCCATGGCGTTCCAGCGGATGATGCTCTTGATCCGCCGTTCGAGCTGGCGATCCCCGGGGTAGCGCGGCTGGTCTTCCACCGGGATGGTGTTGATATAAGGGGTATTGGGAAAGAAGGGCAATTCCTGGCCCTTGAAATAGGTATGTTGAAACAATTGGCTGAGCAAAAAACGGGCGCGGTCCGCCCCGCGATGGGTGAGAATCTGGTCGAGGGCTTCCAGCCACTCCGCGGTCTCCCCCGGATCTATATCGCCTTCGGTATGGATATTTTCCGATATTTCTGTTTCTTGAAGTTCGTACTCTGTCATCAGAATGACTCCTTTAGGTTATTAGCGGCTACTTTTGATCGCTTATAGCGGCGAAGAATATAAACACTTTCCGGGTATGAAACAAGCAATGATGGGTGTGGGCAGCCGGGAGCTTTAGAGGGGCAGGGGCAGGGTAAAATTGCCAATTAGCAATTACCAATTGCCAATTGCCAATTGCCAATTGCAGGAACAGGAGCGGGTGGCAGAAATAGCCACGAGTAGCAGTAAAGAGGCGTTTTGTAATTGGAATCGGGTTACTGCAGTCCCCGCAAGATGTATCGTAATCGTCCTTGCTAACTGCTCCTGCCCCTGCCACCTGCTCCTGCCCCTGTTCTTTTACTCCCGGTGGCGAAAGGTCCACAGGTCGTTCAGCACGAAATTGAACAGCATTCCCACCCCGATGCCGATCAAGTTAGAAATCAGGTAATAAATGCCCGCCACTTCGGTGAGGAACACCAACAGCAGCCAGTTGGCCAGCACCGCGCTCACGCCTACGGAGATATGATATTGAAGAAGCTTCCGAAAAAGAGATTTGCCCATCCGGTCGCGCCAGGTCCAGTAGTTGTTCAGCAAAAAGTTGGTGAGGATGGAAAGCTCGATGGCAAAAATGCTGGAGACCATGTAATGGATGCGGGCGTAATGCGTGAGCAGGTACAATACCCCCATGTTTACCAGAACGCCGCTGCCCCCGACAACGGCAAATTTGAGCACCCGGGGATTCCGGAGATTTTTTTTTATATAGTCGGCGATTGTTTGCATCAGTCTTTGAAATCTATGGTTAGAAAAATTTTGCGGTATTTTCAGGGAGTATGGATTGTTAGATGGCTAAATTGTTGGATGGTTGAATGGTTTTAGGGGGTAATGCCGGAAAACGGCCAGGAAACTAACCATTAAACCATCCAGCCATTTAACTTGACAATGTCACATTTAACCGCAGA